>JAUCSE010000066.1 GCA_030445275.1 Mucilaginibacter sp.
CCCGCTTTTTCGCTCCCTTTTCTACCTCTTTTGCGGGTTGCAAAGGTATAAACCTTTTTGAAAATCCGAAATTTTATTTGAAGTCTTTTTCGTCTTTATTTTTCCCCTTATCAATCTCACTAATTCCACTTTAAAACCGCTTCAATAACCTTTCTAAGAACAACACCGCTTCCTTATTTGCGGGCTGCAAAGGTAGGGAGAGTTTTCAATTTTGCAAACTCTTTTAAAGAAAAACCAAGACAAAATCATAACACTTTGCAAATCAGTATGAAAAATTTTGACGAACCATGGAGTTACTAGTCAATCATACCTAAAAAGCACCATTCTATAGTAAGCAGGTCCATATGAGCTGGTAATTCTACATTGTTCAATAAACCCAATCCACAGCCCGGTATATATCAAAATAGTCCTTATCTATTACAATATTCAGGATACAGGGCTTACATCTGTCATTAAAAACTACCGCTTGGTGTATCCATTGTTAAAATTTTATCCTCTTTTCGCAATATCCATGATATACCTATTATATAGTACACCCATTAACGGGAGTATTATTGCCACCAATTGATACCCCATCAGTAACATCACCGTATATAATATATAGTGCATAACCAAAAAGAAGCTGCCTATAACAAATAACCAATAGAATCATCCCCCAGTAAATTTGCTCTTTATATATATACTATATAAAGCAGTAATGGTTGTTATTAATAATGTATTTAAGCATACCTGTATAACAGATTTACTATTGTACATTTACAGTCTCTTTAAATCAGCAATAGTTAAAAGATGTTAAATACCTTAATATATATAACAGGAGCCAAAACGGCGTTATATATTAGCCCCTAAATAAATAATTGACTGATTTATATTATTCACCTATCTTTGCAAAATGTTTAAAAAGCAACTTACGTTATTAGCCAGTGTTTTAGCTCTGTTATTTATTACACTTGGCGGTTGTAAAAGCAAATACGAAAAGTTAAAGGCAAGTAACGATTATGCCAAAAAATACCAGGAGGCCATTAAATACTACAATCAAAAGGACTATAACAAGGCTTTAGGTTTATTTGAGGTACTGGTTGAACGTTACCGCGGACGTGCCGAAGCAGAGGATCTGTTTTATTATTATGCCTTCACCAACTATAAACTGAAGGATTATACTGCTGCAAGATATCACTTCAAAACCTTTGCTGATACTTATCCATCAAGCACAAGGGCGGAGGAATGCCGTTTCTTTTCGGCATATTGCTACTACCTTGATTCGCCTATATACTCGCTTGATCAGGATAATACCTTAAAGGCAATTGAGGCCCTGCAGTTATTTATCAACCTGTATCCAAAAAGCGATCGTGTTACCGAAGCAAGTAAACTGATACAAAACCTGCGCGATAAGCTGGAAACAAAGGCCTATGCCAATGCTAAGTTATATTTAATCATCAGCGATTATCAATCGGCAGTTATAGCATTCAACAATGCCCTGCGCGATTATCCTGATACCAAGTATGGCGAAGAAATGGAATACCTCATTGTAAAGGCCCAGTATCAATACGCAAGCCATAGCCGTGAGGATAAACAGGAAGATCGTTATACTCAGGCTATAACTTATGCCAATCAGTTTAATGAGAAATATCCGACCAGTAAATTTGGTCGCGAAACCAAAGATTATGAGAAGGAAAGCGAACGTGGTATACAAAATGCCAAACGCGTACTGGCCGAAGCATTAAGTGATTATAAAGTAGCTAGAAAAATAGCCTCGAAAGACACTGTAAAAGCACAACCACCATCTGAAAAGAATCAGCAACAAAAAATACCATATTAAAAAAATTAATATATGACAGCAAATAACACCAACAAACCAGCAGTAGCAAGCAGCACTGTAACCCGCGATTTACGCGAGCTGGATGTAAACACTAACAATATATATGAGTCGCTTGTAATTATGTCAAAAAGAGCGAACCAGATATCAAATAACATTAAAGAAGAGTTACACCAAAAACTTTCTGAGTTTGCATCATCAAACGATAACCTGGAAGAGGTTTTTGAAAACCGTGAGCAAATCGAGATTTCTAAATACTACGAGAAACTACCAAAACCATCATTGGTTGCAGTTCAGGAGTTTTTAGATGATAAGGTTTACTACCGTAACCCTACTAAAGAAGCATAAGCCTCTTTTAAATTCAAAAGCTAAAAGTCAAAATTCAAAATGCAAGGCTACGCCTTTTTTGAGTTTTGGCTTTTAATTTTTTAAGCTATATTCATACTGTAAAGTTAAAGTTCTTCTGAATTTTGACTTTTGAATTTTGACTTACATCAAATGCTTGAAGGTAAAAACATTGTTTTAGGAGTATGCGGTAGTATTGCCGCTTATAAATCGGCCCTCCTGGTACGACTATTAGTTAAAGCCGGCGCTCATGTACGTGTGGTAATGACTGCTGATGCCACCAACTTTATAACTCCTCTTACCCTTTCAACACTTTCTAAAAACCCAGTTTTGGTTAACTATTTTAAACCGGATACCGGCGAGTGGAATAACCATGTAGAATTAGCACTATGGGCCGATATGCTGGTTATAGCCCCGGCAAGCGCCAATACACTGGCAAAAATGGCAAATGGCCTTTGCGATAATTTATTATCAGCCGTTTACCTATCGGCCAAATGCCCGGTTTATTTTGCACCGGCTATGGACTTGGATATGTGGCTGCATCCGGCTACCAGGCAAAATGTTGCCAGATTGCAATCATTCGGTAATACCTTAATATCTCCCGCTAATGGCGAACTGGCCAGCGGCCTATATGGTGAAGGGCGATTAGCCGAACCCGAAGAGATCGTTGATTTTTTATCATCATCCCTAAAAAAAAAACGCCTTTTAGCTGATCAAAAGATCATGGTTACCGCGGGACCAACTTATGAAGCTATTGACCCGGTACGTTTTATAGGCAACCATTCATCAGGCAGAATGGGATTTGCAATTGCTGATGAATTAGCCTCGATGGGTGCCGATGTTACCCTGATCACCGGGCCAACAGCACAGGTAAGCAAACAGCAAACGGTAAAACGGATAGACGTAACATCAGCTGCCGAAATGCTGATGGCCTGTCAAAGTAATTTTAAAAATGCCAATGCTTGTATCATGAGCGCGGCCGTTGCTGACTATACCCCTACTCATGTTGCCCCACAAAAAATCAAGAAACAGGATGGCGGCCTGAACATCGAACTCAAAAAAACCATCGATATTTTAAAAACTTTAGGTGAACAGAAAGCTAAGGACCAGGTGCTGGTAGGTTTTGCCCTGGAAACCAATGATGAGGAACAAAATGCAATAAGCAAGCTGCAAAGGAAAAATCTTGATTTTATTGTGCTAAATTCGCTTAACGATGCCGGGGCCGGTTTTAAAAAGGATACCAATAAAGTAACCATTATTGACCGCAACCTGAAAAAAACAGTATTTGAGCTTAAAAGTAAAGATGCGGTGGCACGTGACATTTGCCTTAAATTAGCACAACTCCTTAACGGATGAAAAAAATATTGCTTTATATAGTTTTAAGCCTGGTGAGCTTTCGCATTACTGCCCAGGACCTGAATGCCCGGGTACAAGTATTGTCGCCTAAGATACAGGGTACTAACAAGCATGTTTTCGAAACACTGGAAACGGCCATGAAGGATTTTTTAAATGGTCGTAAATGGGGAGCCGACCCCATATTACCCCAGGAAAGAATTGACTGTAATTTTGTGCTGAACATTACCAACTGGGATGGCAGCAGCAATTTCAGCGGCGAATTACAGGTACAATCATCAAGGCCTGTTTACAACTCAACCTATACTTCAACATTGATAAAACTTAATGATAAAGATGTTGATTTTATATACAACGAAGGGCAAACCATTGATTATACCGACCAAAGCTTTCAAAGCAACCTGAGTTCTATCATGGCATTTTATGCCTATATTATTATAGGGCTTGATTATGATACTTTTTCGTTGTATGGCGGTTCTCCCTATTTTGCCAATGCGCAAACCGTAATTAACAATGCACAAACAGGATCATATCGCGGGTGGAAGGCTTTTGATGGTAACATTAACCGGTACTGGTTATGCGAAAATCTGAACAATAAAGTTTATGCCCCACTGCGCAGCTTTATGTATGACTATCATCGCAACGGACTTGATGTAATGGCCGAGAATGCTGCCAAAGGCCGTAAAGAGATTAGTTCGCTCTTGCCTGATCTGCAGCAAATAGACAGACAACGGGTTGGCTCCATGTTCCCGCTTATATTTTATACCGCCAAAAGTGATGAACTGGTATCACTATACAGCAAGGCTGATCCACAGGAGCGGATACAGGCTATGAACATATTAGTGCTAGCCGACCCGGCTAATGGTAATAAATACCAAACACTGCAGAAATAGCCACCTATTTGTCTGAACCAGGATCTTTCACTGTTGTTTGTTTTCAATGGCATTCAAGAGGGCTTCGCCGTTTATGGGATTAAAGGATTTACGCGATTTTGAACTATGGAGGCATACTATAAGTGTCTCTTTTTCTTTGTTCTATTTATTTGATTAAAGGAAATCAGGGTAATCCCTAAATCATAAGAATCCAGGTTCAGACAAAATCCCCGTTCAGGCATCCTCCAAAGACCTCCTCTAAAAAATAATTTCATAAAATTCTTGCAAATACGAAATCTATCGTAGATATTTGTACGAAGAAATTCGTATTAAATAAAAATGGAAATAAAACCAACAGAAAGCGAACTTGAAATATTGCAGGTGATCTGGAATAAAGGGCAGTGTACCGTACGCGATGTGCATGAAGAGTTAGCCAAAACAAAGGATGTCGGTTATACTACTACCCTAAAACTCATGCAGATTATGCATGATAAAGGCATGGTTGAACGCGATACTTCCGCAAAAACGCATTTATACAAAGCATTATTTAGCCAGGAGCAGGCTCAAAGCAACGCGCTGGATAAAATATTGTCTACTGTATTTGAGGGTTCAACTTCAAACCTGGTGATACAGGCGCTTGGACAGCACCGCGCATCAAAGGATGAAATTGACGCTATTAAAAATTATCTTAACCAGTTTGATCAGCATAAAAAATAAGTATCATGGAAAATCTGTTCTATAACATAAGCCAGGTTTTAGGTATCACTATTATCCACTCCTTATGGCAGGGCCTTTTGGTTTGGTTCACGTTGCGCCTGTTATTCACCTGTGCACCGTCACTGTCGTCCGGAAAAAAGCATAACCTGGGCATGATCGGTATATTAATGATGGGTGGATGGTTTGCCTATACATTGATCAACCAAGTGCAGACACATGTATGGATTGATCTCCAGGCCATAACATCGCCTTCTTTGTTGCCGCATCTTAGCTTCGCCGCTAAAACGGCCATACCAGCCGCGCCTGTTACCTATTACAATTATGTTATTGAAAGATATCTGCCCTATATATCGGCTATATATTTTGCGGGTTTAGTATTTAATTTATTGAGGATGGGCCTAAACTGGCAAAAGATAAATCTCATCAAAAAAACAATGATACCTGCCGATAAGGTGCAGATTTATGTAGATAATTTTTGCCAAAAACTACGTATCAATAAATATGTAAGCATCAATTTTAGTCGGATGGTTGATGTACCCTGCATGATCGGCTTTTTTAAACCCATTATACTTTTACCCATATCATTAACCAGCTATTTGTCAACTCAGGAAGTGGAAGCTATCCTGCTGCATGAGCTATCGCACATCAAACGTAATGACTACCTGTTTAATCTGGCACAACAATTTGTAACCATATTACTTTTTTTTAATCCGTTTGCCCAACTAATTAACCGCATTATAAACCAGGAACGCGAAAACCGGTGCGACGACCTGGTGGTACAAACTACAGCCCAACCTTTAATATATGCCCAGGCACTGTTAAAACTTGAACAATCAAGACAAGTTCATTTACCAATGGCCCTGGCAGCAACCGGAAAAAAATATCATTTATTAAACCGAATTGAACGCATCATGAAAACAAAGAAACCAATAGGCAATATACGGCACCTGTTAGTAGCCGTAGCCATCATAGCCGCCAGTATAAGCAGCATAGCATGGTTAAATCCTGTTATAAAAGATGGCAAAATAACTGTTAAAAAAGTAGCTTACCCTAAAATTGTAACAAATCTGCTTACTGATACCACACATAAAAAGACAATTAAATTTAAAAGATCAGCTGTAATTAAAAAAACTAAAAGCAGGCATACAAACATTGATAACGATGTATATGATGATTTTAATGATGCTAAGCTTGACAAGCTCACCGCTGAAGTAAGCAAACATGCCGATGCCATAGGCAAGTATTATGACAGTCCTGAATTTAAGGAAAAGGCCGAAATACTTGAACAAAAAGGTAAGGTTATGGAAGAATATTATAATCGGCCCGAGATAAAGAAAATACAGGAAGAGCAAGAAAAACTAGGTGCCGATATGGAAAAAAACTGGGGAGAAACCTCTGAAATGCAACAAACCAGCAAACAAATGAGTTCAATTGGCGATAAAATTGGGAAATATTTTAGCAGCCCCGAGTTTAAACAGATGAACGAGCAGTTGGAAAAAAAATATGGCATCCCCCATAATCACAACTATCCTGACGACAGAAAGGATGAAAATTACCGAAAATATCAGGATGAGCTGCAAAGCAAGATACCATCAGAAGTAAAACAACAAACCGAGCAGCTAAAAAAATTGGGCGAGCAAATGCGTGGTCATTATGATTCGCCCGAGTTTCACAAAAAAACTGAAACTTTAAGGGTCATGAGTGATAGCGTAAGAAAAGCTTATAACAATCCTGATAGGAGAGAGCAACAGATTGCTATGAAGAAAATAAGTGAGCAAATGCGTTCATATCAAAACAATCCTCAAATTAAAAGAGAACAGGAGTTATTAGAACAAGCTACTAAGAACCTGCGCGATTATACCAACAGTCCTGAGTTCAAAAAACGCATGGAAGATCGTCGCAAGCAATTAGAAGCAACATTAAAGGATAAAAATAACTACCAGGATATACAATTAAACGGGGGCTTTAATTAGTTGTTAATTCTTTAACCCGATACATTGAAATTCGTAATTTAGTATCCTTAATAAAATAAGGATACTTTTTTTATGCTTCAAAAGCTAACCATTAATAACTACGCGTTAATTGACAACCTTGAAATAAGCTTTGGCAAAGGTTTAAATATACTTACCGGCGAAACCGGGGCGGGTAAATCGATCATACTGGGTGCTTTATCGCTTATTCTGGGTCAGCGGGCCGAGAGCCGTTACTTCTTTAATCAACAAAAGAAATGTGTTATTGAGGGGCAGTTTAAAATCGGCGATTTTCAATTAAAATCTTTTTTTGAGGATAACGATTTAGATTATGAGGCTGAAACGGTTTTACGCCGCGAAATATCAGCCGATGGCAAATCAAGGGCATTTGTAAATGATACACCGGTAAATCTCAATGCCTTGAAACAACTGGGCGAAAAATTAATTGATATCCACTCACAGCATGCGACGCTGGAAATCAACGACCCCGAATTTCAGTTGCTGGTGGTTGATGCCGTAGCCAAACATGATGAGCTGTTGCATGACTATCAATCTAAATTTAGAACCTACAGGAAGAATACAGCCAAACTGAATGAGCTGATAGCCGAAAGCGAAAAAGCAAAGGCTGATCTTGATTATTTTCAATTTCAGTTTGATGAACTGGAAAAGGCCAGCCTCAATGCTGATGAACAGGAACTCCTGGAAAAAGAACTATATGCTTTAAATAACGCCGAAGAAATAAAACGCAGTTTATTTGGTGCCTACTATTTAATGCAGGAAGGTGAAGCGGCTGCCTTAACACAGTTACGTGAAGCTGGCCAGCAGCTGGGTGCGATAGAAAAATTTGATGCTGAGGTTGAACAACTGCACGAGCGGCTAAATAGTACCATTATCGAATTAAAAGATATAGCTGCCGAAATTGAAACCATAGAACAACGTACCCATACCAATGAGTCACGGGTTGAAGAAGTGAACACTCGCCTGAGTCTTATTTACAATCTGCAAAAAAAGCACCGTGTAAATAGTAATGCTGAGCTATTGGAAATACAAGACGACCTGTCAGCTAAAATACAGAAGGTACTGCTTAGTGATGAAACTGTTGAAAAACTGCAGAAACAATTAGCAGCTGATAAAACTGAGCTGGAAAAGTTGGCAGCCAAATTAACCGCAAATCGCACTAAAGCTATCCCGGCTATTGAAAAACAAGTATTGGCCAGCCTTGCTGAAATGGGGATGAATAATTCGGCTTTGAAAATTGAAATAGCCCCGCTGCCTGTTTCAGGAGGACTGGGGGCAAACGGGGCCGATCATATACGTTTCCTGTTTTCGGCTAACAAAGGCCATGCACTGGCAGAGATGAGCAAGGTAGCATCGGGAGGCGAATTATCCAGATTGATGCTCAGCATAAAATCGCTTATTGCGCAATATACCGCGCTGCCCACTATTATTTTTGATGAAATAGATACAGGAGTATCAGGCGAAGTAGCCAATAAAGTTGGACAGATCATGGAACATCTGGCAGATAACCTGCAGGTGATCACTATAACCCACTTGCCACAAATTGCCAGCAAAGGTCAAAACCATTACTTTGTTTACAAAGATGATTCGGCGGCTATTACCTACACCCGCATCAAACAACTGGATAAGCAGGAGCGTGTACTGGAAATTGCCAAGATGCTCAGCGGCGATAAGCCTGGCGAAAGCGCGTTGCAAAATGCAAGGGAGTTATTGGGCAATTAATGCCTGTTAATTACACGTAGAACGATACAACAAAATGAAGCTATTTTTAATACTGGCCTTTATTTTATCAGCTAACTGTTTATTTGCACAGCAAAGCAATGAAAAAATCATTACCAAAGACACCATTAATTTGAGGGGATTGATTTATGGTGTTGATGGCAAACCTGCAACGGGTATTTTTATAGAATCTACCCAGTTAGATCTTGAACACAACGCATATCCTATATATACCCAAACAGATACAAACGGATACTTTGAATTAAAAGGAGCAAAACCACTGGATACCCTAAGGATTTTAAATCCTGGTTACAGAATAGATGCTCAATATATGAACCGTGGAAGCAGGTATATGGTTATTTATTTACCCCCTGCAAAAGTCTACGATTTAAACAGCCAAAATCCTATAGAAGTTAAAGCGCTTAGAAAATACCCTAAATTAACACAAAATTTTAAAACCAGTATAGATATCTTTTCCGGATGTATTTTAAGCATCGATCAAATAGCTGTTTTTCCGGGTGATAAAAACAATTTTATTAATTATATACAAAAAAGACTGAACTATCCTGAAGCAGCTATTTTGCATAGTGTTGAGGGAACCGTTGAAATAGCATTCACCGTTGAAAGAGATGGCTCGTTAAAGGACTTTAAAATACTAAAGGGAATAGGTTACGATTGTGAACAACAACTTATCCGAATTCTGAAAAACTCACCAAAATGGCGCCCGGAGATAGTAGCCGGACGACCATCTATAAGTTACCAAACTGTTTCCGTCAAATTCTCGCTAACCGATAATTAGTATTAATTTTATCCCCAATTATAAAAACTCAAAATATGGCTTATAATTTATTAAAAGGTAAAAAAGGAATCATTTTTGGTGCCTTAAATGAGCAGTCTATCGCCTGGAAAGTGGCACAGCGCGCGGTACAGGAAGGCGCAGAAATTGTACTATCAAATGCCCCTATTGCCTTACGCATGGGCGAACTCAATAAACTGGCAGAAGAGTGTAACGCCCCGATTATTGGTGCCGATGTAACCAATAGCGACGATATTACCAACCTGTTCACCAAAACCCAGGAACACTTTGGCGGTGGTGTCGATTTTATACTGCACTCCATTGGTATGAGCGTTAACGTGCGTAAAAGCATACACTATACCGAAAACAATTATGATTTTACCCACAAAGGATTAGACATATCAGCCCTAAGCCTGCACCGTATATTGCAAACGGCCATGAAAATGGATGCGATAAATGAGTGGGGATCAGTACTGGCCCTTACTTATATTGCAGCCCAGCGCGTATTTCCTGATTATAACGACATGGCTGATAACAAGGCTTACCTGGAAAGTATTGCCCGCAATTTTGGCTACCAGTACGGCATCAAAAAACATGTACGTATCAACACCGTATCACAATCGCCAACCCGTACAACGGCAGGCGCAGGTATTAAAGGTTTTGATGGTTTTGTTAATTATGCCGACAAAATGAGTCCGCTGGGTAATGCCGATGCTGACCAGTGTGCCGATTATTGCGTAACCCTGTTTAGCGATCTTACCCGTATGGTTACCATGCAAAATCTTTTCCACGATGGTGGCTTTTCCTTTACCGGCGTAACCCAGGCGGTTATTGAGCAGATGGAGAAATAAAAAAAAACGAGCATAAAAAAAGCGCCATGCAAATTGCATGGCGCTTTTTTTTAAAATTTCTTAAGCCAACCCTTACGGTACTAAAACTATTTTAAGAGCAAGGGCTCCGGGATTTTGTGTTGGTGCAGAGCCATCTGCATTTTGCGAATTAAGGTACACGTGACCTTGTTTATAAGTATACCATAAGCTATTTCCCCCATTCACATTAGGCAATAGCTCAAATCCACCGTCATTTCCATGGTCCAAATAAACCAACACTGCACCGTTTTCATTATAGTAACTATCGATATCGGGTACAGATACATCTGCAGTATAGCCTTGAAAAGCCCCGGTAGTAGAAAGACTCCATTGACTGCTTTGTACATTGGTAAAAATAGTTAAAGCGCCCGGCCCTACTATGGTTTCTTTTTTACATGAAGAGGCCGATATGCCTATACCTATAAATAATAAAAATAAGATTTTTTTCATAAATGTGTTTGTTTGTATCAGTAAGACGCAAATCGCCTTGAAAGGTTTAACGATTTTTTTAGAATTTTGTTTTATCGTAAAAAATATATGTTGTATATATTAAATATTAGGGATCTATAAATAAACAAAACCCGGCTTTTGGCCGGGTTTTGTTTATTTAATAAGAAGATCAATTATTTCTGTTCTTCTTGTTCTGGCTCTTTGCTTTCGCCTTTTTTGTCGATGATTGTGATTTCGTTGGTTACTTTATCATAATCAACCGCCATGGTATCGCCTTCGCTTAATTCGCCTTTTAGTATTTCTTCGGCAATCGGATCTTCCAGGTATTTCTGGATAGCCCGTTTTAACGGACGTGCACCAAATTGCGAATCATAACCTTTATCGGCAATAAACTCTTTAGCAGCTTCGGTAAGTTCAATTTTATAGCCCAAACCATTAACTCTGCTAAACAGGTAAGCTAACTCAATATCAATGATCTTGAAGATTTCGTCTTTACCTAATGAGTTAAACACGATAACATCATCAATACGGTTCAAAAACTCTGGTGCAAAAGCACGTTTCAAAGCGTTTTCAATAACACCGCGTGAGTGTGTATCGGCTTGCAGGTTTTTAGCATTAGTGCTGAAACCTACACCCTGTCCAAAGTCTTTCAACTGGCGGGCACCAATATTCGAGGTCATGATGATGATGGTATTCCTGAAATCAACCTTGCGGCCTAGTGAATCAGTCAACTGTCCTTCGTCCAACACCTGTAAAAGGATGTTGAACACATCAGGGTGCGCTTTTTCAATTTCATCAAGTAATATTACAGCATAAGGTTTACGGCGTACTTTTTCGGTCAGCTGTCCGCCTTCTTCATAACCCACATAACCCGGAGGCGCTCCAACTAAACGGGATACCGCGAATTTTTCCATGTACTCGCTCATATCAATTTGGATCAGTGCATCCTCGGTATCAAACATAAAGCGGGCAAGTTCTTTGGCAAGCTCAGTTTTACCAACACCAGTTGGGCCTAAGAAAATAAATGAACCGATCGGCTTTTTAGGATCCTTTAAGCCTGCACGTGTACGTTGTATAGCGCGGGTTAATTTTTTAATAGCATCTTCCTGACCGATGATCTTGCTGCCAACGGTATCGGCCATATGCAACAGTTTTTGGCTGTCGGCCTGTCCTACCCTTTGTACAGGTATACCGGTCATCATAGATACTACTTCGGCAACATTATCTTCGGTTACGGTGTAACGTTTCGATTTTGTTTCGGCTTCCCAAAGGGCCTTTGCCTGGTCAAGTTCAACCAGCAGGTTTTTCTCGGTATCACGCAGTTGGGCAGCTTCTTCATATTTTTGACTGCGAACAACTTTGTTTTTCTCGATCTTGATCTGCTCTATCTTTTGCTCAATATCCAAAATGTTTTGAGGCACGTGGATATTAGTTAAGTGAACACGTGAGCCCGACTCATCCAAAGCATCAATAGCCTTGTCTGGTAAAAAACGGTCGGTAATATACCTGGTAGTTAAATTAACGCAGGCATTGATTGCTTCAGGCGTATAAGTTACACCGTGATGCTCTTCGTATTTTTCTTTAATGCGGTTCAGTATCTCGATAGTTTCAACCGGGGTGGCTGGTTCAACCATTACCTTTTGGAAACGACGATCCAAAGCGCCATCTTTTTCAATATACTGGCGGTACTCATCTAAAGTGGTTGCGCCAATGCATTGAATTTCGCCTCTTGCTAAGGCTGGTTTAAACATATTTGATGCATCAAGCGAGCCAGAAGCACCACCTGCACCTACAATAGTATGTATCTCATCAATAAACAGAATAACATCAGGAGATTTTTCCAACTCATTCATTACCGCTTTCATCCGCTCCTCAAACTGGCCACGGTATTTTGTACCGGCAACCAATGATGCAAGGTCCAAAGTAACCACCCGTTTGTTAAACAACACACGCGATACTTTACGCTGTACTATGCGCAGCGCCAGTCCTTCGGCAATAGCCGATTTACCAACACCTGGCTCACCTATTAATATAGGGTTATTCTTTTTACGACGGGATAATATTTGTGATACCCTTTCGATCTCTTTTTCACGACCAACAATAGGGTCAAGCTTACCATCTTCGGCGGCACGGGTTAAATCGCGGCCAAAGTTGTCAAGCACCGGTGTTTTTGATTTAATGTCAGATACCTTTTTAGGCTGACTAAATGACTCTTCTTCTTTAAAGTCGTCATCGCCGCCGGTTGGTGATCCGGGCATTTCGTCAGTAACATCGTTTTTATGCGATTCAACTTCACCTTTAAACACTTCGTAGTTTACATTAAACTGCATCAGTATTTGCGAAGCTATGTTATCTTCATCGCGCAGTATGGAAAGCAGCAGGTGCTCGGTTCCAATTACGTCGCTTTTAAATATCTTAGCTTCCAGATAAGTTATCTTTAGTACTTTCTCGGCTTGTTTAGTTAGCGGGATACTGCCAATATGTACGTTTGTTCCAATAGTTCCTTTTACGGCATCTTCAACTGCGCGGCGCAATTTTGCTGTGTCTACGTTCAATCCTTTGAGCAATTTAATTGCCACACCGTCTCCGTCCCGGATAAGCCCCAGTAAAAGATGTTCAGTTCCTATATAGTCGTGCCCCAGGCGTAAAGCCTCTTCCCTGCTATATTGAATAACATCCTTAACCCTCGGCGAAAATTTAGCTTCCATATATACCTTTCTTATTATGAACGTCCTAATCTATTAATTTTGTTTTTACAAACCACGACGCTTGACTTAACATTTATCAACAATATTGCCAACATTTAATGCTTAGCAGAAACAGACATTGATATGATACGCAAGCTATCAAAGTTTATCTTTATTCAACAACTTTTGCCGCAAAATTCAACAAAACGTTGAGTTTTTTTACAATATACAAATGAAACTCCCCTTTTTGATACAAAATATTCAAAATAGTTTAAACATATTAACAATTTTTTATAATGAATGTAACAGAACAGGCATTTCGTCACCATGCATGACATTTAGGCATTAGCTCAATTTTCCCCGATTGTTTATAATTATGTACGTAAAAACATCCACAACGGTTGCCAGAATACATTAGTTTAACGCAATAATTACCTAACAAGTATATATAAGCTACCTCATATTTGTCATGATCGGCTAAATTTATTAACACATGCTTTTTTAGGTAATCCGCCAATTTTAACCATATTTGAATTTCTTTTTTTAATCAATTATAATGGCAGACGAAAAGATCATATTTTCAATGGCTGGGGTTAGCAAGATCTATCCTCCGCAAAAAACAGTTTTAAAAAATATCTATCTCTCCTTTTTTTATGGAGCCAAGATTGGCGTTATCGGTTTAAACGGTTCGGGTAAATCGTCTCTATTAAAAATTATAGCAGGCATTGATAAAACCAATATAGGCGAAGTTGTTTTTTCGCCGGGTTATACTGTGGGTTACCTGAGCCAGGAGCCCGAGCTTGATCCGGAAAAAACCGTACGTGAAGTGGTAGAAGAAGGCGTTGCCGCAACTACCGCCTTATTAAAGGAGTACGAAGAGATCAACGAAAAATTTGGCCTGGAAGAATATTACGGCGATGCCGATAAAATGGATAAACTGATGGCTCGCCAAGGCGAACTACAGGATCAGATAGATGCCGTGAACGCCTGGGAACTGGACACCAAACTGGAACGCGCCATGGATGCCTTGCGTTGTCCCGAGCCTGACACCAAAATTTCGGTACTATCAGGCGGTGAACGCCGCAGGGTGGCACTTTGTCGTCTTTTGTTAAAAGAACCTGATGTTTTATTGCTGGATGAGCCTACCAACCACCTGGATGCCGAATCAATTGACTGGCTGGAGCAGCATTTACAACAATATAAGGGTACCGTTATTGCCGTAACGCACGATCGTTATTTTCTTGACAATGTAGCCGGCTGGATCCTGGAACTTGACCGCGGCGAGGGTATCCCTTGGAAAGGTAACTACTCTTCATGGCTGGATCAGAAAGCCAAACGCCTGGCGCAGGAAGATAAAACTGAGAGCAAACGCCAAAAAACGCTGGAACGTGAGCTGGAATGGGTGCGAATGGGACCAAAAGGCCGTCATGCTAAATCAAAGGCCCGTTTAGGCAACTATGAAAAACTGGCATCCGAAGAAACCAAAGAGCGTGAAGAAAAACTGGAACTGTTTATTCCTCCCGGCCCGCGTTTAGGTAATGTGGTGATCGAGGCCAATGGTGTGAGCAAATCATATGGCGATAAATTATTGTTTGATAACCTGAGCTTCTCGTTACCGCCAGCTGGTATTGTGGGTATTATCGGGCCAAATGGCGCAGGTAAAACCACATTGTTCCGCCTCATTACCGGGCAGGACCAGCCCGATGCAGGCACTTTCCGAGTAGGCGAAACTGTTGCCCTGGGCTATGTTGACCAGTTACACGATGATCTTGACCCCAACAAATCTGTTTGGGAAAATGTAACCGGTGGACTGGAAACTATTATGGTAGGCAACAAGCCACTGAATTCCAGGGCCTACGTTTCTAAGTTTAACTTTAACGGTGCCGATCAGCAGAAAAAAGTAGGCGTTTTGTCAGGTGGTGAACGTAACCGGGTACACCTTTCTATCACTTTGAAAAAAGGATCGAACGTATTATTGCTGGATGAGCCCACCAATGATATTGACGTAAACACCCTGCGCGCGCTGGAAGAAGCACTGGAAAACTTTGGCGGCTGTGCCGTAGTGATCAGTCACGATCGCTGGTTCCTGGATAGGATCTGTACACACATCCTGGCCTTTGAAGGTAACTCTCAGGTTTACTTTTTTGAAGGAAACTATTCGGACTACGAAGAAAACCGCAAAAAACGCCTGGGTGATATTGCCCCGAAAAGGATCAAGTATAAGAAGTTGACGGTATAAGGTTTAATTCCTCCCCATAACCCCAAAGCGTCATTGCGAGGTACGAAGCAATCCCCAATATGCAGAGCCACTCTGTATAGCGTAGAGATTGCTTCGTACCTCGCAATGACGCCTTTTTTTATTAAGGTTTAAGACTTGAACTATAAAGAGATTACTTCTTTTCAAACTGTTTTAAAACAACCGGTTTAAGTTTTTCGACCCAGGCCTGATACATAACGACGGATGGGTGCAGGCCATCATCAGCAATCAGGGATGGATTATTAGCCGCTTGTTTGGATATATCGGTAATGTCGATATAGTTAACACCAGCATTGGCGCTTTCCTGCCTGTTTATATTATTAAACTCATCTATCTCCTTAGCTATCCTTGCCCCATCACCTTTGGCAAATGGTGTTACACCATAATCAGGTATAGATAGTACAAAAACGTGATTTTTATTACTTCCGGCAAACTTAATAGCTGTATTTAAAACCTGTATAAATTTGACACGATAGTCGGCCAGGCTGCCACCCGCATACTGATCGTTTACGCCAATCAGCAGGGTGACTATATCATAGGTTTTACCTTTAACAGCATCATTGGCATCTATGGCTGCTATGAGCTGCGGTGTTGTCCAGCCGGTTCTTGCGATGATGATTGGTTCGGTTATCCGGTGCCCGGGTAGTTGGCTTGCGAGCAGATAAGGAAATGATTGCTGCGCAGATACTGATTGACCAATAGTATAGGAATCGCCCAGGGCCAGGTAACTCAAGGTATCTTTTATGGGCACCACAGGCGGTGGATTAAGATTAGCAGATGGCATAGATTCTGTTTTCGTGCAGGCAGTTAAGGTACTTAATGAGAATAAAATTAAAAATATTGTTTTCATCATAACATCTCCATACCAAACAATACGGAAATATGATGCTTTAGGATTTTTTTAACTTCATTTATGTCAACTATTTTGCCAAGTTCTTTTTGCATGGAGGTTACTGCCTTATCATCAATACCACAGGGAACAATATTGCCAAAGTAATCAAGATCGGTATTCACATTAAAAGCCAGCCCATGCATGGTTACCCATCGGCTGCATCGCACGCCCAAGGCGCATATTTTACGGGCATTTTCGTTATCGGCATCAAACCAAACACCGGTATAGCCGGGATAGCGGCCCGCTTTTAGGCCATAATCGGCAAGGGTTAATATAACGGCTTCTTCCAGCGTACGCAGGTAAAGGTGTATATCAGTAAAAAAATTGTCCAAATCCAAAATCGGGTATGATACAATTTGTCCGGGCCCATGATAAGTGATATCGCCACCACGATTAATGGTATAATAAACCGCCTGCTTTTCTTTCAGTCCATTCTCGTCAAGCAGCAAATGTTCAGGCTTGCCACTTTTTCCTAAAGTATAAACATTAGGATGTTCGCAAAATACCAGGTAGTTAAAAGTTTCATCGGCTACAAATGGCTCGTAGATATTAGCAGGCACTAAAGTTTTGGCAGCTGCTTCATAAGCCAGTTCGCTGTTACGGTTATTCAGTTTGGTTTTTACCGTATCGGCAAACAACTCCTCCTGCTTGTCCCAGGCTTGCTGATAATCAATCAAGCCCCAGTCCTGAAAAAACACTTTTTTATTCTTCATCACATTCATCCCTCTACGTAGCCTATCATATAATCTTCATACTGTAAATAGCCTACCTTATAGTCAAGGCTAATATTTTTTTTGTGGAGATGGGCATTTAGCTCACCGGGGCTTTCAAAATCAAATGGTTCCAGAAAAATGTTATCAGCAAATGACACCTCCTTTTCCCCGTTACATTTATACACCGCTTCTTTGGCACACCAGCAAACATATAATTGCTCAATTTTATGCTGATCATCAATAAAAGCCAGCTCTTCGGGCCGCATAAACTTACCGGCAATACGTTCAACCTTTTCTTTTATTTGTTCAATATCAATCCCCACTTTATGCGTTCTGCTGATCATTACTGCGGCATAATCAAAAGAATGGCTGAGCGAAATATGATATGGGAGATTTACCAGGTATGGCTTCCCGTGGGCATCAACCTTGCAGTCAATATACTCGTCGGTACGGAGCATTTTACGTAATAACACCCGGGTGCCCAGCCAGTGCAGGTGGCGCTTGCCGTTACTTAGTTTTTCAACGTAAGCTTTTTCATCCTCGTCAAGTTGAAGTTGTTGGTACAGGTCGTTAGCCTCTTCTTCAATTTTCCAGAGCGCAAATTCGGTATCATCATCAATACGCTGCCTGTATGCTATTGCCATAATAAGTAAAGTTGCAAAATAGGTGGCAAACTTATGTCAAATAAATTTAATTAAGATAACTATACAAAGTTACGCCAAATACAAAGTATAAAAAAAACCATAAACAGTATTTAAATACACTGTTTATGTATGACATAAGCTGTTATCACTATCTTACTTTAACCTGCAATGGTTCGGCATATCTAAAGGCATACTGGTCTATATCTTTAATATTGACATCAATAGTTGAGTTTGATTTTATGATGTTAACATTCAAACTTCCATCTGCAGTAACCGGAACGCTAACGTAGTGTTTGTTATCTGCAATAGCTGGTGTAATGCTTCCTTTTAATAAGTTTACTGTTAGGGCAACTGCAATAACCGTTAAAATGATTTTTGTGTAAAGGTCGTTGTGTAAAGATCGGTTTTCATATTACTAAAATTTTAGGTTAAGGTAACTAAGTTATAAAAACATATAACAATAAAAAGCCGCCTTATTGAAGTTTAATATGACACTAATGACTTGATAAACATTTACCTTTCATTAAGCTGTTTTACAGATCGCAAAATATTATGGGCAAGTGTATTGTTTAATTAAAACTATTGCCTATTGTTTTAATTAATTTTAATTTAGGCCCTACCATGATATTATCAGATAAGCGCATTCTAGAGGAAATTGAAAAAGGACATATTATTATTGAACCCTTTAAACGCGAATGCCTGGGTACCAACTCCTACGATGTGCATTTAGGTAAACATCTGGCTACCTATCGCGACAGGGTTTTGGATGCCAAACTACATAACGAAATTGATGGCTTTGAAATACCCAAAGAGGGTTTTGTGCTGCAACCCAATACGCTTTACCTGGGTGTAACTATGGAATATACCGAAACACACCGGCATGTCCCATTCTTAGAAGGCAAATCGAGCACCGGTCGTTTGGGTATTGATATACATGCAACAGCCGGTAAAGGCGATGTTGGTTTTTGCAATACCTGGACGCTTGAAATTTCATGCGCCCAGCCAGTACGTATTTATGCGGGCATGCCTATAGGCCAGCTTATTTATTTTGTAGTTGAGGGCGATATTGAAACCATGTATAACACAAAAAGCAATGCCAAATATAACAACCCAACAACACGGCCTGTTGAAAGCATGATGTGGAAGAATAAGTTTTAAACTATTTGATTTATTCCTTTTCTTGCCTATCATTTAATAAAATTAATATTTCAGGTTTATTTTTAATTCTTGTTAAACCATTGAGTTCAGGCTTTGTCAAATGTCAAATTTGTATATACTCCTGTAGCTTAAAATACTTAACTTACAGCGGGATACTTATGTCCTGAATTGAACCTATAACCTCACAAATCATCGCCTGCAAGATATTTTGTGTTGCTTAATTTTATTAAATAATGATGAGATTAAAAAAAATATCTTTTGGCTTATTTCTAGCTGTAACTATTACAGCAATTTTTGGTTTTACAGGTCCGGGCGATGATCTGTTAAGTAAACTGGTCGATCAGCTTTATAAATGGCGGGCCCTGCATCCACAGGAAAAAGTTTACCTGCACCTTGATAAACCCTACTACTCCGTTGGCGACAATATTTGGTTTAAGGCTTATGTAACTATTGACAAACACCAGTTATCGGCTTATAGCGAGATATTGAATGTTGACCTGATAGATGAGAAAGATTCTGTAAAACGGAGTCTTAAACTTCCTTTAACAAGCGGATTAGCCGCCGGCGATTTTGCATTGCCTGACACCATGCAAGAAGGCAATTACCGCATAAGAGCCTATACCAACTGGATGCGAAACGCCGGTGAAGCTTATTTCTTTGATAAAACCATTACTATAGTTAATGGCATAAACGGCATTGTTTATACCAAAACCGCCTGTACATACAGCAATCAAAACGGGAAACAAAAAATAGATGCAATTATTAATTTTACCGACGTAAGAGGCCTACCCTATACCGGTAACGAGGTGAGTTACCGGGTTGAACTTAACGATAAAAATATTTTTAAAGGCAAAGGCGTTACTGATGATAAAGGCAATTTAGATGCTGGCTTTGTTTATTCCAATCCTAATATGGCGGCTTCGGGTCATATTACAGCCAGCATAAAACTTGCCGATAAAAGGGTAATAACCAAAACCATACCTATAAAGGCCGTGTCAAACAAGGTTGATGTGCAGTTTTTTCCGGAGAGCGGTAGCCTGGTAAACGGGATTAACTCAAAAGTGGCCTTTAAAGCGCTAGCAGCCGATGGTTTGGGCACCGACGTAAAGGGCAATATTGTTGACGGCCAGAACAACATAGTTACGGCGTTTAACAGTACACACCTGGGTATGGGTGTATTTAACCTGAAACCCGAAAGCGGTAAAACCTACAAAGCACATGTTGTTTACGCCGATGGCTCCGAAGGTGACTTTGATATCCCTAAAGCAGTTGATAACGCCTACGTTCTGGATATTGATAACTCGATAGATGATGATCTGGCTGTAAGAATACTACCCGGACCAGCTCTATCACGAAGCGGAACACCCGCAGGAGGCCTTGTCCTTGTGGCTCAAAGCGGCGGCGAGATTTACTATGCTGGTAAAAGCTCCGATGATGGTAAAACATTTACGGCTGTGATCCCCAAAAGCAAATTCCCATCAGGCATTGTGCAATTCACACTGTTTTCGGCAGCGGGCGAGCCGTTGAATGAACGTCTGGTATTTATTCAAAATCCGGACCAGCTTAAGCTTTCAGTATCGGCTGATAAGCAGAAATATGCCCCGCGCGAAAAAGTAACGATCAGTCTTAAAGCCAAAAACAAAGACAATCAACCTGTTATTGGTAGTTTCTCAACCTCGGTTCTTGATTTGACAAAAGTACCGGTTGATGAAACAGCAGAAGAAAGCATCTTCTCCAACATACTGCTCACCTCTGATCTGAAAGGATATATTGAAAAACCAGGTTATTATTTTGCCAACGAAAGCACAAAAACAAAGGCCGATCTGGATGTTTTGATGTTAACACAAGGCTATCGCCGCTTTGAGTGGAAACAGCTTATCAGCGATTCATTTCCGCCGATAGTTTATCAACCGGAAAAAACATTGGAAGTATCGGGTCATTTAAAAACCTTTGGTGGCAAACCTGTTGCTAATGGCAAAGTAACTTTATTCACTACATCTGGCGGTACTTTTGTATTGGATACTGTATCAGATGCTAATGGAAAATTCACTTTTAAAAACTTACTTTTCGCGGATAGCATCAAATTTATAGTTCAGGCCCGCACCGCAAAAGATCGTAAAAATATTGACATCGAGCTGGATAACATAGCCCCACAAACTGTAGGGAAAAATAAAAATGCCCCCGATATACAGGTTAGTATTAACAATGGGCTTTCTACTTATCTTCAAAGCAGTAAAAACTTGTTTAATGAGCAGGTAAAGTATGGTATTGGTAACCATACCATACTGTTAAAAGAGGTGGTAATTAAAGATACAAAAACAACAGCTGTAAAACATTCTGCTAATTTAAATGGCGCAGGTAATGCCGATCAGGTACTTACTTATAAGGACCTGGAAAATATGGGTGGTGGTCAGCTTTCCAATATGTTACAGGGCCGACTTGTGGGTGTAATGTTTCGTGGAGATATTCCGTACTCTACCCGGGGCGGCGGAGCCATGCAGTTAATGGTTGACGGCATGTATATGGACGCGACATTTTTAAACAATATAACCCCATCTGATGTTGCCAGCATTGAAGTGTTGCGAAGTGTTAGTTACACGGCAATATATGGCTCCCGTGGCGGAGGCGGTTTAATAGTGATCACCACCAAAAGAGGCGATGAAGGCGCTGTTTATAATCGTTATGCGCCCGGTATAGTAACCTACGCACCCAAAGGTTATTACAAAGCACGCGAGTTTTATTCGCCGCAATATGATGATCCTAAAACAAACGCTCAGATGCAGGATTTACGGTCAACCATTTACTGGAGACCCAATATAGTGACTGATAAAGATGGTAATGCCTCTCTATCATTCTTTAATGCTGATGGCAAGGGGACTTACCGAGTTATTATTGAGGGGATTGATAGCCAAGGCAATCTGGGCAGGCAGGTTTATAGGTATAGTGTGGAGTAATTTAAAATATCTATAATCTATGTCATTGCGAGGCACGAAGCAATCTCACCTTGTCAAGTAACAACCTCTTCTTGCGCAATTTGCATGATGAGATTGCTTCGTGCCTCGCAATGACATATTTGTGTAGTTTTTTTGCTTAAAATCTTTTGAATTTATTTAGCCAGGTAAAATTTCTCCCAGAAATCAACTGATTTTGACATTTCGCCACCGGCAGCTCCCATGCCACCACCAGCTCCGCCGCGACCGCCTTTGCCACCACGACCACCTCCCCCACCGCCGCCGCCGCCACGACCGCCTCTACCACCGCCACCGCCACCACCACCAAAGCCACCGCTCTGATGATCAGGATTTTCAGCACCGTCGCCTTTGGGTCTTTGCAACCCGTTTATTTTAAAGTTAAAGGCCCACTCATTTTTAGTAATATCATCGGCATGAAAAAAACTCAAAGGTATGGCCAATTCATAAGCCAGGTTACCTTGAGCATCATAATCAATAGCGGCTTTAATACCGTAGGTGTTTGAGGTGGTTATCATATCGCCCTCAATATCTTTAAACCCTTCTACTTTGATGTTCCGGAGTTTGGTTACGCGTTCACGCATCAACTCCTCACGGTCTTCCTTTGTAATTTCGGCGTTTTCATCTTTACGTTTTCCAAAGTCAGGAGGCGATCCAGGATCGGCAAGCGGAAAGGTAATAGCAAAGCTTTCCTTTTTTTTACCCTTGGTATCAATACTCAAAGTAATACCTGCATTTAGGGTTTTCATCTGGTTCATCCTATCGTCAATACGGATGGCAGCATACAGTGTGGTTTTATCATTAGACAGCGCGTAATGAATCTTTTTTTCATCATTGTAATAACGCAGACTGTCGCCCCAGTCTTTCAGATCGCCATCAACATTAATAACAGTTGATGGGGTTTGAAGTGTTGTTTGGTCGTTTCTTTTAGTTTGTGCATTAGCCACACTAATTACAAACAAAGGAGCTGTAAATGCGAAAATAAAGTAAGGAGAAGCCTTTTTCATTTATTGATGAGTTTAGGGATTTTTAATCGGAGATATTGTAACATGATTTTTAAGTCCATTAAACACAATTTTAACATATTTATTATTGTTTTTAAGTAAATTTGTAGTTACGTATGCCAACTGAAACCCAAGAAGAAACATTTACCCTCGAAGAGTTGATGGCAGGACTTAAAGAAGTTCACCGCCTTATATTGTGGAATGATGATTTTAACACGTTTGATCATGTGATCCATTGTATGATGAAGTACCTTGACTACTCCGAGCCGCAAGCCGAAAAAATAGCCTGGAAAGTGCATAATGAAGGCAAATGTGCGGTGTTGGAAGGCTCATTTACCGAAATGGAAATTTACCGGAAAATATTGCAGCAGGAAGGGCTTACTGTTAGTGTAGAATAGTTTTAAGTAGTGAGTGATGAGTTTTGAGTTAATAACTTAGAATTTGAGCTTAAGATTTAGAATTTACAAATTAGGGGTTAGCATTTGAATGATTATTGGATATGATAAGAAGAATAGGGTTAATACCCGCCTTAATATTACTTGCAATTTGCTTGTCAACCTGTGCAACTAATGCACAAAGCAAAAACCTTAAACTGATATTTATACGGCATGCCGAAAAGCCGGATGAAGGGGATAACCTATCCTGTATGGGTTTAAACAGGGCCCTAAAATTGCCCGAAGTTTTAAAGGCCAAATTCGGATTACCCGATCGTGTTTATATACCCGCCCTGCATTTAGGCAAATCGACACCCAGGGCACGCATGTTTCAAACCGTTTCGCCTTTTGCCATTAAATACAATTTAACTATAAACAGTAGCTTTGAGGAAGAAGACGCTAAAGACATAGCCAATGATTTGGAAGGAAGAAAAGGCACTATATTAATTGTATGGGAGCATAGCCAGATCAAACCTATTCTAAAGGCATTGGGCCTTACCGTTAAAGGCCTGCAATGGCCTGATAATGATTTCGACAGTATCTGGATAGTAGACTATAAAAAAGGCAATCCTTATTTAACCATCAGTAAAGAGGGGATAAAGCCAGCAGTAGGGTGTAGCTTTTAAATATAATTTATCCTTGATATTTTCCATAACGTCATTGCGAGGAACGAAGCAATCCCTAACTATACAGAGCGACTCTGCTAATCGGGGATTGCTTCGTTCCTCGCAATGACGCGTTTTATTATAAACAAGAACGGTGCACCAATTGGTGCACCGTTCTTGTTTATAATATTATTCAATTACGATACCAGGTAATTCCAACCATGAGTATCAGGAGCGTTACCGTATTTTACAGCATCAAGTGTTTTTAAAACTTTTTGTGAGAACTCCCGTGTTTTCGGATCGCTTAAAAAGTATTCTTCACCATTAACACTTATTGAACCTACAGAGGCAATGGTTGCGGCTGTACCTGCACCAAATGCATCAGTAAGTTTACCATTTTTGGCACCTTCAATAATTTCGGCAACAGAAACTTTGCGTGTTTCAACAGGAACACCCCATTCTTTAGCCAAAGCAATTACCGTATCGCGGGTAACACCATCAAGTATAGTGTCTTTCGCTTCAGCGGTAATTAGTGTGCCGTCAAGCAGGAACATGGCGTTGGCAGCGCCCATTTCCTCAATGTATTTGTGCTCCTTAGCATCAGTCCATATTAACTGATCAAAGCCTTCTTCAGTGGCTTTGCGGGCTGGCAGCATGGAGCTGCCATAATTACCGGCTGCCTTTGCAAAACCCATACCACCTTCGGCTGCACGGGTATAATGTGTTTCGACTTTAACGCGCAGTGTTTTTGAAAAATACGGACCAACAGGGCCTGCAATTACCATATATTTATACGTTGCCGATGGTGTTACGCCCAAGTAAGGATCTGTAGCAAACATAAACGGCCGGATATATAAAGCATGGTTTGCTTTTGATGGCACCCAGTCGCGGTCAATATCAACAACGGCTGCCATACTTTGTAAAAATATTTCTTCGGGTAGTTGCGGCATGCACAAACGCTCGGCCGATTTATTAAAGCGGATAGCGTTTTTATCCGGGCGGAAAATAGTTACTTTCCCATCAGCATGTTTGTAGGCTTTTAAGCCTTCAAAGAATGCCTGACCGTAATGCAATGCAGAAATTGCCGGACTAAGTCCAATTTCGCCGTAGGGAATGACCTGGAGGTTTTTCCATTCACCATCAGCATAATCGGCCACAAACATGTGGTCAGAAAATGTTTTTCCAAATGGTAAGTTGTCAAAATCCGTTTGCGATAAACGGGAATTAGTAGTCTTGGTGATTTTGATGTCCAGCGTCTCAGTCATGGCCTTTATGTGTTTATAATTCTGAAAACGGCAAGTTAGGAATTTTTTTATTGAGTTGATACAAGCAATTGACAGTTAGGGTATTTTTTGATGACAGCTGCACATTATGACAAAATATCAACGCAGAAAGAAAGCCCCAAAACATCACCCTTACTGTTGACTGGCAATGTATAAATATATTATAAAACGCTCAATGGCCGATAAAATTATTGTTTTGTTTTTAACACTCAGGTAAACTGATAGGTATGTTAATAGCCAGACCCCCATCTGATGTTTCCTTGTATTTGGAATTCATATCAAGGGCTGTTTGCCACATGGTTTTTACCACAGCATCTAAACTTACCTTAGCTTTCTCAGGATTACTTTGCAAAGCCAGTTGCGACGCGGTTATGGCCTTAATAGCCCCCATGGTATTGCGTTCAATACAGGGAATCTGTACAAGCCCACCTATCGGATCACAGGTTAAACCTAAATGGTGCTCCATAGCTATTTCGGCAGCCATTAGTACCTGTCGTTGTGTACCACCCAGGCATTCTGTTAAAGCAGCGGCGGCCATTGCTGATGACACCCCTATTTCGGCCTGGCAACCACCCATGGCTGCAGAT
Organism: Mucilaginibacter sp.; assembly: GCA_030445275.1. GTDB lineage: Bacteria > Bacteroidota > Bacteroidia > Sphingobacteriales > Sphingobacteriaceae > Mucilaginibacter. The sequence goes on from JAUCSE010000066.1 coordinate 26,159, forward strand.
ATGGTTGCACCCTTTTTAAATATACTTCCTATCTCAGACGCGGTGAGTAAAAACTGAATGATCCGTTGTTCGCTGTTGCCATCACAAAAAGCAATATAGTATTGCAGTACTGCCGGTATAACCCCCGCAGCTCCGTTTGTGGGTGCAGTAACCACCCTGCCAAATGAGGCATTTTCTTCATTTACAGCCAGTGCAAAACAGCTTACCCAATCCAATATATTTTTAAACCCATCACCGGTTTGGCGTATGGCTGCAACCCACTCTTCATAATTATTATAACTGCGATTGCCTATTAATTTACTGTTTAATTTAAAGGCTCGTCGTGCAACATTTAAACCTCCCGGCAACTGCCCGGTGGTATGGCAGCCACGATACATACATTCTTTTAAAGCTTTAAAAATGTTTAATACGCCTTGTCGTGTTTCCTGCTCGCTGCGCCAGGCCAGCTCGTTTTCCATCACCACTTCAGATATTTTAAGACCGGTCTTGATACACCAGTGCAACAGATCCGCAGCAGTATCAATAGGGAATGGCAAATCGACCTCTTGTTTGTTTTGGCCCGAAGCGCCATCTTTTACCACAAAGCCACCACCAATGGAGTAATAGGTTTCAGAAATTGCTTTTCCATTCATTAAGAACGCCTGGAAGGTAACCGCATTAGGGTGAAAGGGCAGGCTTTCATTAAACAGGAACAACAGATCATCCACTACAGAAAAAGTAATATTCTGAATACCGCCAAGCTGTAATTTGTGTGTAGCGGTAATATCCCCCACTTTAGATGTTATCTGGTCAACCTCAAATGTTACGGGATCATCGCCGCTTAGGCCTAATAGTATGGCAATATCGGTACCGTGCCCTCTGCCGGTTTTGGCCAATGAACCGTACAGTAATATTTTTACCTGTTCAACAAGTGCTAATACCCCTTGCTCTTCCAGGCTTTGAACAAACTGCTGTGCAGCCCGCCACGGACCAAGTGTATGTGAACTTGACGGCCCTATACCGATCTTGAACATATCAAATACTGAAATTTGCTCTCTTTGCATCAGGTCAAAATTAAGGATAAATTGTTATTGTGGGTTGGTAATAAATATGCTATGTTTCTAAATTTTTATTTAAAAATTTTATACTTTGCATTAATTAAAAATATTAAACCACTTCTTAAACCTTAAAAAAATGGAAAATTACGGATCAAATCCTTCTCTTTCCCCGATGTTCAGCGCCGGGATGATTATATTTTTTATAGTGATCTGGCTGATATGCATTGCCGGAGTTTGGAAAGTGTACACCAAGGCTGGTAAACCGGGTTGGGCCGCTATAATCCCTATATACAATTTTATTGTTTTACTTGAAATTGTTGGTAAACCCGTTTGGTGGTTCCTATTGTTGCTTATTCCGTGCGTAAATATTGTTTTTTTAGTATGGATATATAACCTGTTAAGTAAAAGCTTTGGAAAAAGCGAAGGTTTTACCGTTGGCCTTCTTCTGCTGAACCCTATATTTATGCTTATACTGGGCTATGGCGATGCTGTTTATTTAGGCCCATCAGCTGCAGAAGCAAATGCAGGTAACCTGTTTGGTTCAACAGACTACCAAAAACCTTTTGATAACGACCCGAAAGTATAAATGACATGTGTCAATATTATATTTTGCAGCCAGTTAAACTTATTTAACTGGCTGCAAAATCATTTAATACCTTGTCCATTTAAAAAGCTAACCGGTATTGATTGCCCGGGCTGCGGCTTTCAGCGTTCAGTTATTGCCCTGCTAAAGGGTGACTTGCAGGAAAGCCTGCATCTTTATCCTGCTACTATTCCGTTTATTATAACCACGCTTTTTGTACTTTTTGATTCCAGCATACGTTTTGACAAAAAGCATATCCTAAAAAAATCACTCTATATCATCACGGGTAATATTATACTGATCTCTTATTTAGTGAAGATCTACAGCATCTATTTGTAGATAATGCTAAATATGGGCTTGTGAAGTAATATGATTATAATCTTTTACAATGGTCTGTAAAAAATCAAACTCATTCATGCCCGGAGGAATACTGATAGCCAAATGATCTTTAATACGTAAGGCCATATTATAAACCACACTACTGTTTCCGGTACTCTTAAAGTTACTGATCACCTCATGAATCAATGTAATATCCGAATCGGTAAGATGACTTACTTCGGTAAAAACAGGCACGTAGTCATCTTCCGGAGAGGTAAAAAACAGATCGGCCAGTTCTGTACGAGGTTTTGTTTTAACCAGGGTGGTACCTGCTACCATGTCCCCTATACGTTGTTTTTTATCTGATACTGCAACAGCTATAACCGCACCTATACCAAATGTTAATCCAAAATCAACCAGTCTAAAAATCCATCTTAACAAAAACTGGCCCATAGTGGGCCTTGCACCACTAATACTCACAACCCTTATCTTTATAGCAAATTTACCGATGGTTTGTCCGTTAAAAAATATTTCGGCCACTAGGTCATAAAAAACAAACACCAGCGAATATATAACAGCAATAACAATAAGTGCTGCTGGCAAACCTCCTCCCCGCTCAAATACACTTAAAAAGAAAATGATACATACAAAATACAAAGCATAGGTTATACCCATAAACACACCCATATCAACTATACGGGCCAAAATACGATCGCCTAATCCGGCTACCTCATAGTCAATATCAATATTTTGCGATGTTCTGATCTTTATTATTTCCATCTATAACAAATATATAGCACACTATTCAAATAATTTGTATGCAGAGATCAAATTTTGTTATTATTTTAACACAAAATTATTTAACCTTATCGCATGCGTGAAGCATTATTTGTAAAACAAAATTCGGCAAAATGGAAGGAGTATGAAACCATTCCCTCGCATGACCCGGATGACCTTGCTGAGCGATTTGTAGTTATTACAGATGATCTTGCTTATGCTAAAACTTTTTATCCAAAATCAAGAACAACTACCTATTTAAACGGGTTGGCAGCCGGCTTTCATCAATCTATTTATAAAAACAAAAAGGAAAAAGCCAACAGGTTTGTATATTTCTGGCAGTTTGAGTTACCCCTGTTATTTAAAAAATACCGTAAGCAATTATTATATTCATTTATTTTTTTCACCGCGTTTTTCCTGGTCGGAATACTTTCTGCTAAATATGATAACACCTTTATCCGGTTCATATTGGGCGATGACTATGTAAACATGACCAACGAAAACATATCAAAAGGTGATCCGTTTGGGGTTTATAAAAGTGAAAATGAATTTGTGATGTTTTGGATGATAGCTAAGAATAACTTAACCGTAACGGCTATAACATTTGTTTTGGGGATTACTTTATCGGTAGGTACATTATATAACCTGTTTAAAAACGGAATAATGGTTGGTTGTTTTCAATATCTGTTTATCAGCAAGGGATTGGCATTTAAATCGGTCCTGGTTATATGGATACATGGCACACTTGAAATATCCACTATAATTTTAGCGGGTGCGGCGGGTTTAATTATGGGCAACAGCATCCTGTTTCCCAAAACATATAGCCGTTTTTTATCTTTAAAAAGGGGCGCACTTGACGGGCTTAAAATAATGATCGGTATTGCACCTATTGTGGTAACTGCAGCCATATTTGAAAGTTTTGTAACACGGCATACTGAAATGCCTTCATGGCTAAGTATGGCCATTTTAGCAGGATCATTTTTGTTTATTATATGGTACGTTGTTATTTACCCAGCCTATTTATCACATCGTTTAAAATTTGTTGAAACCACTAATGAAACAGCATATTGAATTAAGCAAGGTTCGTGAATTTGGGGATATTTTAAGCGATACCTTTTTATTTGTAAGGCAAAACTTCAAACCCTTATTAAAAACCTATTTTGTGATATGCGGTTTGTTTTTGGTAACCGCCATGCTTGTTTCGATATTAGCTAGTGGCCAATCTGCATATGACGGCGGAAACTCCCCATTTTCATTTACCAAAGTTTTAGGGATGCTGTTTGATCTGGTTAACTACACCGCGCTCATGTTAACTACGCTATCTTATTTAGCTTTATATAAGGCTAAAGAAAACCAACCGCCTGGCGTAGTTGAAGTTTGGTCATACTTTAAATACTATTTTTTCAGGGTACTTATTGTCCAGGTAATATTAGGTATTGGACTCACCATAGGGTTTTTCATGTGTTTTATACCATGTATTTACTTACTTACCGTTTTTTCATTGGTTACCCCGATTATGATTATTGAAAACGGCAATACAGAATATTCTATAAAAAGGGCCTTTAAAATTATCAAAAACAATTGGTGGTTAACGTTTGGTGTGATCTTACTAATGTCCATCATCGTTTTAATGGTAATGCTTATTTTTATGGTACCTGCGATTTTTATTTTTGGTAGCGGCCAGTGGTTAACCGGAAAAAGCTTTAGCAGCGGTTATACTATCGCGCTATCAATCATCATTCATCTTTGGCAGGTTTTGGGAATATTGCCCATTATCGCTGTTACATTAGTTTATTATACTTTAACCGAACAAAAGGAAGCAGGCGGTTTAATTAACAGGATCAAAACATTTGGAAAGAACAATACTAATGACCAGTTTCCATCAGAGCAATATTAAAAACGAATATGTTTAAGTCGCTGATCATTTTTTTAAGCATACTTGTGTTTTTTAACGCTACGGCTTCGCCCAGCTTAAAAAACACGGTGTTACCTGTTGCTCATCACCAGCTTAAAACAGATAGCACCAGGTTAGTGCCCCGTGAATTTAATAAAGCATCGTTAAAAGCTTACAAGAACAATCCTGATTTTAATTACCATATCCAAAAAAAGGACATCACCTTATGGGACCGTTTTTGGGAATGGATATGGGATGTATGGAATAATTTTTGGTTATGGGTAAATAGCATACTTGAAAAATTATTCGGGCACCGGGGTGGCCATAGTGCTTTTTTGGTAATGAAATACCTGATATTAGGCATAGGTGTTTGCCTCATAGTTTATGTGGTGTTTAAGCTGTTAGGTATTGATTTGCTGCATCTTTTTAGAAAAGAGCCAGAGAATAAAACTGTTTCCTACAGTGAATCGATTGAAAACATAAACGAAATAAATTTTGATGAAGCAATTGAAAACGCGCTATCAATTAAAAACTATCGTCTTGCCGTACGGCTCTTGTACCTGCGGTGTTTAAAACAACTTAGCGATAAGCATTTAATTAACTGGCGACTGGAAAAAACCAATACCGCTTATTTAAATGAGCTTACCGATAATGAACTGCGCAGACAATTCACACAGCTTACCAGGCAGTTTGAGTATGTATGGTATGGAAACTTCCCAGTAAACGGTCAGTCGTTTCAAAATATTAACGCGATTTTCCAGGAATTTAAACGCCTGCTGCCATGAAAAGTTTAAAGCTTTATATTATTGCATTATCATGTCTGCTGCTCATTTACCTGGTTGCACAATACAACAGGCCTAAACCTGTTGACTGGACAACATCATTAAACATTAATGATAAAATTCCCTATGGTACTTATATTCTTTATCACAACATCAATGATATTTTCCCTAAAGCTTCGGTAAAAACATTTAGTGAACCTGTTTATAATGTAATCAACGATCACGAAATAAAACATGGCACCTACATCATCATTTGTGAAGCCATTAATTTAACCGAATATGATTATGCTAAGCTTAAACAATATATAAGCAGCGGTAACGATGTGTTTATTGCAGCGTCGTACTTTGGCGAACAGTTCAAGAAAAACCTTAAAATTGAAACAAGGATAGAGTTTGGGGATGCATCGGCCACTCCAATTAAGTTCGCAGGCAAATACCTCGATACAACAAAACTTTATAACACTAATAGAAGCACAAGTAAGGGTTATTTTACCAGCGTTGATACACTCAAAGCCTTAGTGTTGGGAAAAAACACCCATCAACACGTAAATTTTGTAAAATACCCTATGGGTAAGGGAACCCTATTTTTAAATGCTAATCCGCTTATGTTCACCAATTTTAGCTTGTTAAGCCAAACAGGAGCAGCATACGCCGCAACAGCATTGTCCTTCACAAAAAACGATAATAACCTGATATGGGACCGCTACTATACTGAAGGCCGGGATGATGATGGCTCATCTATGCGTGTTTTTTTAAGAAATACCAGTTTGCGCTGGGCATTTTATATTACATTTTTTAGTTTACTATTTTTTGTATTGTACGAAATAAAACGCCGGCAGCGTATTATCCCGGTTATTGAACCTCAGGCCAATGAAACACTTGGATTTGTTACCGTAGTGGGCCAGGTTTATTATGAAAAACGCGACAATGCCAATATCGCCCATAAAAAAGTGCTTTATTTGTTAGAACATCTGCGGGATCACTACCGCTTAAAAACCAATAAACTTGATAATGAATTTACAGATACGCTTTCAAAAAAAACAGGCATCGATAGCCAGTTTGCTGCCAGTCTTGTTAATGCCGTTAATTTCATTAGCGTTCAGCAACATGTTACCAGCGAGGAATTAATCAAGCTTAATAAGCTTATAGAAAATTTTTACAGCCAATCCGGATATAATGGAAAATGAGAATTTTGAAAAAAGAACCGATCTGAGTAAACTCAGTACAGCGGTTGAGCAAATAAAAGACACACTTGCCAAAATCATTGTAGGGCAACATGATTCAATCGATCTGCTGATTGCCGGCATATTGGCAGACGGGCATATATTAATTGAAGGGGTACCAGGTGTAGCCAAAACGCTTACTGCCAAGCTTATTGCAAAAGCTATTGATGCCCGCTACTCAAGGATCCAATTCACGCCTGACCTGATGCCTTCTGACATATTAGGCACATCGGTATTTAACCCTAAAACCACGGAGTTTGAATTTAAGCAGGGCCCTATTTTTGGCAATATCATCCTGATAGATGAAATTAACCGGGCACCCGCCAAAACCCAATCAGCCTTGTTTGAGGTGATGGAAGAACGCCAGCTTACCATTGATGGGCATACCTATAAGATGCAGGAACCTTTTACGGTGCTGGCTACCCAAAACCCAATAGAACAGGAAGGTACCTACCGTCTGCCTGAAGCTCAGTTAGACCGTTTTTTATTTAAAATAGAGATCAAATACCCAACGCTTGAGGAAGAGATAGCTATTATAACCCAGCAACATCAGCAAAAAACAACCGATCAGCTTAACCTGGTTAAACCTGTTTTATCGGCAACCGATGTTATTGAATTGCGCCAGCAAGTAAAAGCATTGCACGTTGAAACTAAACTATTGGAGTTTACCGCTAAAATCACTTATGAAAGTCGCAATCATAAATCTTTATATCTCGGTGGTTCGCCGCGCGCATCGTTGGCTATAGTTAACGCTGCTAAGGCGCTGGCTGCCATTAAAGGGCGCGATTTTGTTACTCCTGAGGATATCATATATGTAGCAGCGCCCGTTTTAAGGCACCGTATTATGCTTACACCTGACAAGGAAATGGAAGGGGCAAGTCCAGATGATGTGATAGCACAAATTATACAGAAAATTGAAGTCCCACGGTAACATAGCTGCGTGAAAAATATTATCAGTCTGTTTTATAAAAACCTATTCTTAACTAATCGCCTTTTTACCGGTTTGGCTTGCTGTGTGGTATTGTTTTTATTGTCTTTCTTTTTCCCATGGATGGGTATTATCCCTGAACTGGTATTTTGGGCGCTGGTAATATTATTTGTGATTGATGTGCTTATGCTGTACAAAACATCAAAAGGAGTATTTGCCAAGCGGCATGCCCCCGAGCGATTGAGCAACAGCGATAATAACGAGTTGGGCATATACCTCGAAAACTGGTATACGTTTAATATAAGTGTGGGTATTATTGACGAAATACCTTTTCAATTTCAAAAACGTGATATTTGGTTTAAAACAAATTTAAAACCGCGTGAGCGTAAACTAATCAATTATATGCTACGCCCAACCCAGCGTGGTGAATACGAGTTTGGCGATGTACGGGTTTACGTAAAATCGCCATTGGGATTGATCAGGCGGCGTTATAATTTTGACCAGGCCGAAACATTGCCTGTGTACCCTTCCTTTTTGCAGATGCGCAAATATGAACTAATGGCCATCTCCAACCGCTTAACCGATATCGGCATCAAAAAGATAAGGAGAATTGGGCATAGTATGGAATTTGAACAGGTAAAAAACTATGTTGCCGGTGATGATTACCGTACCATTAACTGGAAAGCCACCGCAAGGCAGGGCAACTTAATGGTAAACTCCTATACCGACGAGAAATCACAGCATGTATATTGCGTAATTGATAAATCAAGAGCCATGAAAATGCCTTTTGATGGTTTAAGCTTGCTGGATTATGCCATAAATGCCAGCCTGGTGCTATCAAACGTGGCTTTGCTCAAAGAGGACAAAGCCGGACTGGTCACCATTTCTGAAAAACTAGGAGCCGTGATACCTGCCGATAAGCGCCCAGCACATTTAAATAAGATACTGGAGGTTTTATATAAAGAAAAAACACGGTACCTGGAAACCAACATGGAACTACTTTACAGTACCATACGTAAAGTAATTAAGCAGCGCAGCCTGGTTGTATTCTTCACCAATTACGAAAGCCTTAATGCTTTAAACCGACAATTACCTTTTCTTAAAAGGATCGCTAAATATCACCTTTTACTGGTGGTATTCTTTGAAAATACAGAGCTCAAGAAGCTAAGTGAAGAAACCGCTCCTAACGTGGAGGGCATCTACATCAAAACCATAGCCGAAAAGTTTGCCTACGATAAAAAACTTATTGTTAAAGAGCTGACAAAACACGGCATACAATCAATTTTGAGTGCTCCTCAAAACCTTACCATCAATACTATTAACAAGTACCTTGAAATTAAGGCTAAGCAAAAGCTATAACTTTCTGAGGAGATAGATCCTAAACGCGTCGAGCGTAGCGTGGCAATCCCTAACTTTACAGAGCGGACCTGCTTATCGGGGATTGCCACGCTACGCAATGACGTGATGTAAAAGGCCTTTTGCCCCTCACCCTCTTTACCCTGCTTTCGGGAAAGCTATGCCGGCAGCGGTAAGGTCTTTAATGATCTTTTCTTGCAAGGCCATTTTAGCTGTTAAAAAGTCGGTTGGCTGAACCCACACATTTACAATATACCTGATCGAGTCGATCTCCAGGCTATTAATACCTACCTTTGAGGCGGGAGTTTTCAATAAAATAGGGGTAGTATTTATCGAGTTCTCGATAATTCCTCTTACTTGTTCAACATCATTGGCATAGCCTACCTTCACTTCAAAATCAAGACGGCGCTTCCCTTCGCGGGTTACATTAACTATAACTTCGTTAAACAATTTGCCGTTAGGAATAATGACGGTTTTGTTATCAGCAGTAAGCAAAACCGTATAAAACATTTGTATGGAGGTTACCTTACCGTCCTGGCCCTGTGCCACAATGCTGTCATTAAGCTCAAACGGTTTTAATAATAATATGAGCACACCTCCTGCAAAGTTTTGGAACGTTCCTGATAGTGCTAAACCGGCTGCCACACTAAAAGCACCTATGATGGTAGTGAAGATGGTCATTTCCCAACCAATAACATTCATTACCCAAATTACCAGTAGCACATAAAGCGCAGTAATAGTTAAACTTAAAAAGAAGGGTTGTAATGAAGAGTGAATCCCTCTTTTGATCATCCGGTTGCGCAAACGCGTCCGTAAAAGTCTGATTGCCCAAAGACCAATAAAAAATATGATTATTCCACCTACATAGTTTGGCCCGCGGGTAATTAGCCAATGATGAAATTGCTGATAAAATTCTTCTACTTTCATAAGTAGAAACAAAGGTAAAAAATTTATTACTTACCGTAAATAGTAATAAAAAGCTCGGGGCCTTTTATCAGTAACCATCCAACTATGGTACTGTGCACTAATCTTGATTTTTTAACGATGCTTTTCATGATACTGTATTGTATTCAAATCCTATGCCTAATAGCCAGATTATCAGATTTGTTACGCAAAAATAGGTAATAGGTGTTCAGTTAATGTTAAAAATTAATCAAATGATTAATTAATGACTATTCGTTTACGTTTACATGACCATGAACCTCCTTAAAAACAAATCCCTGTATGCTTTCGCATACAGGGATTTGTTTTTATACTTAAGTCCGAAGTTGAAAGTCAGAACTAATCGTTTTTGACTTAATACTCTTGACTCAAGGCTTAGGACTTCTGATTACATCATACCGCCCATGCCGCCGCCACCCATTGGTGGGCCAGCAGGTGCATCTTCCGGATCATCAGCCAAAACAACTTCTGTTGTTAACAACATAGCTGCAATTGAAGCTGCGTTCTCTAATGCTACACGGCCAACTTTAGTTGGATCGATAACACCAGCGCCAATCAGGTTTTCGTATTTATCAGTACGTGCATTGTAACCAAAGTCGGCTTTACCTTCTTTAACTTTTTGCACTACAATTGAACCTTCAATACCAGCGTTTTCGCAGATCTGACGTAAAGGCTCTTCGATAGCACGACGGATGATCTGGATACCAGTGTTCTCGTCTTCGTTATCACCTTTAAGGTCAGCTAAAGCAGCTACCGCACGAATGAAGGCAACGCCACCACCTGCAACAATACCTTCTTCAACAGCCGCACGGGTTGCATGTAAAGCATCATCAACACGGTCTTTTTTCTCTTTCATTTCTACTTCTGTAGCAGCACCTACGTACAATACAGCAACACCACCAGATAATTTGGCTAAACGTTCCTGTAATTTTTCGCGGTCATAATCAGATGTAGTTGATTCGATCTGAGATTTGATCTGGCTTACACGGCCTTTGATCTCATCGGCAGAACCAGCACCGTTGATGATAGTAGTGTTATCTTTGTCAATAACTATCTTCTCAGCAGTACCTAAGTAGCTAAGATCAGCATTCTCTAATTTGTAACCTCTTTCTTCAGAAATTAAAGTACCACCAGTAAGGATAGCGATATCCTCTAACATGGCTTTACGACGATCGCCAAAGCCAGGAGCTTTAACAGCAGCAACTTTCAGTGAACCACGGATCTTGTTAACTACCAAAGTAGCTAATGCTTCGCCATCAAGATCTTCAGCGATGATCAATAGTGGCTTGCCGGTTTGAACTTGTTTTTCCAAAATAGGAAGTAATTCCTTCATCGAAGAGATCTTTTTATCATAGATCAGGATGTAAGGATTTTCTAATTCAACTTCCATTTTGTCAGCATTAGTAACAAAGTATGGCGAAAGGTAACCACGGTCAAACTGCATACCTTCAACAGTTCTAACTTCAGTTTCAGTACCTTTTGCTTCTTCAACAGTAATTACACCATCTTTACCAACTTTAGCCATAGCTTCTGCAATTAATGAACCGATAACTTCGTCATTATTAGCAGAAATTGATGCTACTTGTTTTATTTTATTATTGTCCTCACCAACAGTTTGTGATTGTGATTTTAAATTCTCAACAACAACTATAACAGCTTTATCAATACCGCGTTTCAAATCCATTGGGTTAGCACCGGCTGCAACGTTTTTAATACCTGCAGTAACGATAGCCTGTGCTAAAACAGTAGCAGTAGTAGTACCATCACCCGCAATATCAGCAGTTTTTGACGCAACTTCCTTAACCATTTGGGCACCCATGTTTTCTAAAGCATCTTTTAATTCGATTTCTTTAGCCACCGTTACACCATCTTTAGTAATAATTGGTGAACCGAATTTTTTATCAATAATTACGTTACGGCCTTTAGGACCTAAGGTTACTTTAACTGCGTTAGCTAAAATATCAACACCGCGTTTAAGGGCGTCACGTGCTTCAACATTGTATTTAACTTGTTTTGCCATGTTTTTAGTTTTTGAATTATTGAGTTATTGAACTAATGATTTAATTCTTTGCATCTCAATAATTATTTTCTTTTTGATTTTTGAATTATAGTTTTTGAATCCGTTTTTGATTTATTAACACAGAATGATTCGCTCATTCACTAAATCAATAATTCACTAATTGAAATTACAGAACCGCGTAAATATCAGTTTCACGCATAATTAAATACTCTTTACCTTCGTAAGTAATTTCGGTACCTGCGTATTTTCCATATAAAACCTGGTCACCCACTTTTACAGTTAAAGGCTCATCTACTTTACCGTCGCCTACGGCAACAATAGTTCCACGCTGAGGTTTTTCTTTAGCGGTATCCGGGATAATAATTCCCGAAGCGGTCTTCTCTTCGGCAGCTGCAGCTTCCACTACTACTCTGTCGCCGATTGGTTTAATGTTTAATGACATAGTTATACTTGTTTATTTTATTTAAGTTTTCAACTCCAATTCCTCATCAATTATGCCAAGCAAACGCAATGGCAATTATTGACAGGCAAAACTGTTGTAATGTCAGCTAAAGGTTATTTTGGTTTTAATGCTTAACAATATTTTAATATTCCTGTGCCATGATGTCAGTTAGGTTACAAGAAGCAAAAAAGGCCTTGGAAAGTTCCCAAAGCCTTTTTTAATATTTTTAAGTTACTTATTTAGCAGGCTTATTAGCAGGTGGCGTTGCAGGTGCATTATTAAGCGGCGTGCTTAACGGAGCAGATGCCGGCGCTGTTGGTTTTGAAGCTTTTTCAATTTGATCACGCAAGGCAGGGTTACTGCTGCTTGCGACTCCGCCTTTTACCGCTACATTAATTGCCAGTGATAAAACCATTACACTAATGGCAAGTACCCAGGTGCCTTTTTCTAAAAAGTCGCCTGTTTTTTGCACACCCATTAACTGTGATGAACTTGAAAAATTTGATGACAGGCCGCCACCTTTAGGGTTTTGGATCAATACGATAAGCCCTAAAAGGATGCAAACGATAATGGTAAGGATAATTAAAACTAAATACATTTCTTTATATTAATTGGTTTTCTTTTCTAACTGTTCAATTTGGGTGGCAAAGTAACGGCTTTTTTCCGGAAATTTCAACATCAATTTTTTATAGGTAGCTATTGCTTTGTGGTATAACATCTGGTCGGCATATATTTGAGCCAGGGTTTCGCTTACCAGGTCATTCCGGTCCTCGGCACTTTTTTTGGCCTTGTTTTCGTTATCAAGCTTATCCATTGCAGGTGGCCGTATCTGCGGCTCTTCCTGTATGAATTTCTCAATAATAACATCTTCCTTACGTTTTATTTCGGGCCCATCAGATACAGGCGTTTTTTCAAGCTCCTCTAATGATCGTACATGAAAGATATTTTCTACATACTGTTGCTGTAATGCATCAGGAAAATACGCTTTAGGCACATCGCTATTTGCCGGCAGATTGGTTGAATATGGTTGATATGTTGCAGCATACTCCTTACGCGTTTTATCTAACCACCACATAAAAGTATAAGGCATCTTTTCGTCATTATACTTTGATACGTCCTGGTGGTTCCCTGCTTTTGCTTCCGTATTTTCTTGACGAGCTACACCAGTTGCAGATGAGGTAACTTGTTCTTTCCCGTTTGTGTTTTTCTGATCAACTATCGAGTTATCAAACGTAAAATAATCACTACTGGCTATATTACCAATAATCCATTTTTCTGATCCAATATCTATAGCTGACTCATTTACCTTTCCTTTTTCATCTGTAACAGCTGCATCAGCTTTTGATACCTCTTCGGTTCCATGAGTTTGCCCGGGGAAATTTATATTTTCAATACCTACAATTTCATCATATACTTCATCTTCAATATCTGCTTCAGGATGTGCTGATGCAAAATGCCCATCCTCATGATTTGCGGTTATATGTTCAGTAGTAATTTCCGGTTCATCTATAACCGGCGACTGGTGTGTTTCTATATCAGTATTGTGCTTTCCTGTTGTTTCAGTTTCATTAGCAATAAACTGTTCGCTGACTGTTGCATCTGGCAAAACTGCAGATACCACTGCTTCATTTGTTAGTATAGTTTCATGTGCCAGGCCTATATTAAAATAATTTTCGGCTACAGCTGTATCCTGCAAGTGACCATTACCCACTTCTTTAGCATTTCCATTAATTTGAGATGGTAATACTACCGCAAGGCTATCAGCATCATTAATAAGTTTGTATAATAAATGCGGATCAACATAAGCAGCAGCTTGTTTTAGCCCTGTACCCGCATGAGCAAGCATGGCGCGCAGTATACCGCTTTGCGGAAATTCAACAACCAATTGTTGTAAATTGTAGTTGTACTGCTGCCCGGTATTGGCCGGATTGGCCAATAATTCCTTTAATATTTCGTTCTGCCTGTTATTCAAATCTTGATCCACGTGGTTGAAAGTACGAATTACCTACCAATTAGAAAAGGCTTTGTTAAAAACATCTTCTGTTATTTGATCAACTATTGTTTTTATCAGGGTTTGTTCCTGCGATCCGATATCTCCTCTGAAATTCACAAATCCCGGAAAATCCTGATCAAAATTAATTTTTTTATCCCCTTCATAAACAAATTTCACTCTTACAGTTATGGTTAGTCTGTTAGCATCGGCAATAGGGGCCACATTACTGGCTACCGCCTCGATAGAAACCGGGGCAATGGTATACCCAACAATGTTGCCTGATAAGGTGGCATCACTTTCATTACGACTAATGCTTAACCGGCTTTGCGAACGTATCCTGTCTTTTAAAGCTTCGGTAAATGTCTGGCTCAGGTTATTCACCACCAATGGCGCGTTGTTTTCAAAAAACTGCACATTAATGGTTTTTAAGTTTGGCGGAATCGACGCGTTTTTAAGCGTATAACAGGATGATAAAAACAAGCTTAATGAACAAACCGTAATAATCCCCAATAATCTTTTCATTAGCCTATAAGTTTAATTCTTTTATTTTCCTGTATAATGTTCTTTCTGATATGCCCAATTCGTTTGCGGCCAGCTTACGTTTTCCTTTGTGCTTTTTTAATGCCTTACGTATCAAGTCCGATTCTTTTTCAATCAGTGACAGTGATTCTTCAACTTCTTCGGCCTCATGTGTTATATTATACGCGTCAGCATTATTATTACTGTTATTATTGGTATTAACGGGTTGCTGTAAAGTAAATTGCGTTTCAGAATTTCCGGGTAGCTCAATATCGCGATATAACTGGTTAAGTGTTTGCGAATGATTACTATAGTTTGCTGCCACGCCTCCATGTTCAATAATATCGGCTACCAGCTTTTTTAGTTCAACCATGTCGCGCTTCATATCAAACAGTACCTTATATAATATATCCCGTTCCGAAAAATCCTCTTTGGGCTGATTGTCCAGGCGCATAGGCAAATTTCGGTTGCTTGTTTCATGCGGGATATAGGTAAGCAGTGTTTGCGCGGTAATAATGCGGTCGCGCTCCAGAACAGCCAATTGTTCGGCCATATTTTTAAGCTGCCTTACGTTACCCGGCCACGAATAATTAATTAATACCTGCTGAGCCTCTTCATCCAGCTGAATAGGTGGCGTGCGGTATTTATCGGTAAAATCTGAAGTGAATTTTCTGAAAAGCAGGTAAACATCTTCTTTCCTGTCGCGCAGTGGCGGTATCCGAAGCGGAACGGTATTTAAACGATAGTATAGATCTTCCCTGAACTTACCGCTTTTTACAGCCTCGTATACATCAACATTGGTAGCGGCTATAACACGTACATTTGTTTTTTCGACCTTTGACGAGCCTACTTTTATGTATTGACCAGATTCCAATACCCGCAGCAAACGCGCCTGGGTGCCTAAAGGCATTTCGGCTATTTCATCTAAAAAAATAGTACCACCATTTACGGTTTCAAAATAACCTTTACGCTCGCCAACGGCGCCGGTATAAGCTCCTTTTTCGTGCCCAAATAATTCTGAATCAATGGTACCTTCAGGAATAGCGCCGCAATTTACAGCAATGAACGGCCCGTGTTTACGTGGGCTCATTTGATGTATAATGTGCGAAAACACTTCTTTACCACTACCACTTTCGCCGGTTATTAGTACAGAGATGTCTGTTGGTGCCACCTGGTTGGCAATATTTATAGCCCGGTTAAGCAAAGGCGAATTGCCAATGATCCCGAAGCGTTGTTTTATTTCTTGTATATCCATTATTTAATTAGTGAGTTATTGATTTAGTGAATTATTGGATTAATAACAACTTATAGCCTAAGCCACTAACTATATTAACATAATCAACCAATCAACCTAATCCAACTCAATTAACCACTTTCCCTATCAATGTAGCTGATGTGCTACGCTCTATCAATACGTTTACGTACTGGCCTGGTTTGTAGTTTTCACCTACCGGGAATATCACCATGGCGTTTTGATCACTACGGCCACAATAGTCTTTATCTGATTTTTTTGAATAACCTTCTATCAGTACTTTTTCAACCTTGCCTATGCGTGCCTGCATGCGGTAAAAAGAATACTCCTGCTGCTTGGCCACAATTTGAGCCAGGCGACTTTGCTTTACTTCTTCCGGTATATCATCCGCATAACGTTTGGCGGCTAAAGTGCCCGGTCTTTCGCTGTATTTAAACATGTAGGCAAAATCGTACTTTACGTAATCCATCATGGTTACGGTATCATTATGTTCTTCATCGGTTTCGGTGCAAAAACCGGTGATCACATCTGTTGATATAGCGCAATCCGTAATAATACGACGAATGGCATCTATCCTGTTGATATACCAATCCCGATCATAAGTACGGTTCATCATTTCCAGTATCCGGCTATTACCCGATTGTACTGGCAGATGTATATAGTTGCAAATATTTTCGTATTCGTTGATGGTGTATAACACATCATCAGTAATATCTTTTGGATGCGAAGTTGAAAAACGAACCCGTAATTCTGGATTGATCAGCGCTACCATTTCTAAAAGATTAGCAAAGTTGGTGGTTTCAGGAGTTGTAGCGTTTGAAGTATCTTTTGACTCAGAACTCACAACTTCAGACTCAGAACTCGGTTTCCATTTATACGAATCCACATTCTGGCCCAGCAAGGTAACCTCGCGATAGCCTTTGTTAAACAGATCAACACATTCAGCTACTATTGACTGCGGATCACGGCTTCGTTCGCGGCCACGGGTAAAGGGCACTACACAAAATGAACACATATTATCGCATCCGCGCATAATGGATACAAACGCGTTAATACCGTTACTGTTTAACCGTACCGGGCTTATATCTGCATAGGTTTCTTCGCGCGATAGCAATACATTAACCGCTTTTTGGCCGCTATCAACCTGGTCAATCAAGTTAGGCAGATCACGATAAGCATCCGGCCCCACAACAACGTCAACCAGCTTTTCTTCCTCTAAGAATTTCGATTTTAAGCGTTCGGCCATACAGCCCAACACCCCTACCACCAATCCCGGATTTTTCACCTTGGCTACCGTAAATTCTTTCAAGCGGTTACGCACCCGTTGCTCCGCGTTTTCGCGTATGGAGCAGGTATTTATAAAAATAACATCAGCTAAGTTATGATCGGCAGTGGTTTCAAAACCCTGTTCAGCTAAAATTGACGCAACTATCTCACTGTCAGAAAAATTCATGGCACAGCCGTAACTTTCAATATAAAGTTTACGGCCATTGTTTTTACCGGCTACAGGTTCTAAAACCAATGCTTCACCCTGCCTGCTTTCATCATGTACCTTATCCGGAATAACCAAATCCATCATTTAATTAAAAATTAGTTTGCAAAAATACACAAAATTTAAATACATGAATGACATATTGGCAGTATTTAACAAAAACAAGGCTTAATATCAATGATTGCCAATGATCTGCTAATTGAGGGCAACAATCAGGATACAAAAAGCGTTTTAAAACCAGGGCCAATTGACCTGCCACGCGACCCTAAAGTTTCTTTCTTTAGCTTTTTATATAAGGGCTTATTTGAAGGCTTAAAACCCTATGTTGGTTTTGATAAAAAAACAGAAAACAATTTAATAATGCTGTAGCAAAGTGAGTATCTTGCTGGGAAAGTTTAATAATTTTAAAGGCGGCAGAACTTAAAACAGAAAAAGAAGCTAAAAGACCGCAGAAGAGTAAGAAAAAAAGGATCACACAAAAAAAACGGAAATCAGTAAATGCAGTTGAAATTTTTAAAGCACGGGTGGCAAAAAACAGTATTTAAATTTGTGTTGATACCTGCGATAATAATTTTTCTTCTGGCTTTAATTGTTAACAGGTATTGGTCGCCTATTTTAGCTAATAAGGTACATGATGTTGTTTTAACCAGCAGTGACAGTTTGTATAAGGTTGATTTTTCTGATGCTGAACTGCATGTATTAGAAGGAAAAATAACCCTCTACAATATCAGCTTAAAGCCTGATACGGCCGTTTATAATAGAAAGAAGAAACAGCATTTGGCACCCAATAACCTGGTTGAGCTGCATGTGAAACGATTAGTGCTGCTACATGTACACCCCATTAGCTTATATTTCAGGCACAAACTAAATATTGGGCGGGTAATTTTAAATGAACCCGAAGTAAATATCAGTTACCAGCTTAATCATACTAAAGATACCATTGTAAAGGATCATCGTACTGCCTGGCAAAAAATTTCGAAGAGCTTGCATTCCATTCATATTGGTCAAATACAACTGAACGATGTAAAATTTAAATACCAGGATTATTCAGGTAACAAAGTAGCTATATCTGAATTGAAAGAGATGAATCTGAGTGCTACAGACCTGCTAATAGACTCAGTAACTCAAACAGACAGGTCGCGCCTGCTTTACTGTAAGGATATTGTAACCGAGCTGAACAACTATTCAGGTAAAACTACAAGTGGCTTATACGCTTATAAAATAAAGTATCTTAAGCTATCTACTTTAAAATCACAATTAAATGTGGAGGGCCTGCAGCTTGAACCTGCAAAAACGGGGATATTTTTTAACAAAAGTAGCCATGATCGCTTTGGATTAAATATTGATTCGTTACAGCTTAACCACTTTGATTTTCTGAGTTATCATAAATATCGCCGCTTAACAGCAACAAGTCTGGTATTAAACACAGGCACAATCAGCGTATTCAATAATCCAAATAAAACAAAAGATTCCACCATTGATAAAGTAATTACATTTCCGAATGTAATGATACATAAGATTGGTATGGATTTGAATATTGATACGTTAAGAGTACATCGTATTAATGTGGAGTATTCTGAATTCAACAGAAAATCAAAAAAAACCGGTACAGTTACCTTTAATAATACCAGTGGTCATTTTTATAATGTAACTACAAATGAGGTGGCTATTGCACATAACAACATTACGGCTGTACAGCTTACCACCTATTTTATGAACCAAGGCCGGCTTGATGTGCAATTTGCATTTAATTTAACCGATAAGGATGCTGCCTTTACTTATAAAGGAACTTTGGGCACTATGAATATGCAGGCACTTAACTCGGCGGTAATGCCCCTGGCCATGGTTAAAGCCAGTTCAGGAACCATTAAACAGCTGAGCTTTGATATACAGGCAAACAGTAAAGTATTTAAGGGCAATGTGGCTTTTTTATATAATGATTTGAAAGTAAACATATTTCAGGCCGATACTGCCAATGACCGTTTAAAAAAGCGGTCTTTTATGTCAATGTTTGCTAACCTGTTTGTTATAAAGCGTAATAACCCTGATAAGGATAGCGAAACAGCACGGTCGGCAACGGTTCATTATCTTCGCCCAAAAGAGGCTCCTTTTTTTAAAACAATGTGGAAAACACTTTTAGAGGGTATAAAACCTTGTGTTGGCCTGGATGCTCAAAAACAAAAGGCCACCAAAGACCGCATTGAGGAACATAATAAAAACAAGCACGACCGGCTGGCTAAAAAAGCTGAACGGAAAAAACGCAAGGCCGATCGAAAGCGTAAAAAAGAAGCGAAGAAACAGTAACAATGTATTAACCTGAAGACTTAAATTTATTGCAACAATAGCTTCAGGTTAATACCAAAATTAGTAAACGCGGTATTAAAGGTTTGAGAGGTATAAGGCCGGGTAATGTTTGAGTCGTAAAACAAGTTCAAGTTAAAACGTTGATTGATCACATAATCAATGGAAGGGCGCATGGTAATATTTTGCGCTCCCGATGATATTTCGGCCTGTTCTACATCGGGTCTGTATATCAATGTTTTATTATCGCGCAGCGAAAAGTCGAGCTTGAAATTAACATCGTTGTCCTTACCGGCCCCACTAAACCAACCAAAAGGAAAATGGAAGTTTTTGGTATGATAACCAAAGCCAAACACAATTATCCTTTCATTTTGCTGTGCAAGCTGGCTGTTCAATAGGCTTAAACTTAATGAGCGGCTTTGCCGGTATTCTATATTGGTAGTCATGCTGTTCTTGAATCTGATGCTGGCTCCTAACAGCGGCACAAACTGTTCAAAAATAGTTACCTGGGAAAACTGATACAGTGGTAAAAAATCATTATTCAAATCCCTGGAGCTTGCTGCACCATGTGCCTCCTGGTATTGTAACAGTGAAGTAAATCCGTTTACGTTATAGGATGAACGGTATCCGTGACTCAGATCAAAAGAATCAAAAATATCCAGGAAGAAAGGCAGCTTACTTAAACCATTATAGGTTATCTGCCAGTTTGGTATAGGAATAGCCGGAAACTGGCCAAGGCCACTACTTGAAGCTTTTTTTCCTGTATAAGCAGCCAAAAAAGCAGGTACCAGCACGTTTTGCGAATTTGGCCCATAGCCATCAGCATACCCATCAGTATTACCGGATGAGTTAGGATTAAGTACACCTAGTTTTTGTGATATGGTAGTACGGTTATCCAAAAATTTCTGATATATGGGCGACGTGTTATTAATGCCGGTTGTTTTCTTGAATGCAGTACCAATAGTTAAAAAGGAGATACTATAATTACCTGTGGTTACCGGGCTCAGGGTTTGAATATCGTTAGTTTCGGGTAAGTATTTAAAATTGGCCTGGTAATTATGGTCTTGTGTTTTAAAGGCTATGAGCTCAATATGCAGGTCTTTAAACGGTTCAATTATACCTCTGAAATGCATATCCTCATTAAGGGTGGTTACATATAACTGATTTTGAAGGGTATCTCTGGTGATCCAGCCGTTGGCCACAGCCTTGCCCCGTATATCGGCCTGGCTACCCAGTAAAAATCCTAAGCCAGGAGCCCCGGCATTGGATCCAAAAAAGCCCGACTCCGGTAAATAACCGGGTAAAAATATACCCTGCGTACGGGTATACGTTCCGCTAAGGTTTTTAACACTGGTTAATAGTCCCAGCAAAATCTTACTTATACCACTATTCTTTGAATTTGGATTATTGGCCTTACGTATGAACGGGAATTTATTGTAAAGCGCAATCATGTTAAGTGTCGGGTTCAACTGTATGGCCCTTGAATTTTGGATACTGTTACCTACATCATATGATGGATCATTGATAGCAAATAATGGTTGGGTTTGCCAGTTAAAGTGTGCACTGTATCGGGCCACAGCGGCCACCCAATCCATACCAGGTATTTTACTAAATGGTACCGTATAGTTAAAGTTAATGGTGTGATTATAATTGGTGGTACGGCCAAGTTTTTTAAGGTTATCCCAAAGCGTATCGCGCTTTAAACCGTTAATGCGGCCTGCCGGTTCATCAACTACCGATAAGTTGGTTGCATCAATATCCATTTGCAATGATTTTGACAAATTCCACCCTATACCATAAACCCTGGTAATGTTAAAATATTTATTGAACGTGGTAGTTGGAATAGGAATAAAGTTATTAGGGTCATTATCCCTCAAAGTGTTCTCTGAGTAAAACCGGTTAAAATTGATGCTAAAGTTGAGCCGTGAAGGCAATATACTGAAATTGATATCACGGAATAGCGCCAGCAAGTTGCTCTTAATGATCTTGGCAAACGGACTATAATATTTAGGCTGATTGGTATAATTATAGGCTAGTGTTAAGTTGTAGGTCTTTTCCAGGTCATTCTGCGTTACAAAGTCATGGTGCGTATATTCGGTATAAGCGTAGGAGGCATTCCAGTTTTCAATATCCCAAACATGGTTGGGTGCATTGGGATCAGTTTTAGACTTATGTACGTTTGTAAAATTGTAGCTTTTACGTATTGTATAATCAACCGCGGCATTTCTGATGGAATCGCGCTCCTGTTTACTGGTTGCGGCCGCAAGCGAGGCTTTTAATTCCACATCAGGCGCGCCAGGATCATATTGGGGCATGCTTCTTTGTGAGGATACATTGACATAGGCCGGTATATGTATACCACTCTTAGCAGGAAAAAATTTACCGAGTTCAACATTTGCAGATACATCGTAGGTTTGATCGTCGCTCCGGCTTCGGTCATTTAACCTGGAATCAAGCGTACCAAAACCAATGGTAGTTTTACTGCCAGCTACGGTAATGTCGGCAAAATCGGCAAGCTTGGCATTAGCCCTGGCAATAGCAGCCCAACCACCACGTTGATCAAAATCGGTTAAACGCAGCTCATCAAACCAAACAATACCGTTTTTGTCCAATCCATCATCTGCGGCTGGTGAACTTCCTTTAAGGGGATTTCGTACCCCCAACATTACAGTAGCCAAGCGGCTCAGGTCAGGTTGTCCTTTAATATATACCACCTGATCGCCCTCTGCGTACCTGAACACCTGGTTATAAGGCACATTGGAGTGATTCCGTTTTAGCTTTGCTCTTGTCAGCAGGTCCAGTTCCAGATCAATCGAATTTGCAGTGGGCCATATCGCGTCCGGATCACGGGTACCAGGTGCAGTAACTTTTAAGGGTACTTGATACTCGTAATAGTTATCCTGATAATCAACACCCAGACGTATAAAAGCGTTAAGGTCATTATCTTTTAATTGGTCGCCTTCGGCGTGTACAAACATTTGCAGGCGCTTGTAAGAACGCAGATCATTTGAAAAAGTTTTGAAAGCCGCTCTTGAATAACCATCACGCAAGCTTTTAACGGTTAACGCGAGTGATTGCTCATTTAACTTGGTATCAGTTTGCAGGTTATTATAATTGCGCTGGCGCTGAATGCCCGGCGGTACCACATAAGGTATAGGTGTACGGTTACCATTCTGTTCAATATTTACACCTTGTACATCAAGTGATGAATTATCAATCGGGGGATTGGCAATAGAAGGGTCGGCAATTACATTAAGTGGATTTCTTTCTACATTAAATGTACGCCATTCACCACGAACCAGTTGCAGGGTTCCAAAACGTAATATTGCAGTATCGGCAAAGTTGGTCATGAACATACGCATAAAACGTATGGCCTTAAAATCCTCTATGTTACCTACTTTATTCTGATAATCATTTATTGGTATACGAAACTGGTACCAGTTAACTTGCTGTGTTACACCATTAGCCAGCTTTACCGAAGCAGTAATTTTATCACTAATATTGTTCTGCCCCACTATCATATCGCCGGGGCGTATGGATACCTTATACTGAAAATAAGAATCCTCCTGACTCATATTATTATCACGGTTAATATCCTCGCCATCGGGTAGCGATGTAGATGCTGAATTCTGGATACCCAATTCGGCCTGTGATTGTTCGGCTGTTTTTGAGTTACCCTCCGTACCGTTGTATTTGCTGTACCTATCCAAAATACCAGCCCTGGCCTGGTCAAGCGCAGGCCCCTGATAATATTGATAATTGTCTGATGATGGATCGGCCGCAAAACTGTTACCTGCCTGTGAATTCAGTTGTCCCCTAACCTGTTGAACAACAGGAGCAAACTTTGTTCTTTCATCATTGTCATTTAAACCATCCAAACCAACATCCTGCAATTTGCGCGAATCCGGGTTGTTATCAAAAGCGTTTATTACAGGCTGCAGTTTTGATACCCGGCCCCAGTTGGTTTCATCTACCTGTGATAAATCGCCGTTAACGGGCAAGCCATTCTCTAAACTCTTACGTCCGTCTTTTAATATATCTTCTGATATATTACCCAGGTTAAAATACAGATCCCCACCCGCTGAATTTGGTTTGTATATAAAAGGATCGAGCACCCAAAATTCAATATAAGCAACATTTAATGATTCAAAATCATTGGTTTCCATCTTCCTGAACATACCACCCCAGCGCGATTTTGGATTTTGCAGCGTACCATCATTATTAATACCAGTGGTTGTGTAGTTGTAAGGCCCGCGAACTGTTGGGTAAAAGGCTAAGTTCAATGTTGCTAAACTTAACTGCTGCCCGGTTGATGACTGTTTATATGGAAAAACTTCTTGTTCAATTACCTGCCTTACATAGTGGTTTGAAAGTTCAGAACGCGAAATGGGTATGGAGCCTGTATTGGTATAAAATATAGGGTCGATATTATAAAATGCGAGCCGGGCGCGGTTATATCCATAACTCAGATCATTAAACAATCCCGATTCGGTAAAGAGTTGAGGGGTACCTGATATCTGCCAGCTATTGGCACCTTTTACGTCAATTACGGATTGACTGTTCTCAAAATCATCAAGGTATGAAGTTCCGTTTTTTGATCCTGCAAAATTCAGGGCACCTGGGCTACCCGGTAACAATTGTGCAAACTCGCCCGAAAAATTAATAGATGATGGAACTTTGGTATGAATAAAAGGGATCTTATCAACCAGCCGGGTAAGCAGTCTTGACTCTGAACTGTAATTAGCGTCAAAACCCCATATGGTGTTTGATATGGATTCATCACCCGCTACCTCATTTTGAGTAAGTGGTTGTTCCGTTAAGTGCATAATTGTAGCACCCAAAGCCAGCTTATCATTAACATGGTAATCTAATCGTGAACCATATAAAGACTTTTGCTGAACGCCAAACAATTCATTATTCTCCAGCTTAACCGTAATGGGCTGCCCTGACGAGAGCAGGGCCTGGTTCAATATCCGGATACGGCCAGAATTATAATCAACCGTGTAATCATTTCCTTCCGTTAGTTTTAAGGCACCTGCGGTTACATTTACTGAACCCTGTGGTATATTCACTGCGTTAAGCTGATATTCTGACCCGCCCGTTGATGTAAAGGTACCCTTTATTACATACCGGTTTAAATTGGGGAAGTACTGCTGCGCGATGGTTTTGGTTGAATCATATAGTGGTTGATACACATACCGCTTGGCCAGATCCTGTTCACCAGGTAAGAATTTACTAGTCAGGTCTGATCCAAAAGGCTCCAATACAGGGAACGATATCCTGCCATTTTGCGAATCAATAGTTACCCCCTCTAAAAAGTCAAAGTAACCATCGGGTTGTTTAGCATTTTGCTGGTTAAGATTATCCAACCCAGATATCTGCAGCCAAAGTTTGCCCTTGGTATTCTGCCCCTCTTCCATTACTGTTTTTTCAATACCTGATTTATCATCAAGCCTTGTAACGGTTAGTTTAAAATCAGTAGAGCTTACCTGGAAGGCACCTAGCGAGTAGATGTTTTTCATCATCAACTTCCAGCTGGGTAAATTAGTTTTTAGTATTTCGCCTTTTAGCAATTTTACAAATAAAACATTCGGCGCATTAGGATTGGCAGCAACATCACTGCTAAACTCACCCACCTGGTACTGTGTACCGTTAACGGTATACTGATAGGCCACCGCCAATACCTCATCGTTATTTAAAGGATAGTTGAGTGATATATACCCCAGCTGCGGATGCAAAGTATATTCCTTGTCGGTAAGTTTACGGGCATAGCTTAGTTTTGAATAGTTATCCGTGCCGGTTCCAGTACCCTGAAAATAACTGGCTACTGAGTTTGAGTTGGTTAAACGGGCATCGCTGGGTAAAACACTGAATAAGTTATTTGACTGCTGTGCAAAGCCTGGCCCTTTAAAACCCGCTGGTAGGGCGCTACCGCCCCCTCGTATTGCTCTATTGTATGGGTTATTTTCGCCCAGATCCAAAAAGGCTAATATATCCCTTGAATCGGTAGTTACATTGGTACGGTTTGTTGTCCAAACCTCAATTTTTGTAATATTTACATTTGAACTGATAATAGGAATATTAGCTAGCGCCTTGTTATAATTATTACGGAAGTATTGTGATAAAAAGAAGTGCTTGTTGGCTTCATAATCAGCTGGAGTGAGCCTGAAATTACCTTGCTGTGAGCCATTAGTTATGGTAATTGTTTTTGATTGCGACCGCTGTTGCGACAGTATACTGGTTACATCCAAACGGCCAAACTTCAGTTTAGTTTTTACACCAAAAAGGGCTTGGCTACCTGTTATTAACGAGGTATTCAAAGGCATACTTACGGTACCAGCCTCAATTTTCTGAATAATCTCATCAGGCGATCCGGTGTAGTCAAGCTTTATCTGGTTCTCAAACTGAAACTGGGCATCGGTATTATAATTGGTTGTTATTTTTAGTTTGTCGCCTATATTTCCGGTTACGTTAAGCTGTATCTTCTGGTCAAAATTAAAATTGAACTGGTTACGTTGCCGGGTAGTAAATAATGGGTTTTGGTTTGAGTTTGTTTGGCCAGCCAATATCATTTCGGCAGAACCCTGCGGTTTGATATCAATGGTTTGGCCTCCAAATATTTGTTCAAAGGTTCGGCTTCTTACTTTTATTGACGGAATAAATCCGGGTTGTTGTGAATCATAGGCGTAAGTATCAGCCAGTTGTTGATAGTAAATACGTTGATTGGCTTTACTCCTTAATTTTAGATATTCTGCAAAGGTTAGGTATTGTGGTGGGCGATATAATAAGTTACCTACACGCTCATATAATATATACCGGTTTGATGCGGGATCATATTCAACCGTACGCACCATGTTGGGTGGGTCAGTATCAAAAATACCTTCCCTCATCCTCACACTTTTAGGTTCGGTTAGGTTTACGGGGGTGCTTACCTGTGTTGTATCTCTTTTACCACCCGGTACGCGTTGTTGTGCATAAACACTCCCCAGCCCGCCAAATGCCAAAATAAACAACACACTTATAATAATATTATAAGTAAATATTTTTATCAAAGGTCAAGTAGAAAATTGTACGTAATTATAGAGTTTTTAAAGCAAACTTTATAAGCTGCTCAACTGTTAATTCTCCATTATTTTTATTCAATTCCTGATCCAATACCTTCTCGGCTGCATTACGTGCAAATCCGAGCATAACAAGTGCAGAAAGCGCTTCGTCCTTAACTGTTTTGCTTACAGGCACAACAGTTAAAGTATCAGGACCTTCCTTACGCAACTTATCCTGCAGCTCCAATATTATACGTTGTGCTGATTTGGGACCTATGCCTTTTATGCGTTGTATTAAAGCAACATTGCCGCTAACAATGGCTGCTTGAATTTCGGCAGGGGTTATTGATGATAACATCATTCGCCCCGTATTAGGCCCTATGCCGGATATGGATACCAGGTGTAAGAACAAGCGACGCTCACCATCGTCGGCAAAGCCGTATAATGTGAGTGCATCCTCTTTTACGTACTGCCAGATAAATAGTTTGCAATTTTCTAAATCATCTAGCCTGGAATATGTATTTAACGAAATATTAATGTGATAACCTATACCTCCGGCATCAATAACTACATGCGAAGGGCTTTTGAATACCAGTTTACCACTAATATAATCGTACATAATATTTTTATTTATGAGAAAGTATCAAGTAGTTAGTATCAAGACAGTTGTATTGGTTTTATAAGCTCTTCAAAAATCTTGATACTTGATACTAACTACTTGATACTTTATTTTCCTTTAAGTTTACTAAAAATACCTTTTGGTTTGTTGGCTTCTTCCTTTGCCTGAGCGTCAACCACAGCTATGGTTATCATATTTACAATTTCGCGAACCGAGCTACCCAGCTGTAATACGTGAACCGGTTTTTTCAATCCCAATAATATAGGCCCAACTGCTTCGGCACCACCAATTTCCTGCAATAGCTTATAGGCTATATTACCTGATTCAAGGTTAGGGAATATCAGGGTATTAGCAGGCTTACCGTTTAAGGTTGAGAACGGAAAGTTGTCAGCCAGCAGATCGGAGTTTAAGGCAAAGTTGGCCTGCATATCGCCATCAACTACCATATCCGGATATTGCTTGTGTAATATTTTTACAGTTTCCCTGGTTTTTTCAGGGATAGGCCCTTCATTTGAACCAAAGTTAGAGTAGGAAAGCATAGCTACCCTCGGGCTTATATTGAACTGCTTAACAGAACGTTCAATCAATACGGTGATATCAACCAGTTCCTGCACCGTTGGGTTTTCATTTACCGTGGTATCGCCAAAAAATACGGGGCCTTTTCCGGTTATCATCATGTACATACCCGCTACCCGATTCACACCATCTTCGGTACCAATAATCTGCAGCGCAGGCTTAATTGTAGGCACATAATTTTTAGTTAAGCCCGATATCAACGCATCAGCCCTGCCAAACTGAACCATGCAAGCTCCATAATAATTACGGTCTCTTAACATTTTTCTTGCCTCAAATAAAGTGACTCCCTTTCGCTGGCGTTTCTGGAACAAATATTCGGCATACTCTTCCATATTCTCACATTCCGCACGCGGGTCAATGATTTGCACATCATTAAGGTCAAGATCATTCTCGCGCATGATACGCTTTATCTTATCCGCATTACCCAATAAAATAGGTGTGGCTATACCCTCTTCTTTTACGATCTGAGCCGAGCGCAAAATTTTATAATTATCAGCCTCGGCAAAAACAACCCGTTTAGGATTTTGCTTAGCCTTATTGGTCAGGTTACGCAACAGTTTATCGTTGGTTCCTAACCTTGATCTTAATTCTTCATTATAAGCTTCCCAATCCGTGATCACCTTACGTGCCACACCCGAATCAATAGCAGCTTTAGCAACCGCTGCCGATACTTCGGTGATCAACCTTTGATCCATTGGTTTAGGGATGATATAGTCTCTCCCAAATTTAAGATTGGTGGTATTATAAGCCAGGTTAACCGCTTCCGGAACCGGTTTTTTAGCCATCTCGGCAATAGCATGTGTGGCCGCTATTTTCATTTCCTCGTTAATAGCCGTAGCCCGCACATCAAGTGCACCTCTGAAAATATAAGGGAAACCCAATACGTTATTCACCTGGTTTGGATAATCAGAACGGCCTGTGGCCATAATAATATCTTCGCGTGCACTAGTGGCCAGTTCATATGATATCTCTGGCTCCGGGTTGGCCATTGCAAATACTACCGGCTTTTTGGCCATCAGTTTCAGCATCTCAGGCGTAACCACATTACCAGCCGACAGGCCAACGAAAACATCGGCATTTTTCATGGCATCGGTCAATGTTTTGATATCGGTACGGGTGGTAGCAAACTCCAGTCTGATATCATCAAGATCAGTACGATCAGGGGTTATTAAACCATTAATATCAAACATCACCAGGTTCTCTTTTTTAACCCCCAATGACAGGTACATTTTTGAGCATGATACCGCAGCGGCACCCGCACCATTCACTACCATTTTTACTTTATCAAGCTTTTTACCTTGTATCTCGCAGGCATTCATCAAGGCCGCTCCTGATATGATGGCCGTTCCATGCTGATCATCGTGCATTACCGGGATATTCATTTCGGCTTTAAGCCTGCGTTCGATCTCGAAACAGGTTGGGGCCGATATATCTTCCAGGTTTACCCCGCCGAAAGTAGGTTCAAGCGCTTTAACAATAGTTACAAATTCATCTACTGTTTTGGCATTTACTTCCAGGTCAAAAACATCAATGTCGGCGTAAATTTTAAACAGCAGCCCTTTTCCTTCCATCACTGGTTTACTAGCCTCGGGACCAATGTTACCCAGCCCTAAAACTGCAGTTCCGTTGCTAATAACAGCCACCAGATTTCCTTTGGCTGTATATTTATACACGTCTTCTACATTATCAGCAATACGCAGACAAGGCTCTGCAACACCCGGCGAATAGGCCATGGTTAGATCGCGCTGCGAGTTTGTAGGTTTGGTAGGTACTACCTGTATCTTTCCCGGACGACCTTGTGAGTGGTAGTTTAAGGCATCCTGTTTACGGTTGTTGTTCTTGTTCATTTATCAAAAATTCAAGCGCTCAAAATTACAATTCTTTTTATGGTAACCTATATAAAAAAGCCAGGCTTTGAAACATATCAAAGCCTGGCTATTCATATTCAGGTGTTTAACCTTTATTTATCTTACCTTCCGCACTGTCCAACTCGCTGACTTCAAAGCACTTTATCTGAAATTTACAACTACACATCGTCCGCAGCGGCTTTTTTTCAGGTCTGCCTGTTAGTGTTCATATTCACACCCATGAACGTTCGTGAACATGCATGAGCATCTGCTAATCAATTATTTAAGTTTTAAAGTTTACTGACAAAACACTGTCACCACTTCGCCCTTGTTGGTGTTGTCACCAACAAGCCGTCATCCATTGAGGTATTGCAATTTCAAAACCGTCCTAAATGTTTTTGGTGACAACACCAACAACGGCATTAATCGTCCGAAGTCAGAAACCCGGACAGCTGGGTTATAGATTTTATAAAACCTTTCTTGTTCTTTGACCAACCGGTACGTTGGCTGATGGCTCATCGCCATTAGCCACTTTAATAGTTACACCTACGGGTGCCCTATTACTTTTCAGATGGTTCCAAACTTTCAAATCCTGTACTTCAACACCATATTTATCGGCAATAGAGGCCAATGTTTCTCCTTTTCTAACTCTATGGTGAGCAGGCATTTTGCGTTCCGGTTTATTATCGGTATATGACGCGTAAGTTACCTTGGGTTGTGGTGGCACTGCTTCACCTGCACCATTCAATACGTTATACAAAGCAGCATAATTTTCTTTAGCAACCTGAGGTAAAATTAACCTGCGCGGTGATGTGGCGCTACCATTTACTATTAATCTTCTGTACGCCGGGTTTAAAATGGCCAGTTCGCTGATGTTAATTTTCAAAGCCTGTGACACGTTACTAAGGGATACATATTTTTTCACCATAACGGTATCAGTCTTGGTCGAAAAATTACAAGCCTGGGCAACAATATTATGCTTATTGTAATAGCTCATTACATAATTCATGGCTATAAAAGCAGGTACATATCCCCTGGTTTCGGCTGGTAAATACTGACGGATGCTCCAAAAATCATTAGCTCCGGCTTTTTCAACCGCATGCTCTACATTGCTTTTGCCGCAGTTGTACGAGGCTATGGCCAGCAGCCAATCGCCAAATTCCTGGTAGGCATCCTTCAAATATGCAGCAGCAGCGTAAGTGGCTTGAATAGGGTCGCGACGCTCATCAACATAGCTATCCACGTTTAAACCATAGACTTTTGCTGTGGTGAACATAAATTGCCAAGGGCCGGTTGCACCAACTCTTGATACCGCATTAGGATCAAGTTTCGATTCAACTATTGATAGATATTTTATTTCGTCAGGGATACCGGCATCGTGAAAAGCTTTTTCGTAAATAGGGAAATAATACTTAGAAAGCCCTACCACCTGCCCCATCTCATCGCGGTTATGCATGTACAGGTCAATATAGCTTTGTACATACTCATTATAATCAAGCGGAATATCTTTGTGAATGGAATCTAAGCGACGTTCATAAATACCTCTTTGCGGGCCAGTTACCGGTACCGGCTTATTGATAACCGGGAGTACAATAGTATCGCGGTAATTTGTTAGTATGTGAGGTTTTGAGTTTGCTGGAGGGAAAGAACTTGCGTGAACAATTTGCAATAATAAAAGGCAGATGGTAAGCGTAAATAATCTCTTCATTCCTTAGGGATTTAATTAAAGAAAGATATAACCCAGCATAGGCTATTTTACTAAATTATCAATTTTTTTAAAGATCAAGAAAGTATTTTGAAAAATTCAATAGTTCCTGTTCATTAAAATGTTTTGTTATTAATTGTAATCCTAACGGCAAACCATGGCTATTATTGCCGACAGGTAATGAAATGGCGGGTGCACCGGTTAGTGATGCCTGTACGGTAAAAATATCAGAAAGGTACGTTACCACCGGATCTTTTTCCTCAGTACCAAGGGCAAATGCGGGTTCGGGGGCAGTTGGTACCAGTATAAAATCGTACTCATTTAATATCTGATCTGTTTTTTCCCGGATCAGGCGGCGTACTTTTTGAGCTTTGGCATAGTAAGCGTCATAATAACCCGCACTAAGCACAAATGTACCCAGCATAATTCGGCGTTTTACTTCTTTACCAAATCCTTCGGAGCGCGAACGTTTATAGGTAGACTGCAGGTCATCAGCCGATGGGCTGCGATAACCATAATGCACCCCATCAAACCGGGCCAGGTTTGATGATGCCTCGGCCATGGCCAAAATATAATAGGCCGGCACCAGGTAATCCAACTGCTCAAACGCTATTGGTTTTACGGTGTGTCCATCGGCGCGCAGTTTATCAATATATTTTACCAGCGCATCCTTTACCTCGGCATCAACGCCGGGGCTTGAAAGGGCTTCCTGTAAATAGGCTATCTTTTTTTTGCCTGGCTTTTCTATATGGTTCGAAAATTTGGGAACTTCCTTTTGGGCCAGGGTACTATCATATTCATCAGGGCCAGCCATGATTTCCAGCAATAGAGCAGCATCCTCAACCGAGCGGGTAATGGGACCAACCTGGTCAAATGATGATGCAAAAGCGATAATACCATGCCTTGAGATGCGGCCATAGGTAGGTTTTAAGCCTATTACTCCACAAAATGATGCTGGTTGCCTTACCGAACCGCCCGTATCAGTACCAATGGCAGCATGGCACATGTTGGCCTGCACTGCAACTGCCGATCCGCCGGATGAACCTCCCGAAACCCGGGTTTCGTCGGCATAGTTTTTTACCGGACCATAAAATGAGGTTTCGTTTGCTCCACCCATGGCAAACTCATCGCAATTGCAACGACCAATAATAACCGCGTCCTGAGCTAAAAGCCGTTCAACAATGGTTGATGAATAAATAGAGGTGAAACCCGTTAATATTTTTGAGGAGGCACTTACCTTGTGCCCTTTATAGCAAATATTATCCTTAATAGCGATAACCATACCGGCCAGTTTACCGGCGGTACCATCTTTTAAACGGTTGTCAATGTTTTTTGCGTTGATTAATGCTTCTTGTTCAAAAACCTCGTTAAAGGCATTTAAATGAGCATTTTTTTTGATTTGATCAAGATAACCTTTTACCAGTCCTTCAACTGTAATTTCCGCACGTTGCAACCCGCTCCTTATTTCGCTTAAAGAGGAATAAAATTTAGCCATGGGGCTAAAATAAAAAACTTATCTGTTGAAATACGAAATAATTCAACAGATAAGTGTATATGCTTAGAAAAATCAATAAATCAAGTTAACCTAAGTAATACTTAAAGTATTAAACTTTAGGTTTTTCTTCGGTTGATGATGTATTGCTTTCGCCGTTTTGCGCGTCTTTAAATTCTTTAACGCCTTTTCCTAAACCTCTCATTAGTTCAGGTATTTTTTTACCGCCAAACAATAAAAGTATTGCAATGATGATCAGAATAATTTCTGGTGCGCCTAATCCACCCATGATTTTTAAGTTTTATGTTATGTAAATTATATTATGATTTGTGTTCTTCGTGTTCTGTTTTAGCAGGTTCTGTAGTTTTTTTGGTAAGATCAATATGAGTTTCAGTTACTGGCTCACTTTCACTACTTACGTAACTATCCGAGATAGGGATTGTGTTTGCTACCGTATTTTCTGCACCATGTATAGGATGCAAAGGCGTATTATCCTCAGCAACCGCGGTTTCATGCTCCGCAGAAGTTTCAATCAGCGGGGTTTCCGTCACTTTGGTTTCGGTTTTTTTATCCTCGTAGTTGTTTATCTGGTTATTGATTTCCCGTTTTACATCCTCAGAAGCATCTTTAAAATCACGAATGCCTTTACCTAAGCCACGTGCCAGGTCAGGCAGCTTTTCGCCCCCGAAAAGCATTAATGCTGCAAAAAGTATCAGTACCATCTCGCCTGTACCAATATTTAAAAATAAAAAAACTGAACTTAACATAGCATTTTTTTTAAGGTTACAAATATATACAATTAAAATTTCATAAAGTTCATAACTAATTAGTTAGGTGTTAACCATATCTTAGGATTCACCGGTGACGTTCCCTTGTACACCTCAAAATGTGCCTCAGTTTCGCCGGTTGACGGATCTGTTGCTACCGTTCCTAAAATTTGTTTAGTTGTAACTTTTTGGTTTCTTGCCACACTAACCGACCGCAAGTTACCATATACTGTAAAGTATTCCCCATGCCGTATCATCACCACATAGGTACCACTTACATCAACCACCCTGATCACCTCGCCATCAAACACCGCCCGTACATTACTACCCTGGTTGGTTCTGATATCAACACCTGTGCTTTCGCTTTTAATACCTTCGGGCGTGGTATACATACCAAACCCCTGGGTTATACCTCCATTAGCAACCGGCCATGGTAAACGGCCCCGGTTACCCAAAAAGTCGTTTGATAGCTTTGCTGCTTCGGGCGTAGCATTCAACAAACTTGAAGTGCTGCGTACCACTGGTTTTGCTGCAACAGGTGCCGCTTTATTTTCGGCTTTGGCTTTTGCTGCAGCTATTCTTGCAGCTTCCCTGGCTTCTTCTTCGGCCTTGCGCCTTGCCTCTTCAATTTCCCTGCGGATGGCCGCACCTATTTCCCTGTTTGTTTTAGCAATTTTCGCCTGAACCTCGCGCTGCTGCTGTTTTAGCTGCCCCTGGTGCTGCGACAAATCGCTCACTACTTTTACCTGGTTATTCTTTTCTTTACCCAGTGTTTCTTTTTCTTTTTCCTGATCTGCCAGTAAAGAGCTTTTCTCCTGTTTATTTTTATCAAGCTCGTTTATTTTTACATGCAGTTCTTTTTGCGTTCCCTGTATATAGCCGGCTTGCCGCTCGCGGTAAGTACCAAACTGTTGTAAATAGGTTAAACGTTTATAGGCCTGGTTAAAATCCTTTGATGCAAAAATAAACATCAGCTTATTATAGGCACTTTGATTGCGATATGCAAAAAGCACCATAGCTGCGTATTCTTTTTTTAGCTGGTCAAGCTGCTTTTGCAAACTATGTACGGTATTATTACTCTCAGAGATTTGGTTATCTAAATTTCTTACTTCAGAATTAATGATATTTATTTTTTCTTCCCGCAAATTTATCTGCGCTTTTAACAAACTCAACTGTTTTAAGGTAGCTTTCTTATTACTGGCAGTTTCCTGGTAATCTCTGTTTAGCTTATCCAGCTCTTCTGATAATTTGTCGCGTCTGCGTTTAAGCTCCTGACTGCTTTGGGCATGCACATCAACCGCAACAAATACTGCTATTATAAAGAATACTGCTTTTAAAAATTTCATCAAACAAACATAATTAATTATTTGGCCGGCTCATAACTGGCAGGGATACTAAATGGGTAACTCTGCTGCACATCAAAGTCGGCCTTTGTATAATGCAAATTAATTTGTATTTTTTTATTTTTTACTACCGATGCAATATCTATTTGCGAGGGTATAACCCGGTTAGTAGCCTGTATAAATGTGTTGTTGGTTACCTGCAATGATTGCCCTTCATTTTGATTTGACAAATTGGTTTGCGTAACTTTTAAATCAGCACCTACTATCAGTTTATATAACAAATCCTGGAGGTTCCCACTCAGGGTAACGTTTCCATCGGCTGTCGCAAAATCAGCCTTAGGATTCAGCAGCTCCGGTATAGCATTGCCTATCAGTAACGATTCAAGCGTTTTATAATTAACCTGACTGCTTGCAAATTTATATACATAACTAAAAGGTTGTTTTATATATTGACCCTGCAGACGATTAATGACCAAAATGCTATCAGGTGTAATAAGTGCGCGGGCAGCTTCAACACCCAAAATAGCGGTAATAGAAACCCATATTCTTTTATCACGCTCAATGCGAATGTTCAAGGTAACATCATTGCTGTTGCCATTAATATCAAGCTTGGTTTTAGCTTTACCTGCAAACGTATTGAAGTTCACCTGTTTGCCCCTTATAGCATCAAGCCTGCTACTTACATTGTTATCCGCTGGCTTTGCACTTGAGTCTGCCTTGCGGGCAACCACCACATGCTTTCGCGCGGCACAACTTGCCATAACCAGCAGGCAGCAAGCCGTCAATAACTTATTCGATATATTTCTTCTCATTTATTTTACGCTCTAATACCGGCGATTGCTCACCGGCGCTTTTAGCTTTTTTCCAGTTTTGTACGGCTGCATCTGTATTACCCAGGTAAAACAAAATATCGCCGTAATGTTCATATTTGGCCGAACTGTTATCCTTATCATGCGTCATTGCCTTCTCCATCCATACCTTTGCTTCAGCATATTTCTTTTGCTTAAATAGCACCCAGGCGTAAGTATCTTCAAACGATGATGTACTAGGTTGCAACTCATTGGAGCGGGCCGACATTTGTGCGGCTTTATCCAAAGCTTCATTTCTTAACGATAAATAATAAGCATAATTGTTTAAAGTATACGCATTATCAGGGTTATAGGTCAAAGCCTTATCATAAGCATCATCAGAGCTTTTATTGTCTTTCTGGTCATGGTAACAATCACCCAGCAACGAAAAACTTAGCGAAAGTAGATCCTTATCCTGAATTTCTAATGAAGTTGCATTTTTAGCATAACCCAGGGCTTTTTTGAAATCCTTTTTTTGTGCCCACGCTACGCCCACCATATAATTCATCCAGCCCTGGTTAGGGAATAGCGAAAGTGCGTTTTCGCCATCCTTAATAGTAGCATCCATATCGTTTTCACTTAACTCTACCCTTACCAGTTGTTCATGCACCGCGTACACTTGCTCATTAAGTTCAATTGACTTTTTATAGGCTTGCCTGGCTTCTTTATATTTGGTGTTTTGCAATAACATATCGCCATAAATGGCATAAGCTTTGGCATCAGCCGGATGCGCTATAGTTAATACATGGCTTAATTCAAGGGCGCTGGCTTTGGCATTTGGCTCTGGAAATTTGGGAAAGTAGCCCGCAATGATCCTTATTTTTTGATCGATACTAATATCCGGATTTGAAAATGCTAATGTTAATTCATTAAACGCAAGCTCATTACTTTTTTTATCCCGGTAAATATCCGCTAGCGCTAAATGTATCATGCCGTTATTGCTGTCTTGCTTTTCGGCTTGCTGCAAAACTTTCAGCGCTTTATCATTTAGTCCGTTTGAATTGTAAATTTCGGCCAGCAATAAATAATAACGTATCTGGCCCGGATTATCAGCTATAGCCTTTTCAAGCTCGGCGGCGGCTTTATCAACCTTACCTTGTTTCAAATAAATTTTTTGACGGCTTGCCAAAATATCGTCACTTGGCCCCGTAATTTGTTCTAACTGATCATATACTTTCAGTGCATCATCATATCTTTTTAAATAAAGGTAGGCATTGGCTTTATCAAAATAATAATCAGGTTTATCAGGATTTATCCTGGTCAGTTGATTAAATACATTTTCAAGTTTATTGACACTATTACTTTTCCCATAGCTGTCGGCAAGCGCTGCCCAATACCATTCATTGTTGGGACTAATAGCAACGGCCTTCTCTAACAAGGCCTGCGCTCCCGCGTTATCATTTTGTGATTTTTTAAGATTAGCAAGCTCAAACATAGAGGCATCATTGCCGGGGTCGGTTTGTAATACCCGTTCAAATATTTCGGCAGCCCGTTTGGTATTGTCAATTGTTTTTTCGCGTATTGCCGAAAAGAAAAGCTGCTTAACCATCATGCTGTCAGCTGTATTCATAGGCTTGGTCGGGGCAGCCTTTTGCCCTTGCACAGACCCTGCGTTTAGAATAAGGATTAAAGACAAAAGAGCAAAGACAGCTCCAAAATTTCGGATGCTATTCTTATTCTGCCGTTTGCTATATTTCAATTCCTCATTCTTCATATCTGCCTGTATCCTTATTACTTATTATCTGACCGTATATCTTTATTCCTCTTTTTATCTTTTGTCCTTGCTCCCTATTAATCTACTTAATAGCGGTATGGCCAAATCCACCCTCGCCGCGGGTAGTGTCGTTTAATATCTCCACTTCGTCCCAGTTCACTTTTTCGTGTTTGGCAACCACCATTTGCGCAATCCTGTCGCCGTTATTGATCTCAAAGGCTTCGGTCGAAAAATTGATGAGCAGCACCTTGATCTCACCGCGATAATCAGCATCAATAGTACCCGGCGAATTAACAATACCTATACCGTGTTTAAATGCCAGTCCGCTACGTGGACGTATCTGCGCTTCAAAGCCCTCGGGTAGTTCAATATGTAAACCTGTTGGAATGAGTTTACGCTCCATTGGTTTAAGCAATATGGTTTCATCCAGATCGGCACGCAGGTCCATACCAGCAGCATGAGCAGTTTCATAAGCCGGCAAACTATTTTTTGACTTGTTAATTATGCGGATGGTCATCGTTTACGAAATATAATTTTTAAATCCTTGCGTTCAAAATAAAAAGCAGCCCCTGCAAATAATAGCAAAAGTGCATTACCTGCAAACAAGTTTCGTTTAAATACTGTAAAAGATAAAAATACGAATACAACTGATGCAATAATATACGCTAGGTTCTTTTTAAGATTGTACGGAATAGGATAATTTTTTTGTCCCCATATGTACGAAAGTACCATCATGGTTGCATAAGCAGCTAAAGATATCCATGCCGATGCCATGTAGCTGTATTTGGGAATAAATATCCAATTTAATAAAATGGTTAACGCTGCACCAATACCTGATATGTACAAGCCATATTTGGTTTGATCAGATAGTTTATACCAAACCGACAAGTTCATATAAATACCCAAACTTAAATAACCGAAAAGCAATGGAGGAACCACACCCAATCCCGACCAGTATATATTTTTTGCGGTATGTTTACCAACAATAATTAAGGCTAAAATATCAACATTAGCCGTGAGAGCAACGCATATTATAGCTACTGTAATTACAAAATAAGTCATTATACGTGCATAAGTGTCGCCTGAATTTTTATTCTTTGCATGGCTGAAAAAGAAAGGTTCGGCTCCCAAACGGAATGCCTGTACAAAAATACTCAGGAACAAGGCTATTTTGGCACACATACCATAAATGCCTACTTCCTGATCACTGATGTTATGCGGCAGCATTTGTTTTAGCATAGCCTTATCTAAGGACTCGTTTACGATGAATGAAATATTGGCAACAAGCACGGGCCAGCTATAAACAAACATTTCCTTAAACATTGGCCAGTTAAACTTCAGTCTTAACTTTAATATCTCGGGCAACAATAAAAAAATGGTAAGGATGCTGGCAACCGTATTCGATAAAAAAACATATCCTACCCACTTAGGCCGGTACCAGGTTACCATCCATTGGCTACCCGGTAAATGGTGCCTGATTATATAAGGTATAGCAAACAGGAAAAACAAATTAAAAGACAGTACAATGAGTATGTTAAGACATTTAATTACTCCATATCTTATCGGACGTCCATCGGCACGTATTTTTGCAAATGGTATTACACAAAAGGCATCAGTCACTAGTATGATCAGAAAACACTTTACATAAAAAGCATAGTCGGCATGGTCTTTAACCTCACCAGCCTGCAAAAAACTAATGATTGGATCTAAAAAAAGTAAAGAAAACAACAAGAACACTACCGAAACAGCAATGACCGCCCCGAAAGCATTGTTATAAACCAGTTGCTTATTATCCTCGCGTTTATGCAGGTATCTGAAAAACGTAGTTTCCATGCCAAATGACAAAACAGCATTTGTGATAGAAGCATAACCATACATGGCTGTAAATATGCCATTGCCGCCAACGGGTAAAGCCCGTGAGTAAAAAGGTGTTAAGGCAAAGGCTATCATCCGGGAGAGGATGGTACTTAAACCATATATAGCCGTTTGCCCGGCAAATTTTTTAGCAGTTGACAATGTTGATGTATGGAGTAATAAACTAATTGAACCTCTTAAATTACAGGCTTCTTTTTACGACCTCAAAATTACGATAGTTTTTTAATTCGCCCTCATGGGTTTCAACAGAAGTTACCTCGGCATCCTGGGGGCCCTCGTTACACCAGTCCATAAACATTTCGAGTGTGGTATTATCAGCTTCGGCGGCTATAAAAACATCGCCGTTGGGCTCATTTTTTACAAATCCCCGTACGCCTAACTGGTCGGCAACTGCCTTGGTTGATTTACGATAAAAAACGCCCTGAACTTTACCCTTTACTGTGATATCGAGATGCCTGATCATTGAATTTACTAAGTTAGATGATGTTGATTGGGTTGATTAAGTTGTAGGTGACGATATTGAATACAAATTTAACTCTTTCCAACTCAATCAACCTAATCAACTTATTAAGCCAGCTTTTTAACCTTTGTTTCCGGTGTTATTTTTAATCCATCTAAACCGGTCAGGAGATTAAGCCCTGGTATTTTTCCGGGTTCAAGTGTGCCCTTTTCATCATCAATGCCCAAAAGGGTAGCGCCGTTAATGGTACCCCATTGAATCAATTTTTCGGTGCTGATTGCCGGAAACTTTTTCTGAATGGTGCGCATTTCGCTCAATATACACAGGCTGCTGTTAGATGCCAGGCTATCGGTACCCAGCGTAATATTAAAGCCCTGATCAACAAACAGTTGTACTTTAGGGAGGTGATTCTCAATGTATAAATTAGCATTAGGGCAAAAACACCAGTTTATTTTACGATCAAAACGTTTGGTAAAGTATATGTCTTTTAAATTGGTGCAAGTGTTATGAACCAATAAAACCTGTTGTTTATTGGTCAATAATGGAATAATGGATTGCAATGAATTACGGGCCTGTGGCTTAAAATGGCTGATATCCATACCAAAATGATCGTAAAGGTCCAGAAAGCCTCCCAACTTGTAACGGTAAAATTTATTTTCGTCCTCACATTCCTGGTTATGTATACTGATCAGGTTGTGCTCCTGGTCGCTATGCTTTTTGATCAGTTTAAATAACTCTTTGGATACAGAATATGGCGCATGAGGCGTAATTGAACAGGATTGTGGTTTAAATTCATTCAGTAACTCCATTGACTTGCTAAAAACCTCGTCGGCACGCTGGGGTAAAAAACCAAAGGTTTCAACAAAAGTATGGTAGTATATTTTACTTTTGGCTTTAACCGGGATGCTTAAATTACTATTTGAGATATCGCCAACGGCCACAATACCATTCGCATACATCTCCTCATCAGCTTTTTGAATAGCATCCTGTGCTTGTTTGTCATCAGCTTTTCTGAAAGCTTGTACTTCCTTTATAAAATTTATTAAACCAGTGCGGGGTTGTATCTTGTCTTTGAGATGTGATAGTTCAACATGGCAGTGGGTATTTACAAATCCCGGGCAAATGATACCACTTAAGTGTTCAACAGGGCCATCGGGGGGATTATTGTGGTCTGAAACGGAGATGATCCTGCCTCGGTCATCTACGGTAACAAATCCATTCTTAATAGGGTCGGTAAAAACAGGAAAAACGTAATCGGCTTTAAAACTTTTCATTAATATATTATATCACTTAGTATCAATCTCATACGCTTTCTATTAAAACAACCATACAAAATTAAGTAAAATTAACTTTTAGTTATTGTTTTTAATCAT
Organism: Mucilaginibacter sp.; assembly: GCA_030445275.1. Classification (GTDB taxonomy): domain Bacteria; phylum Bacteroidota; class Bacteroidia; order Sphingobacteriales; family Sphingobacteriaceae; genus Mucilaginibacter. The sequence continues at coordinate 67,680 of JAUCSE010000066.1, forward strand.
TCAAAAAAGAATGACTTTAAAATAAGATAGAATTTTTTAAAATTCAGTACTTTTGCACCGTGAATAATGCAAAAGATAAAATAGACATCCGCAGTCTCAGTCTGGAAGCCTTGCAGGAGCATTTTATCCGTATGGAGGAAAAAAGTTTCAGGGCTAAACAAGTTTTCGAATGGCTTTGGAAAAAATCGTGCTTCTCTTTTAACGAGATGAGCAATATTTCAAAAGAACTGCGCACCAAACTTGACGATAACTTTGTTATTAATAATGTTAAAATAAACTCATCGCAAGTTAGTGCTGATAAAACTATAAAAAATTCTTTTATTTTACACGATACTCACTTAATTGAGGGTGTTTTAATTCCTACTCCCGGCCGTATGACGGCTTGTGTATCATCACAAGTGGGCTGCAGTCTTACCTGCAAGTTTTGCGCTACCGGTTATATGGATCGTAAACGCAACCTGAATCCCGACGAAATTTATGACCAGGTAGTACTGATTGACAGGCAGGCCCGCGAAAATTATGGCGTGCCATTATCAAACATTGTATACATGGGTATGGGCGAGCCTTTGCTTAACTATGCCAATATGATGAAATCTGTTGAGCGCATTACTGCGGAGGACGGCCTGAACATGTCGCCAAAAAGAATTACCGTATCAACAGCGGGCATAGCCAAAATGATCAAAAAGCTAGGTGATGACCAGGTAAAGTTTAACCTTGCTTTGTCGTTACATGCAGCCAACGACGAAAAGCGGAACACCATAATGCCTATTAACGAGCAAAACTCCTTAAAGGCGCTGGCCGAAGCTTTGAAATATTACTACGCCAAAACTAAAAACCCGGTAACCTACGAGTACATTATTTTTGATGGTGTTAATGATGGTATTCAGGATGCTATGGAACTGGCTAAATTTTGTAAACACCTGCCCTGCAAAGTAAATATCATTGAATATAATCCGATAGCCTTTGCCAGCTATATTAATGCTGATGAAGATAAAGTAGAAGCTTTTGCTGCCTATCTGCAAAAACAAGGCATCAATACACACCTGCGCCGCAGCCGCGGCAAGGATATTGATGCAGCCTGCGGGCAGTTGGCTATTAAAGAAAAAGCCAAAGTTGCCGAAGTTTAAAAAATCCGTGTTAAATTCATGGCATGAAATTGCTACGCGGTTACCTGGCCGATTTTGTTTCACTGCTATTCCCTGAACTTTGCCCTGCATGCCAGGCCAGCTTAGTAGCTAACGAACTCGTAATTTGTTCAGATTGCCGCTATAATTTACCCTATACCAACTTTCATTTACAGGCTGATAATATTGTTGCCCAGCAGTTTTATGGCAAAATTAATATTCAGGCAGCCTATGCCCTCTACTATTTTACTAAAGGCGGCAAAGTTCAAAACCTGATGCATCATTTTAAGTACAAGGGTATGCAACAGATAGGTGATTTACTGGGCAACATCGCCGAATCACAGTTAATAGAAAATCCCATTTTTAATACCGTCGACCTCATCATACCTGTGCCGCTGCATAAAAAACGGCTTAAAGAACGTGGCTACAATCAAAGTACCTGCTTTGCCAACGGACGACTGGCACAAAAACTAAACGCAGTGGTTGAGGACAATAACCTGCAGCGCGCAGTAGCTACCGACACCCAAACCCATAAATCGCGCTTTGCCCGGTTTGAGAACATGCAGGATGTATTTGTAGTTAAGCACCCTGAGAAATTGGTAAACAAACATATTTTATTGGTTGATGATATTATAACCACAGGATCAACACTGGAGGCATGCGGGATAGAACTGTTAAAAATACCCGGGCTTACATTAAGTATAGCCACTATTGCCTACGCACAATAAGGGAGGGAAATATCAATTTCCAATAATATAAAAATATGTCATTAAGGGTAATAGTGCAGCAACCTTATTGCGTAATAATCACAACTTTTAACCGATATCCGTTTATCAAAAACATTTATAATATTTGCACCCTCCATGACAAAAAAATTCCTCTACTTAACCGGGTATCAATGGGTTTGGGTATTATATTTAGCCGTTGCTGCTTACTGCTGGCAGTACAAATACTTCAGGCATATTGATAATAATTACCTCATATTTCGCCATGCTTATTACCATGCAACAGCAGGGCTAAACCTGTATGCCAGTTATCCAAAGGAATATTCTGATCTGTTTTTATATGGCCCGATATTCTCCATATTTGTGGCCCCGTTCGCCATTCCACCAGAAGGGTTGGGTTTTTTTTTATGGCAAATAGTAAATGCTCTTGCTTTTTTGTGGGCCATTGATATACTGCCATTTACTAAACGGATAAAAACATTGATCCTGTTGTTTTGCGTTATTGAATTTGCCAACACATCGCATTATATGCAGATCAATGCCATTGTAGCAGCCTTTATTATATTAAGTTTTATGCTGGTAAAAAAGGGAAAAGAGGAATGGGCTACTATGTTTATAGTACTGGGTACCCTAATAAAACTGTACCCGATAATTGGCCTTGCGTTTTTTCTTTTCTCCAAAAACAAATTAAAGTTTATAATAAGTACGGGGATATGGCTGGTTGTTTTCTTCCTGTTACCCATGGCTATTTCCAGTCCATCCTATATTGTTCAGTCCTACCATGATTGGTTTACAACCCTGAGTCATAAAAACGATATCAATGAAGGTTTAAATAATGCGATAGATTGGTGTATAATGGGTGTGGCCCGGCGTTTAACCGGCGATCCAACTATACCTAATCTGCCTTTTTTACTGGCCGGGGCCGCTATTTTTGCTATCCCGTTATTGAGGTTTAAACAATTTATTTCGTTAGAATTTCGTTTACAGGTTTTGACATCAGCCCTGCTCATGGTTGTACTTTTTAGTACGGGTGCCGAGCATCCCACCTTTGTTATCGCTACAGCGGGTGCTATTATTTATATCATGATGCAGGACAAGCCTTTTACCCCCTTTAATATCATTATGCTGGTGCTATTGCTGGTTGTTACCGGATTAGGCCCGAGTGATGCTTTTCCGAGGTTTATGCGTGTGTGGATGAGTAATTATGCCATAAAAGCCTGGCCCTGTATTATTATATGGGTTAAGATTGCTTATGAGCTGATATTTAAGAATTTTTTGGTTGAAAGACCACTGCAACAAAAGGCGGCAATAAAATCCACCCTTTAGGGGCTTAGGGGGTTTGGTATTTGCTTAACTTATCAAAAAGCGCTTTGGGTTCAAATGGTTTTTGTATATAATCATTCATACCAACTTTATATATCTCTTCCATTTGTTCACTAAGTACAGATGCTGTTAACGCAATAATAGGCAATTGCTGAAAATACGGTTCAGGTTTGGACCGGATAACGCGGGTAGCCTCAATCCCTCCCATTTCGGGCATGTGGATATCCATTAACACCACGTTATAATTACTGTTGGTTTCTATTTTATGGACAGCTTCAATACCGTTCTCAGCAAAATCAGCATCTGCGCTCCATCGTTTCAGTATCTTATGTATTAATAACCGGTTTATGTGGTTATCATCAACTACTAAAACACTTATTTTAAGTCCTTCATCCACGTTACTATCTTACTATTAAATGGTTACCCGCCTTATTAAATTTATGCAAAGCCTTGATCTACACCAATCACTCCAAGCAATTATTCAGCCAAGTTCAGCATGCCCTACACAATCCAGCAAAAAAGCGCCAATACCTGGTATTTCACCCGTATCAGCGCTTCAATATTAAAGCTATTATCAGCCCATAGTTATTATTCCGGGCCGTTATCTCTGTATAGTGGATAATCGTGCATCAACTTATGAACTTTTTTACTTATTTTCTTTAAAGAAAGTTCATTCTCAGGGTCTGAAATTACAGCATCTATCAGTTCAACAATGTGTTCCATTTGTTTCTCTTTCATACCTCGGGTAGTGATAGCTGCAGTACCTACGCGTATGCCCGAAGTTACAAATGGCGATTTATCATCATAAGGCACCATGTTTTTATTTACGGTAATATCAGCAGCTACCAATGCATTCTCAGCAGCTTTACCGGTAATGTTCTTATTACGCAGATCGATCAGCATTAAATGGTTATCAGTACCGCCTGATATGATTTGATAACCACGCTTAACAAAAGCTTCAGCCATAGCGCTGGCGTTCTTTTTAACCTGCAATATGTATTTCATATAGCTTTCGCTCAAAGCTTCGCCAAAAGCTATTGCTTTGGCAGCTATGATATGTTCCAGCGGGCCACCTTGTGTACCTGGGAAAACAGCCATGTCCAGTAATGACGACATCATCCTGATTTCACCTTTTGGTGTTTTGATACCGTATGGGTTTTCAAAATCCTTACCTAATAAAATAAGGCCGCCACGTGGGCCACGTAAGGTTTTATGCGTAGTTGTAGTAACTATGTGGCAATGCGGTAGCGGATCTGCCAATAAGCCCCTGGCAATAAGCCCGGCCGGATGCGAGATATCTGCCAGCACCAGAGCACCTACTTTATCTGCCACTTTACGTATAAACTCATAATCCCAATCGCGCGAGTAAGCTGAAGCACCGCAAATGATCAGTTTTGGTTTTTCTTTAAGTGCAACCTTTTCCAGTTGTTTATAGTCAACCAAACCGGTTTCTTTAACCACACCATAAAAATGCGGTTCATATAATTTACCTGAAAAGTTAACCGGCGAACCATGTGTTAAGTGGCCACCGTGTGAAAGATCAAATCCTAATATTTTATCGCCCGGTTGTAGACAAGCCAGCATTACTGCCGCATTAGCCTGTGCACCTGAGTGTGGTTGTACGTTGGCCCATTCTGCATTGAACAGTTGTTTTGCACGTTCAATAGCAATGGTTTCAATTTCGTCAACTACCTGGCAGCCGCCATAATAACGTTTACCCGGTAAACCTTCGGCGTATTTGTTGGTAGCAACAGATCCTGCCGCTTCCATAACCTGCCGGCTTACAAAATTTTCAGACGCTATCAGCTCAATGCCTTCTTCCTGGCGTTGCTGCTCTTCATCCAGTAGCTTAAAAATTAATTTGTCTCTTTTCATTATATATTATTAAAACGGCCCTAAGTTAGTAAAAAGCTTAAAGCTAAGGGCCAAAGGCTTAAAGCTTTTTTGCATTAATGGTTGAATAATTAAGGAGCTTAAAGCTCTCTTTCAAGATCACCAAAGCTTCAAGCCTTTAGCCTTCGGCTTTAAGCTTTTGGCCATCTTCCCTTGTCGATATCCTAAAATTATTATAACCCAGTCCAATTTGGATATCAATCAGTTCCTGCTGCAGCATTTCTAAAACAGCTAAAAAATTGTAAACAAAATGCACCTTGTTTTCTGAATGCCCGGCAATAGCTTTAAAATCGAGCATTTTATTGATTTTCAGCAAATCATCAATGGCTTTTTTTTGTTTTTCAATGGTATAGGGATACTGCACCACGGTATGCTTTACCTCCTCGCTGCGATTAAGATAGTTTCTCATTAACCGTTCATGTACCATCATTAATTTATAAAGGCTTATTTCTGATAGCTCTTCACCGGGTAATATCACTTTTTCAACCTGCTCCAGATCATGTTTAATGTTACCCCGTTTTTCCTGCTTAAATCGCTCATCTTCATACGGACGAAGTTCGTCACATAACTCCTTGAACTTTTTATATTCAATCAGTTTCCTGATCAGGTTTTCTTTGGTATCAGCTTCGTCGCCGGCTTCATCAGCCTCGTAGCGGGGCAGCAGCATTTTAGCCTTGATGCGCATCAGGGTAGCTGCCACAAAAATAAACTCACTGGCCAGCTCCATATTAAGGCTGGTCATTTGATGTATGTAGTTTAAAAAATCGTCGGCAATACGGGCTATTGGTATATCATGAATATCCAGCTCATCCCGCTCGATAAAGAAAAGCAGCAGATCAAACGGACCTTCAAACTGGGGTAATCTTATGGCAAAGCTGTCGTCGGTCATAAATATGGTTCAAAAATAAGATTTTTTTCAGTATCAAGTAGTTAGTATCAAGTATCACGACACTAGTAGTTCTTTTCGCGAATCTTTAAAACATCTTGATACCTGATACTAACTACTTGATACCAGCAAAAAACAATTAATACATTTATATGGCCCGTATTTATAATAAAATAACTTACTTTGTAAGTTAAATATTCTTACAAATGTCAATGCAGGTACCGGCCGGAGATTTATTAAAAAAAATAAATTACCCATCTGATTTAAAGCAACTTAGCGAAAACGATCTTGAACAAGTTTGCCAGGAATTGCGCCAGTATATCATTGACGTAGTATCGGTAAACGGCGGCCACTTTGCCGCCAGCTTGGGTGTTGTTGAGCTAACAGTTGCCCTTCAATATGTTTTAAATACTCCTTATGACCAGTTGGTTTGGGATGTTGGCCACCAGGCTTACGGCCACAAAATACTTACTGGCCGTCGGGAGGAATTTCATACCAACCGGGTATATAAAGGTATAAGCGGTTTCCCCAAACGTTCAGAAAGCGAATATGATACTTTTGGTGTGGGGCACTCTTCTACATCTATATCAGTAGCATTGGGTATGGCTGTTGCATCGCACTATAAAGGCGAAACTGACAGGCAGCACGTTGCTGTGATTGGTGATGGGGCTATGACCGCCGGGATGGCTTTTGAGGCACTTAACCACGCGGGTATTGAAAACTCAAACCTGCTGGTGATACTGAACGACAACAACATGTCTATTGACCCCAACGTAGGTGCTTTAAAAGAATATCTTACAGATATTACCACTTCAAAGCCTTATAATCGTTTCAGGGACGACATAGCTCATGTACTGGGCAAACTATCAGCCATTGGGCCAGATGCTTTTAAAATAGCTCAAAAGATCGAAAAAAGCATCAAAGGGACTCTACTTAAACGGAGCAACTTTTTTGAAGCCTTGAAATTCAGATATTTTGGCCCTATTGACGGGCACGACGTAAATCACCTGGTAAAGGTATTAAAGGATTTGCGTGATATTCCCGGGCCGAAGCTATTGCACTGCGTTACCACTAAAGGTAAAGGTTATGCCCTGGCCGAAAAAGACCAGACCAAATGGCATGCCCCTGGTTTGTTCGATAAGATAACCGGCGAGATCAAAAAAGCCAAACACGATAAACCACAGCCTCCAAAATATCAGGATGTATTTGGTCATAGCATTATTGAACTGGCAGAGCAAAACCCTAAGATAATGGGTATTACCCCCGCTATGCCATCCGGTTGCTCGCTTAACCTGATGATGAAGGCCATGCCAACACGTGCTTTTGACGTGGGTATAGCTGAGCAGCACGCGGTTACATTTTCGGCAGGTTTGGCTACACAGGGCTTAGTACCATTCTGTAACATATACTCCAGCTTTATGCAAAGGGCATATGACCAGGTGATACATGATGTGGCTATACAAAAGCTAAATGTGGTGTTTTGTTTGGACAGGGCTGGTTTGGTAGGCGCTGATGGACCTACGCACCATGGCGCTTATGACCTTGCCTTTATGCGCTGTATACCTAATATGACGGTATCATCGCCAATGAATGAAGAAGAGCTGCGCAACCTGATGTTTACCGCGCAGCAGGAAAATATGGGCCCGTTTGTAATCAGATATCCCCGAGGCAATGGTGTGATGGTTGACTGGCAACGCCCATTCAAAGCTATTCCTGTTGGTAAGGGTCGCAAGATATGCGATGGCGATGATGTTGCTATTTTATCCATAGGTGCCATTGGTAACGAAGTGGTAAAAGCCACTGCCGACCTGAATACTGAAGGTTATTATCCGGCACATTATGATATGCGCTTTGTAAAACCGCTTGATGAGGCTTTACTGCATGATGTATTCCAAAAATTTGATAAAGTGATCACTGTGGAAGATGGTTGTCTTGAAGGAGGAATGGGAAGCGCCATCATTGAATTTATGGCTGATAATGGCTATCACAAAACCCAGGTTAAACGCCTTGGAATACCGGATAAGATTATAGAACACGGCGAACAACCCGAACTTTGGGCCGAATGTGGTTATGACGCAAAAAGTATAACTGAACAAGTTAAGAGTTTAGGTGCAAAACGAAATACGCATACCATAGCGTCATAAAACAAAAAGAGCGGCTTAGCCGCTCTTTTTGTTTTATGGGTATTTAACTGTAACAAATATAATTACTAAGCATCATACAGGTCATAGCTAAAACCTTATGTCCTTAGTAATAAAAAACCTTACCAAACAATACAATAAACACAAAACCGGCCTGACCGATTATTCAATTACTATTGATAAAGGGATATTAGGGTTGCTTGGCCCAAACGGAGCGGGCAAATCAACTCTTATGAAAATTATTGCCACCATTAGTAAGCCCACCCATGGAACCTTATTTTTAGATGGTGAAGACATTGTAACCAACCCTGATCATATCCGCAAAATATTGGGTTACTTACCGCAAGACTTTGGCGTGTACCCTAACCTTAACGCTTATGAGTTCCTGGAGTATATTGCGGCCATGAAAGGCGTAGGCGGCAAAGACTTACGTAAACGAATAGATATGTTGCTGGAAGGAGTAAACCTAACAACAGATGCCAAACGGCCTATAGGTACTTATTCTGGTGGCATGAAACAGCGTATAGGTATAGCCCAGGCATTACTTAATGACCCCAAAGTTTTGATCTTTGATGAGCCCACTGTAGGTCTTGATCCAGAGGAACGGGTAAGATTTCGTCAGTTAATATCTGACCTGGCTGATGATTGTATCATTATTCTTTCATCGCATATCGTATCTGATATTGAAACTATTGCCGACGAAGTGGCTATCATGAAAAACGGCATCCTATTACATAAAGCCTTACAGCCCGATATTATTAACCAGGTTAAAGGTCGGGTATTTGAGGCTGTGATAGATAATCATGAAATTGCTGCTCTCCGAACCAAACATCTGGTTATTGATACCAGCCGTCAAAAAGATAAAAGCCGGGTACGTTATATTTTAAAAGATAGTCAGCCCGAACCAACCGCAGTAGCTGTAAACGCCACCTTAGAGGATGCTTATTTATTTTTAACACAAAATAACGCCTAAAAGTAGTGAGATACATTTACAGCATCATTAAAGCCGATTATCTGCAGCGCACACGCAGCTATGCTTTTCTTATCACCCTTGCTATTACGTTTTTCGCGGCTTACTCATTTGTGCCGCCACCTACTGCATCTTACACTACATTAAGCGTTGTAGGCTATAAAGGTGTTTATAATTCGGCCTGGGTGGGTTATGTTTCGGGTATGATGACTGCTATTATGCTTTCATTATATGGTTTCTTTCTGGTGAACGGGGGCATTAAAAAAGATATTGAAACTGAGGTTGGTTTAATAATTGCCACTACTCCGATCACTAACTTTGTTTATTTGCTCAGTAAGCTATTCAGTAATTTCCTGGTGCTGCTTACCATTGCCGGCTGCACTTTTGTGGTAAGCATTATTATGTTTTTTGTACGTACCAGTGGGCATGCTTTTATCCTCAGCAACTTTTTAATCCCGTATCTTTTGTTTGCGGCACCTTCATTATTAGTGGTATCGTCGCTAGCGGTTATTTCTGAGGTCTTTTTAAGAAAGCGGAGTTTTTTACAATACCTGGTGTTTTTTTTCCTTTTCGGCATCATGATGGCTAATGTTACCGCACAGAAAAATGAAACATTGGCCGTTTTAATAGATCCACTCGGTGTCCGTACCATGACAAGTAGTATCACAAACCTGGTAAACAGCCAATTTCATCAACATATCGATGGAGTTAACCTGGGCTTTATCTATGGCCATAAGCAAGCTTTTAAAACGTTTGAGTGGAACGGTATAACCATTACCAGCCTGTTTTTATTCAGCCGTTTGTTATGGATAATTTTTGCATTTGGATTGGTTTATTTATCGTCATTCTTCTTTCACCGGTTTGATTTTAAACAACCGGTAAGTAAACGTAAAAAGAGCTCAATAAATGCGGAACAAAATACTGTCATTACGTTTGCAGCAACAGGTATTAACCGCGCACTTATACCACCTTTAGTTATCGATTATGGTATATTTCCATTTATAAAAACCGAATTGTTATTGTTGACGCGTAAAGGTACAAAATGGTTGGGGCTTGTTATCGGTGGCTTGTCATTAAGCATGCTGTTTGCCCCTATAAATGTTGCTCACGCTTACTTATTACCTATTTTATGGTTTTTGCAGGTAACCCGCTGGTCTGAGCTGGCTACAAAGGAAGAAACCAACAGGCTGCACTATTTTACCTATGCCTCATACAAACCATTGCAACGCATGTTGCCTGCACAAATACTGGCTGGCATTACATTAGCACTCGTACTGGCATTACCCCTAATATTGCGTTATGCTATCAATTTAGATGTCTATCCTATTTTCGACATCATCAACGGAGCTATTTTTATTATTCTACTGGCTGTTTGCCTGGGTATAGTAAGCCGGGGTAAAAAACTATTTGAAATATCGTTTTTTATGCTCAGCTATGCATTGATTGAAAAAGTGCCGATATTGGATTATATGGGGGCCATAAAACATAATAATCATATTAGCTATATGGTCATTATACTGACAGTTAATGTTTTTTTATTAGGTATCAGCTTCGCGGTGCGTAATTACCAGTCAAGGCACTTATAACTAAAGACTTGTTTTTTTTTTAATATTAGTGAGTCTTATAGCTCGCTAAATCATTGTAAATAGCCCGGAATGAACTACGTATACCTAAAGTGATCATACCAGTTTTATCATGAAACTCGCTATTTTTTTCGGAACGGTAAAGCCCGCCCAGTTCAAAGCGCAGATTATATTTAGGGTTTATTAAATAGGCAACCTTACCTTCCAGGTAAATCATGTTGGTGGTTAAGCCCTGCCCTGTATAATTACCGAAGGCTCTTGCCGGGTCCACATAAACCTGAAAAATGTCTTTACCAAAATTCATATAATCGGTATCCAAACCATAATGGCCATAATCGGCCTCAAATGAATAATCAAACCTTTTATAAGAATAGTTTAACAAACCAACAACTTCCCTAAAATTTGCACCCCAGGGATGCGCTAATGGCTCACCATTTTCTGAATAATTAATTACAGAGCTACGTTCAGAATAAGTATAAGGTTTTACATTATTGGTCTCAAGCAGATAATTTAAGCCTTGTACGCTAAATAGATTTGCTCCCCTGAATCCAAACTGCCAGCCATATTTATTACGCGCGCTGCCATTGCTTGAAAAAAAGTTTTTAGCCTCAAACTCATCCAGGGCAAATTGACCATAAGCAGTAATGCCATCAGTAAGCTTATATTTAGCCGTAAGTCCTATCATTGCGTTATCTGGCGAACCGTTTGTGGCCTCAAGCGGCCTTAAAAAGGTAATGGGATTTAAATAAGTAAAATCAAAGCCCCGTGAATGGCCTCCATCGTCTTTAGCCGCCCATATGATGGAGTCAAAGAAACCCAACGAGAGCCTATTATTCACATTCCAGTCCAGATAATGGAATACACCAAACTTTTTTCTGTCACCGTTATCCACTTTCATAGATAAGGGATCATTAAAATAGGTCCACATGGCCATATATTTCACATTGCCAAGTGTAGCTGTTAATTTCAAAAATGGATATGGCGAAGCATAATCAGATAAAAGCAAAGAACGGTATCCATCGCCTACAAAGGTTTTATCGCGCCCTGCGGTTATATTTAAATATTTATTGGGCGTAAATGAAGCTAATGCGGTGATGTATGACCAACGGTATTCGTTACCATAAATGCCTGCATAGGCTTGTCCTGGCGCTATACCCGTCTGGTTAGTGTAGGTAGCCAGGTACTCCGGTAAAACTGCTCTGTTTTCATAAGCGCTTACATTGTAATAAAATTTACTGCCCACGGTACCGCCAAGCTGTAAACCCAGCGAGCCGGAGTTGGTGTTTCTTTTTCCCTCAAAATCACGACTGAGGTTAAAATCAGGTAACAGATCGGTATAAAAGGTATAACCTGCTCTTTTAATGTCTATTTGGTGCTGATTAAAGAACCTCCCTTTAAAGCCTCTTATGTTCATTAACGAGTCGTAATGCTGTTTCAGCAGGGAGTCATCAACAAATTGCGGCTTTAAAGCACTGTGCACACGCGTTTTAGTTGAATAAACGTCGGCATCAAGTTTTTGATAGAATTGGTACGAATAAGGCTGATATACAGATTGTGCTTTTACAATTCCGCTTATTAAAAATAATAGTATAGCGCTGGTAAGTAATATTTTCTTCATGTACAGAATTGATAAAGTAAGTTAAGGTTATTCAAAATAATTAAGCGTTTTAAAGCCTCCTTTTTTCAAATATTCATCCTTTTTAACCAATTGCAAATCTGATTGCACCATATCAGCAACCAGGGCCAGCAAATCGTATCTAGGTTTCCAACCCAGTTTTTCGAAGGCTTTTGATGCATCGCCAATTAACAGTTCAACCTCAGTTGGTCTGAAATATTTAGCGTCAACTTTAACAACGGTTTGTCCAAACCTCAAGGATTCAATATTTAGGTTAAGCTCAGCAGCTTTTTGCTGATCTATATCAATAATTACGCCACGTTCATATTCGTCCTTACCACTAAACTCCACTTCAATACCTAACTCGTTGAAAGTCATCTTTATAAAATCGCGCACAGTGGTGGTAACACCTGTAGCAATTACAAAATCTTCGGCTTTATCCTGTTGCAGCATCAGCCACATCGCTTCAATATAATCTTTGGCGTGTCCCCAATCGCGCTGTGCCGAAAGATTACCAACATAAAGGCAATCCTGCAGGCCCAAGACTATTTTTGAAGCTGCACGGGTAATTTTACGGGTAACAAAAGTTTCGCCCCTTATTGGGCTTTCATGGTTAAACAAAATACCGTTGCAGGCAAACATACCGTACGCTTCGCGGTAATTTACAATTATCCAGTAAGCATATAACTTAGCTACCGCGTATGGCGACCGTGGGTAAAAAGGAGTGGTTTCGCTTTGCGGCACCTCCTGCACCAATCCATAAAGCTCAGACGTTGAAGCCTGATATATACGCGTTTTTTTGGTTAGCCCTAATAATCTTACTGCCTCTAAAATACGCAGGACCCCTATACCATCGGCATTGGCTGTGTATTCGGGTGTTTCAAAACTTACTTTTACGTGGCTTTGAGCTGCCAGATTGTAAATTTCGTCAGGTTGTACTTCCTGTATTAATCTTATTAAATTGGTTGAATCTGTAAGATCGCCATAATGAAGCTTAAACTTTACATTAGGTTCATGCGGGTCATGATAAAGGTGATCAATACGTTCTGTATTAAATAATGACGACCGCCGTTTAACACCGTGTACTTCATAGCTCTTTTTAAGTAAAAATTCAGCTAAATACGCACCGTCCTGCCCAGTTATACCTGTTATTAAAGCTATTTTCATTAAATTTAAAATTGGCTAAAAGTTTAGAATGCAATATTATCCAAATTAATTGTAAAAACCGGCATAACAATACACACAGAATGGCCTAATGCGTTTTACACCAAATCTACCCTGATTAAATACCTGAAACCTCGTCTTCGAGTTCCTGGTACCATTCCTTACCGTATTTGCGTATAAGCGGATCTTTTAAAAATTCGTGAACACGCACTTTAAGCTCATCACCAAATGAACATGCCGCACTACAAATGCTCCAGCGGTCATAGTTCAATACATCAAACTCTGGATATGCAGTAATACGAATTGGGTATAAATGGCAGGAGATTGGCTTTTTCCAGCTAATGGCTCCCTGTTCATATGCTTTTTCGATGCCACATTTGGTGATACCGTTCTCCCATATTACGTATGCGCACTCTTTGTTTACATCAACACAAGGTGTTGTGTAATCACCTTCAAAATCCTTAACGTAGGTACCCACCTTCTCAATGGTTTTGATACCTTTTTCGGTAAGGTAGGGTTTTACCTTTGGATATATTTCTTTTAAAATATCAAGCTCATCGGCGTTTAATGGTGCACCAGAATCGCCCTCCAGGCAGCAGGCACCCTTACATTTGTTTAGGTTACAAACAAAATTTTCCTTCACTACATCCTCATGCACCAATACATTACCAACCTCGATCATATGCTAATTTACTTTTTTATTGGGTTTAATGGATATTTTAAACCAGTAGCCGCTTGCAGATCCATTGTTACACTGCCTAAAAGAACCTCTACATGTGCTCTTACCGGTATCCTATTACCATCATTAGTTATCCAAAGGTACAATTTACTATCCTTTTTAAAAATACGACCCGGCAGAATGGTTGGATTGAATTTAAGACAGTTAAACTTACCCATTGAACAGCTTGTAACCTCGGTACCTACGTAAGTTATACCCATGGAGTGAAATCCATCTTCCAGAAAATATTGCAACTCAAATTTATCGCCGATCTTCATTTTTGAAACATCAATAGCTCTGGCAAAATAATAAGCTGATACAAAATCAAACGTTTTCCCTTTGAATGGAAATACACCTTTATCGGCAGTTACCTTGCTCTCCCCATGATCAAAGGTTACATTGTCAGTATGTTTATATTTTGATTCGTGCCGGTCTTCGGTATAAAAATAAGGCAGCAGTGTATTTTGATCTACGTATGATTCATATTTGTTACGCACTTTGTAAAAAATATCAAAAGTACCTGCTGTTTTACCTTCGGCAATTAAATGGAATGTTGGCTGCCCGTTAAACTTTTTATCGCTGGCTTCTACCCTTATATTGGCTTCGGCCGCAGTAAAAATTCCATATTTCATCCTGTAGCTCAACTTTTCGCCTACCTTAAAAATAGGTTCACTAACCTTGGTTAGCTCCTGCGAAAAAGCATTACCATAGCATGAAATTAAGAAGAAAGTGTAAAAAAGGTGTTTTCTCATTGGCCCTGTTTCCTTTTACATCAATAAATCTGCTCCTGGGAATTTATTGGAGTGAAGATATGACAACTGCTATAATAAATGGTTTAAATCCACTTTTATTGCGTTGGCATATAAATAGATTCATTAATTAAAAGAAGCAAATATTTAATCTTTCCGCTTATAAATAGGGACGGTTGAGCAAGGTTCGCCAAACATCAAACTTTTTACTATGGGTGTTAATTTTCTGGTTAACTCAACATAAGCCGAAACCGGTACGGCGTTATCACCGCAACCTTTTAAAACAATACGCTGATCACGGTATTGTTCAAAATCAGCTTTTGATATTTCTTTTTCAAAGAGCACTGTTTCTAAAACATCCTGATCACCAAAAACAACTTCACGGGCATAAGGAGCCATTCTGTTGGCCAGCAGCATATAGGCCCATGCGGGTACAATGGCATCGGCAGTACAGGTAATACCTACGTTTTTACCTTCATACTGCGTCCAGTCATGCTCTTTTACAAAATCTCTGAAATCCTTCTCACGCAATATAAGCTCGTGAAACAGGTTACCTTTAATATCGTAAATAACACGCTCGCCAGCAGGATAAAAAGCAGCAGGATCTAAAGTAACCAAGCCACTTTGAGCCACCTTATTCACTATATTTTCCTGGATATCCATAATGGTAAAATTCTAAATGCTAAAACTTAAACTCTAAAAACTATATTCTAATCAGCCGTTTCTAAACGTCAAAGTAAAAAAAATCCGGAAACAACCTTTAAGTTGCTTCCGGATACAAAATTACTTTAAATTTTTCTTATAACATTTTCGCCCTGTTATCTTTTACATTGGCATTATCTTTCAGGGCATCCAATACCTGTCCGCCTGCGCGTTGTACTAAGGCTTGAGCTATCTGTTGTTTTTCTCTTAAACCATTGGTTAGTGCCGGAGGGTTAGTGAAACTATCAACAACATATACATACACCCCTTGCTGGCCATTAACCGGTTTTGAAAGTGTGTTTAGCTTTGAACCAAATATAGAACCGATAACTTTATACTCCAATGAAGCGCCAGGGATAACCGGGTTAGCGAAAACAACGTTCTGTACCGGAACCACTTTGCTGCCTGTTTTTTGAGCCACCTGATCAATTGAAGAACCTCCAGCAAGGAGTTTCTCGTCCAGTTGTTTTGCTTTTACTTCATTGCGTACAGCAGGCTCAATTTGTTTTTTAACCGCATCAAGCGTTAATATACCTTTTGGCTTAATTGCACTTAAGCGGGTAATTACGTATTGGTCACCAACGGTAAATACTTTATCAGTAATATCGCCTTTTTCGGCTTTATAAGCCCATCTAACCACTTCTCTTGCATTATCCAAGCCTGGCAAGCTTGAAGTTACGCCGGTAAAATCTTCGGCAACTTTCTTTTTTAAACCTTCTTTTTTGATCTCGGCATCAAAGTTATCCTTGGTAAGGTTACCTAAAAATCCTTGTGCCTTGCTGTAAGCTATGGTTTGTGTTTTGCTGCTGGCAGTTATCGGTTTATCAATAACAGCCACTTTAACAACTTTTACAGATCCTTTCTGATCTTCAACCTGAATCAGGTGTACACCAAACTGTGAGGTAACCACAACCAGATCGCCTTTACCAGCTTTAAAAGCTGCGTTGGTATACTCCGAAGCAAGCTGTCCCTGACCACCGCCCATTGTACCATTAACATCAAATGCAGGGATGTCGCCACCTTTAGTGCCGCTTCCTTTATCAAAAGAATATGTTGCAGCCAGCTCAGTAAATGATTTACCTCCCTGAATTAATTTTTTAAGCGAATCAGCTTTGGCTATCGCTTTATCAATACCACCTTCGGTAGCTGGGTTAATTAATATATGCCTGGTTTTAACCGAATCAAAAGTAATTTTTTCGTCAGTAAGCTTTGCCAATTTATAGCTGCCGTTTGATACATAAGGACCATAAACAAAGCCCTTAGCTGCATTAAACATTACTGTATCTAACTTTGGATCAAGACCGCCCTTTTTTTGAAAAACAAGTGGTGTTTTTGTTTCAGAGTTTATCTGCACAAAAAGTGAATCATTGGTGCTGGTTTTAAAACTTTCAGCAAGTTTATCAACATCAGCCTTTATTGCGGTTGTATCTTCTTTTGAAGGTGCAGCATTAAAGCTTACATACTCAAATGATCTTACATCCTGCGGGTTTTTAAATTCCTCTTTATGTGCATTATAATAGGTATTATAATCATCATCAGTCAAAGTAACTTTGGCATCAGGGATTGAAGCATAGTCAAGCGTAGCGTATTTGAAATTCACCAGCTTGTTTTTGGCTTCATAATCATCTTTAACATCAAGGGAGTTTACATACAAGCCATTGCTAACCAAAGCCATGTATTTAGTTTGTTTTTTTGCCTCTATCAGTTGCATTATAAAATCAGCCCAGGCTTGTTTCTGTGCAGGATCAGCTTTGGCTGATTGCAGATAGCTTTTAAACTGGTTTAGCTTGTTTACATCAAACTGACCTGTTTGTGGATCAGAAAACTGACGTGCAATCTGAGGATCGGGGTTGCTATTACCGGTCATTGCTGCAATTTCATCGCCACCTACTACAATACCCACTTTTTCAATCTCTTTTTCCAAAAGAATTTGGGTTAGCATTTGATTCCAAACACTTTCCTGAATGTAACTGGTAATTTGTGGCGAAATATTTTGACCAGACTGTTTAAACTGAGCGGTGTTTTGCTCCAGTTTTTTATTAAACTCATCATAAGGCACTTTTTGGCCATTTACCACAGCCAACTCATTACTGTCGTCCCTAAAAAAAGAACCACCAGACCTTACTACCTCGCTTACAATAAAAGCAAGAAGCGCGAAACCGATAAAGAATGCGAGGATCGTCCCCATTCTTTCGCGCAAATAACCCATTATACCCATATACTTTTTATAATTATTTTCTATTCGTCAAAAGAGGGCGCAAGATACAATTTTTAGTAAAATTCTATAACACAAAATTTTCCTGATAAAAAAACGTTATTGCGTGGCCTTTTCATCTACATGAAATATACCCTTGCTATTCCTGAGTGTGGGGTGCAGAAATGCATCATCGCTCTCAAAATCATCACCATTCATTACATTACCCCCATTTAGGGTAACCTCTACGTTTTTGTGAGAATATACTCTTTTAGTAACTGCATTCCAGAACAACTCTTCTGATTTATACGTTTCGCCCTTAGCATTGGTGGCTACCACATTTTTATGAAACTCATATAATTTTGTATCCTCGTGTAATATGCCGGTATCTGCTGTAATAGTACCATCCTCCTTTTGAGTTAGTTTATCATAGTGTACAACTTTTATACCCTTAGGCGCTACTTTATATGGTTTCTTGGTTTGATACTCCAACAATAAAGGGGCAGTTAAGTGCAGCGTGATTTTTGCAGAATCGCTCATGATCAAATCAACACCGGTAGTGGGGGATACTATAACGCCAACCTCATTTGAGGCTATTTCTTTCACCTTGTTCAGGTCGTTTTCGCACGATGATATGCAAAAAGCAAACACGGGCAATAACAACAGGCATAAGCCATGTACATATTTTACCCGGTTATACATAATGCTTGATTAATCAAATTTATATTTTTGGAACCACCTGTCGTTCAGTGTAAAACCTAAGTGAATATTTACATAGTTTTCACGTACCAGGCCATTCACCAACGAACCTCTCCGGCCAACTTCTGCCGAAATATTGATCTTATAAAAGCTGCCGTTATTTGGTCTTAAAGGCATACCCAAACCTGCAGTAAGGGCGTACCGTTTAATTCTGGTGTTGTTAACAACCATATAGGTTTCATCATATATAGCGCCTAAACGATAATCAACCGAGGCAAGGTAATTACGTAAGGTAGCTATATTAGGCGTATACTGCCCACCAATATTAAATGTTCTGCTATCCTGCAAGCCCTGGTTTACACCGCCTATGGTAAGGTCAGTCCATTTGCTCATGGTATAATCAGCACCTACCAGGAATTTACCATCGTTTTGAAAAGATATACCAAAACGGTTAGTTAGCGGCAGTTTTATTTTTGTTTTAGGGTCTTGTTTATTGATAATACTATCCAGCGGAGTGCCTTCATTACCACTGTTATCATTTCTATACTGATATACAACAAAGCTGCTTTGCGAGTTTAGTTTTGAGCTTGCCGATCCGGAGTACCCGAGTACCAAGTGCTTGGTTTCTGAAAAATCAAATGAATATTGAAGCCCGAAATCATAATTTAAACCACCAATAGAATTACTTTGCTCAATTTTGGTATTTATTACACCGTCGGGGTTAAGATTTGAAATTTCGGTTGTGCTGATATCTTTTAAAGTACCAAAAATATAGGATACATTACCACCTAATAAAAGGTGCTTGCCTATGCCAAAACCGTAACCTATGTAAGCTTTTGACAAACCACCATCGCCACTGTAATTATAATTGGTAGTATTGGTATCGGCTGCCGAGGTAGTACCCGTACCTTTAACAGTTTGCGTGTAGTTATACCCGCGCTCGCTGTACGGAAGCAAACCAAAGCTTAGTGCCGAACGTTTTGTTACCGGTACAGCAAATGCAACGTGACTAAGTCTGAAATTACTATTATTCTGACTTGTTGAACCGGTTTGGTTCAGGGTTACAAAGTTAGCGTAAAGGCCTATATCAATAGTAGTAAGGTTTATAGCTCCATATGAAGCTGGATTTATAACGTTAATATTGTTAAACAAACTTATTTTGTTTGTAGCCACACCAATACCACCCATACCTGCATTTTGCGGCATCAACTGAGGGTCAATATCGCCGATACCGTACCTTGAATATGGAGAACTTGAAGTTGCCGTTGATTGTGAATGTGCTGCAAATGCAATAACAGCAAATAAAAGTGTTATAAAAAACCTGGTATATTTAATCATTATGCTTTTGTATAGCTGCGTTTAATCCTTTTAAAACCAAATAAGGTTCAATTTTAATATAGGGGGCAAAGATGCTATTTTTCAATAGAGTATCAAAAAAAATACTATCGCCCCCGCTTAGTATGATATTCAGCGGGGTGTTATTTGTTTTATAACTTTCAATAAACCCCATTAACTCATATTTTATCCCGCTTTGTACGCCTGAACGTATAGCGGTTTCTGTATTGTTTCCGTAAGCAGCATTAAAGGCCGCATCTGTACTAATTAATGGCAAACCGGCTGTATAATAATTTAAAGCTTTATAACGCATATTTAAACCCGGTGATATACTGCCTCCAAAATAATTTCCGCCTGCGTCAATATGGTCATATGTTATGCAGGTGCCTCCGTTTATTACCAGACTGTTTACACCAGGGTACATATGACTGGCACCAATAACAGCTGCCAAACGATCAGTACCCAATGTGTCGGGGGTTAAATAATGGTTCTGTATACTATTTCTTATTAAGGCGTTGAAATAGGTTAGCGGAATTTTTGCGCCCAAATCAGTTTGCCAAGCTTCAATACCCGTTTTAACAGATGATATTATTGCCCTGTCAATTTTATAATTATCTAAAAAACTATCCAGTGTATCAGTACCAACCGTTTCTAACTGTACAACTGCAAGCAATTCATCCAGCTTAAAAACTGCAATTTTTGTATACGTATTACCAATATCGATAACCAGATTGGTCATCAGGCCTTAACTAATGATAATATAGATTCAAAAATAGCCAGTCCATCTTCATTAGCCAGCAAACTATCGGCAGCGCGTTCAGGGTGCGGCATTAAACCAAACACATTCCTGTTGGCATTACAAATACCGGCAATGTTTTGCAATGATCCGTTAGGATTTGCTTCATCAACAATATTACCAGCCTCATCACAATACCTGAACAATACCTGCTCATTATCATTAAGCGCCTTTACTACATCAGCATCGGCAAAGTAATTACCCTCGCCATGAGCGATAGGAATTTTGTAGGCTTGATCCTGTACTAACTGGGCAGTAAGCAATGATTTGGTTGTTTGTGGTTTTAAGTAAATATTGCGGCAAATAAACTTGCGGTTTACGTTATGTAATAAAGCGCCATCAAGCAAACCTGCTTCAGCCAATATCTGGAAACCATTACAAATACCCATCACATAACCACCTTTTGCAGCAAACTGTATAACTTCCTGCATAATTGGTGAGAAACGGGATATGGCACCTGAACGAAGATAATCGCCAAAAGAAAAACCACCCGGTAAAACAACAAAGTCAACACCCTGCAAATCATGGTCTTTATGCCATAACCTTACCACCTGTTGACCCATTATTTTTTCTAATACATATATGATGTCTTCATCACAATTTGATCCGGGAAATATAACTACTCCAAATTTCATGTTACAAAACTAATATAACCGCTGAAATTTGAACGAATGTAAAAGTTAAAATTTGTTAAACTGAAAGCAGATGATGCTGATTAGCAGCAATAAAAACAGGCCTTCGTACAACCATTTGCGGGTAGCGTACAGAAAATAGTAGGCAAAAAACACCGCGGCAGGCGCAATACACAATAAAAAGTGATTTAAATGGAACGATGCGTTTACATAAAAGGAGAACGCGGCTATCAGAAAAATAAAAAATAAAAGCTGAAAAGATTTACGCGTTTGTACATAACTTTTAAAGAAATTTTGCTGTAATTTAAAAAAACAGAGCACCAGTATTAACACAACTGGTATAAGCAGCAGATAATTATAGGAGTTTATGCTGATGTGATCAGGGAATTTGGTACCTAAAGGCGACCAGATATTGTAAAATCCTTTTATACGATCATTCAGGTAATAAAAAACCGCCAGGAAGAAAAATATAGTGGCATAACCTAATATACCGGCCACCCACTCGCGCCAGTTAAAGGGTTTAAAAAGAACGAGCGCTATCCATATCACCAAAATCAAATAGATGAATGGGAAATAGATCAATGACCCCAGTGCCACAATCATACCCATATCATAAACCGTTGATTTGGCATCCTCGCCTTTATAAAGACTGAATGCTTTATATAGCATCCATATCAGCAAAAAATTACAGATCAAGGGGGCGCTTAATATTAAAAACGGTACGAACAAACCTGAAAGCGTTACATACATTAATGCAGGTAAAAAGCTGGGTTTACCCAATAAATTATAAAAGTTAATCAGGTAATTAAGCAACACCGCTTGTGCAAACACCAATACAGCCGCCAATAAAACATTTACAGCTGGTGACAGGGCGTACTCATAAGCTACCGGAACTAATAACCTGGCAAAGGGCTCTACAAAAATAAATTCCAGTTTATCGGGCACATGAAACAAATAGCCTACGCGCGACAGGAACAATACGATGATCAGCCATACAACGTTCAACGGGTTAAAGGATCTGAAAATATTGATCATATACAGGTGTGCTATTTTGCGGGGGTAAAATTAGCAGAAAAACTGATGTTTTGGACTATGAGACTATGGGACTTTAGGACTGGGAGATAAGGGGTAAGGATTTTTGGAATGCGGAATAAAGATATTTAAAGGAATAAGAAATCCTTGCTCCTCAAAATCCTATACTCCCATAGTCTCATAGTCCAAAAATCCTACTTCCTCGCGTACTGCTTTATTAAATTATCAACTATTTGAGCGGTTTCATCCGGAAAATTCACGTCTACTATTTTTCCGTTCTGTATCCAGTTATTAAGATGACCGGCAAATTTTTCATTGATCTCATTAACTACCGGTACTCCCATTTTTGATGCCGCCAGGGCGTTACATTGCTGTTCATATTGCCCCTTCATGGGTATCACCAGCACCTTTTTCTTTAAAAATAAGGCTTCGGCAGGACCTTCAAAGCCACCACCGGTAAGCAAACCTTCACAATTGGCCAGGCTTTTATTAAAGGCCTCGTTATTTACCGGGAATATTTCGATGTTGCCTGACTGATAGGGTGTTTTTTGCCGTTTTGAAAAAATTTGCCATTTAGCAGCTGTCTGACTTAAATGCTTGAGCAGTATTTTATCATCATAAGCAGGCAGATAAACCGTATAATGGCCTAGATTTGCCGTTTCCATTTCACGAATGCCACTCCTAATCACCGGGGTATGTATAAAATCATCATACCGTTCAAAGTGGAAACCTACATGATGTGTGGTTGGCGAATAATATTTAAACAGCCATTCCGCATAGTTCCATTTTGCAGGTCGCGGCGTTTTTGGCGACACAAATGAACATTGGTGACTCAAGGATACCGACGGCACTTTTTGCAACCGGCAGGCCCAGGCGCTCACGGGTTCAAAATCATTAATGATCAAATCATACTGATTCAGGGGCAGACTGTGCATATCACGCCAAAGCTGACGCAGGTTCATGATCTTATAGGTGGCCCAGTTATCAACCCCGCCATTGGTACCAAACACAAAGCTAAAGCCATGGAAACGGTATTTAAGGGGCTGCGATAAAGAAACCTCGGCTTCGGTGCCGCTTACCAGGAGGTCAACTTCGCCATATTGCTGTAGTAAAGGCACAATTTCACGAGCCCGGCTAATATGTCCGTTACCGGTTCCCTGTATGGCAAAAAGTATTTTCATGGTGGTACGCGCGTGTTTTAAACCTTTAACTGAGATGGCAGATGATCCACTTCCGTTACAGTTTCAAACATCAATTTCATAGTTTTTAATTGCGGGGGTCAAGTTAGTAAAGAAAACGGATTTTCGGACTATAGGATTTAGGGACCAAGAATTTAAAGGTAATAGCAATACGGTTAAAGATCATGGTTCCTTACGCTCTCAATCCCAATGTCCATCATCAATGAGACTCTTCTTGCTTAAAGCGCTCCAGCAGGCTTTTAACATCCATTTTGGCATCCAGATCCTCGGTGTCGGTTTTGTCATCCTCGTCGGCATCGGTATTAAAATCATCGGGGTTGTACTTGAATATTTTCCACTCGCCGTTATAGTATTCCAGCGAGGTCAGGCTCTCCACCCAGTCACCGGAGTTTAAGTATAGTACAGAACCGGTTTTATCAGTATTGGGTATTTCCCTGATTTCGGCATGATGTATATGTCCGCAAATTACATATTGGTAGTTTTTATCTACAGCCAGGTCTGCTGCGGTTTGTTCAAACTGGTTAATAAATTTTACAGCTTCTTTAAACCTTGCTTTTATTTTTTGCGAAAAGCTCATTTTTTGACGACCCAGGGCTGTTAAAAACCAATTAGACAAACTATTGATCAAAATAAGGGTATCATACCCTACCGCACCCAGCTTAGCCAGCCATTTGGAGTGCTGCATGGTAACGTCAAATATATCGCCATGAAATATCCATGCACGTTTACCATCAATATTTAATACCACTTTATTGAGGAGCTGGAACGATCCGAGATTAAAATCGGTGAATTTGCGCAGCATCTCATCATGGTTACCAGTTAGGTAATGTACCGGTATGCCATCGGTTACAAATTTAAGTATACGGCGCACCACTTTCATATGAGCCTCAGGCCAGTACGATTTGCTAAACTGCCATATGTCAATAATATCGCCATTAAGAATAAGCATTTTAGGTTTGATGCTTTTCAAATATTTAAGCAATTCTTTGGCGTGACAACCGTATGTACCTAGGTGCACGTCAGATATTACTACGATATCTACTTCACGTTTTGACATTAAAGTTTGGGGGTTAGTTTCACATCCGGTAAATAATACCGGTTAACATTTATAGTTGAATGGATTAACAAACGATTACTCGTCGTCTTCGTCTTCATTAACATTCAGTTCATAAGGGCTGACATAAAAGGCTCCTACCAGGAGGAGTAAACTTATAACAACCAAGTATGCGTATTCAAAATTCATCGCTAAATGATTTTAACAAATGTCGGTAAACTAAAATTATCTTACTGTTAAGACTCTGTTAAATATAAAAGGTTTCACGCCGCGTGAAATTTATTTTTGATTTCATCTATTTGCTTCAAATGGCGCTGTAAATGTATACGGGTAAACCTAAACCATTGTTTTGCATTAAGCATACCCAGGCGCGGGTGTTTATACCGCACATTAATCGGCGCATTTACAATAAGGGGCATAATGGTTTCCATCCGTTTGCGGCATTTGATAATCAGGTTACGGGCATCCTCCTTACTGATTTTCTCTACATTCATGATATCCAGCATTTTGATCCGTACCGGCGGAAAGCAACCAAACCACAGCGTAAAACGGCCCTGCAAGGTTAAACCCTCCGTTGTAGGTGGGCAATTACTATGCGAACAACGTTCAATAGCAATGGATGATGACAGCGTAGCCTGCATTACATGACTATAAACCTCGGCATATGACCAGCAACCCTCCTTTGGGGTTTCGGCAAATAGCTCATCAGGAATAATACCCAGCTGTTCGCGGTATTGATCAAATGCCGCTACTATGCCTTTATATTCCTTTGTAATGCTCATAATAATAAAGTTAGCTCTTTTAAATGAGTAATCTGCAAGGGCACATCGCTGGGCTTGGGTGTGCTAAACGGGTTAAAATAAATAGCATCCATACCAAAATTCAATGCCCCGTATACATCGGCCTCCAAGCTGTCGCCTATCATAACGCTTTCCTGCTTGCTGGTACCAGCCAGGTTAACGGCATACTCAAATATGGCCTTGTCAGGTTTGTTAACGCCCACATCCTCAGACACAATGATGTGTTGAAAATAGCCTGCAAGATTTGAACCCGCTATTTTTAATTGCTGCGAATCTTTAAACCCGTTGGATATTAAGTGCAGCGTGTATTTACCCTGCAGGTATTGCAGCGTTTCGTGCGCATACGGGAACAGGTTGGTTTTAGTAGGACAAAGCTTTACATAAGCATCCTCAAAATCAACAGGAATGATGGCCGGATCCAGGCCCAGTTCTATAAATGTTTTTTTAAACCGGGCATCACGTAATTCGTCTTTGGTAATTTCACCAACATGGTATTGTGCCCAAAGCTGGTGATTATGGCGAGTATAGGTTTCGATAAACAAATCGGCCGATGTTAACCCGATGGTGTGCAGTTGATGAATATGATAAAGCTCGTGTAGTGTTTCCTCGGCGTTTTTATCAAAATCCCATATGGTATGATCAAGATCGAAGAAGATGTGTTTGTATTTGATTTGGGGTTTCATTTATTGATATTTACCAATACGTCATTGCGAGGTACGAAGCAATCTCTATGCTATACAGAGCGAGCGGAAATGCATAATTGACCTGCCTGTGTAGAGATTGCTTCGTACCTCGCAATGACGCGTTTTTTATTCTTTTGAGTACGGTACAAATTTAAGGCTTTAATCTTTATCCCTGTTTTTATTTATTTTTTATTGGGGATAATGGCGGTTGCTTCAATCTCAATCAGTACATCGTCCCTGAACAATTTACTTACCTGAACCAAGGTACTTGTTGGTGGTTTTTTTAGATTAATATACTTGTCCTTTATTTCCCTGAAAGCTTGTATCTGGTTAACATCAAGCAGATAACAGCCCAATTTAACTACATTATCCATTGTTCCGCCGGCGTTTTCAACAATGTTTTTGATGTTTAAGAAAACCTGTTCGGTTTGTTTGGTCAAATCACCTTTACCTACCAAATTACCCTTATTATCAAAAGCTACCTGCCCGGACAGAATAAGCATTTTGCTATTGCCCAGATCAATCTCGGCTGCATGCGAATACCCTTTAGGTGTACTTACTGACGATGGGTTTTGGAATTTTACAATAGAGGTATCCACCTGCGAAAACGCGATCTTGGAGGATAACAGGAATGAAAGCAGTAATATTTTTTTCATTGGAGAGAAGGTGTTTATCATTATGCGTCATTGCGTAGCGTGGCAATGATGCGTGTTTATTTATGATGGTAAAATTAATGATAAACAGCTATAATAAATCCCAAATCGAACATCCGAATTCCGAAATCACTCAGGCTTTATCCCCAAAAGCCAGATCGCCGGCATCGCCCAGACCGGGTACTATGTAGGCCTTGCTGGTCATTTCTTCATCAAGGGCACATAACCATAGTTTTGCTTTGGGCAGGTTTGCCCTTACATGGGCTACGCCTTCGGTACTCGCAATAACAGCGGCTATGTGCAGCTCTTTGATTTTATATTGGGCCATCAGTTCCTTACAAACCACTACTATGCTTTGCCCTGTGGCCAGCATGGTATCGCATAAAATAAATATCTTATCATCAAGGCTTGGGGCTGATATATGGTCAACTTGTATTGTAAAATCACCACTCCGCTTTACTTTACGGTAAGCCGTTATGAACGCGGAGGGTGAATGATCAAAATAATGCATAAACCCTTGATGAAAAGGAAGTCCGGCCCGTAAAATGGTTCCCAGTACCGGTTGATCAACAGGCACATGAACAGCAGCTGTACCCAATGACGTTTGAACCTCCTTAACCTCATACTTAAGTGTCTTACTGATCTCATAAGCCAGTATTTCACCCAGCTTTTCCTGGTTACGTTTAAAGCGTGTTTTATCCTGCTGAATATCCGCATCCCGCAGTTCGGCCAAAAACTGGTTGGCAATGGTATTGGTTTTATTGAGGATAAAAGTCATGGTTTAAATTTACGCAATTATTTAAGCAGTGGCGTGTTTATGTTAATTTCCTGATGGGTTCATGAGCTGTATAGCTTTCCGGCTAACCGCAAAGGGCGGCACATGATTATAATCCCTGCTCATACGGTAAACGCCAACGCCTACCCCATTATTACTTTTAACCCAATTGGCATAGCTATACAGATCAGAGGTGGCTTTGGCATCGCCGCCGGTTTGATCTTCGCTACCGTTAGGATATTTAAAACTATCGCCGTTAACCAGGAAAATCAACTTATCCAATCCATAAGTATTTACTAAAGCCGGAAAACTCGCCGTACCGGTGCCGCTCCAGGCATGGCTGCCGGTTGTGTATGATTGAAATACCACATAATCATAATTGCTTTTATGATTACCATACATCGCAGCAGAAGACCCACCACCGGTTCCATCGGTATCATAAAAGAACAGTGGCTTTTTTGCGCCTGATGGAACAGTACATTGCGTACAATTTGGGCCGAAATATTTAGCCACCGATACTAAAAGACTGGCAGCCTGGGTGGTTGTTGGCACCTGCCCGCCAAGCGTTCCGGACTCAATATCAAGGTCGATACCGTCCAGTTGATCATTAGTGATGTGCTGTGCATACATGTCCCTGGCCCAATGATCATAGGTGCTTGTTGAGGTGGGCGTTGTTTGATTAAAACCAGGAGGATTAACATAACCCGGTACTTGAGTAGCAGGATCTTTTGATGAACCATCGAAATAAGCGTCGGACAAGAAATGGCAAACCACAATCCTAGTTCCTTTAGCCTGCGCCGTACGCCAATCAGCCTTTACGGTATCACGTCCGGCAAAAAACTCTAAAAAGTCGGCACTATCAGGGGCATTGGCCGGATTATAGCTAGCAACCGGATCATTCCCATCTCCCACCAAAAAGCCCAGAAACAAATGATGCTGACTGTTTTTGTAAGCGATCAGATCAGCATTTGAGGTTGTGGAATTCAGTTTAAGCGATGATGCTTTTAACCCGGTCTGGTTGCTTGCGGCAGCTCCTTTTTTACAACTCTGAAACATACCCGCAGCAATAAGTAGCGACAAATAAAAAAACGATTTAGTTCTCATTCGATTGAAATTTATGGTTAGTATTCGATAAAAGCTATGAAATAGATAATAAATAATCGCTGTTTTGAAAGAGGTCGGCTTAGGAGTTTAAAGACGAATTAAAGCTACATAATTATTTATATTGAATATTATAATATGATACCTTTTTATGATTTATATTGTAACAATATCAGGTATTGACAGTTTATATAAGGCTTATCGAATTTTAACTAAAAATTGATCACCGGAACGTAAAACGTGCCACATACAGCGTGTAACCTATTTTCTTATTCGTATTTTTACATTACACATGGATTTTAATTTAACCTCCCAATACTTCCCCACCGGCGATCAGCCCGAAGCTATCAGGCAACTGGTTGAGGGTGTAAATAATGGCGATCCTTTTCAAACCCTGTTGGGTGTTACCGGATCGGGTAAAACATTTTCGGTTGCCAATGTTATACAGCAAACACAAAAGCCTACACTCATATTGAGTCATAATAAAACGCTGGCAGCCCAATTGTATGGCGAGTTCAAACAGTTTTTCCCGGAAAACGCGGTAAACTACTTTGTATCGTACTATGACTATTACCAGCCCGAAGCATTTATACCCACCACCAACACTTATATTGAAAAGGACCTGCAGATAAACGAAGAAATTGAAAAACTGCGTTTACGCACTACCTCGGCATTGATGTCGGGGCGCAGGGATGTTATCGTGGTATCGTCTATATCCTGTATCTATGGTATGGGGAATCCTGAGGATTTTGCGCAGTCGGTTTTCAAGTTCGCCGTAGGTACACGCATTAGCCGTAATGCCTTCCTGCATCGCCTGGTCGAGATTTTATATGCCCGCACTACCGCCGATTTTAAGCGAGGAACTTTCCGTGTGAAGGGTGATGTGGTCGATATTTTTCCGGCGTATTTGGATTATGCCTATCGTATTTCTTTTTTTGGCGATGATATTGAAGAGCTAACCGCCTTTGATGTAAGCACGGGAAAAACCGTCGAAAAAATGACCCACATGATCGTGTATCCGGCCAACTTGTACGTAGCTCCGCGCGAGCGTTTTATCCAATCCATCTGGGCCATACAGGAAGAACTGGAAACACGCAAAAAGCAGTTTATTGGCGATGGCCGTTTCCTGGAAGCCAAACGTTTGGAAGAAAGGGTTAACTACGATCTGGAAATGATACGCGAGCTGGGTTATTGCTCAGGTATTGAAAATTATTCGCGCTTTTTTGATGGCAGGTTGCCGGGGGCACGCCCCTTCTGCCTGCTGGATTATTTCCCGGATGATTACCTGATGGTGATTGATGAGAGCCACGTAACCGTTCCGCAGATCAGGGCCATGTATGGTGGCGACAGGTCGCGTAAAATGTCATTGGTTGATTATGGCTTCCGCCTGCCGGCTGCGTTGGATAATCGTCCACTTAATTTCCAGGAGTTTGAAAAACTGGCCCCACAAACCATTTATGTAAGCGCCACACCCGGCGATTTTGAACTGGAGAAATCGGAAGGTGTAGTAGTGCAACAGGTGATAAGGCCGACCGGCTTGCTTGACCCCGTTATTGATGTACGCCCGGTAATAAACCAGGTTGATGACTTGCTTGACGAGGTGGATAAAACCGTAAAAATGGGCGACCGTGTACTGGTTACCACCCTCACGAAACGTATGGCCGAAGAACTGGCCAAGTATATGGACAGGCTGGGTATCAAGTGCCGCTATATACACTCAGAAGTAAAAACCCTGCAAAGGGTAGAGATATTGAGAGGCCTTCGCCTGGGCGAGTTTGATGTGCTGATAGGTATCAACCTGTTGCGCGAGGGGCTCGACCTTCCAGAAGTATCTTTAGTGGCTATTTTAGATGCAGATAAGGAAGGTTTTCTGCGTTCAGAACGGTCATTGATACAAACCATTGGTCGCGCTGCCCGTAATGATCGGGGCAGGGTTATTATGTATGCCGATAAGATAACCGACTCCATGCAGATAACCATGGACGAAACCAACCGCCGTCGTGATATACAGATGGCCTATAATACGGCTCATGGCATAACGCCAACTACGGTAGGTAAAACGCGCGAGGAAATTATGGAGCAAACATCCGTGGTTGATTTTAAAGGCGGTGTGCAACAGGCCTATGTAGAAGCTGATGTAGCAACCCTGGCCGCCGACCCAATTGTACAATACATGACCAAGGCCGACATTAAAAAATCAATAGAGAACACCAAAAAAGAAATGCTGGCCGCCGCCAAAAACATGGATTTTTTACTGGCAGCCAAACTACGTGATGAAATGTTTGCCATGGAAAAAATGATGGAGGAGAAGTTTTAGATGAAATTATTAGTTTGTCATCCTGAGGAACAAAGGATCTATTCGCAACCATACATATCGGACAATAGATGCTTCACTACGTCCAGCATGACAAACTATTTAGTATACAGGCTAATGCCCAAAAAGACAATACCATCATAATGAAACAATTTTAACGTTATATACTTATATTTGTAAGCTAAAATTTAATGCAATGCTTTTAATTCGTTTTTTACTCATATCAATTTGCATATTATATATAATACGCAGCTTAATGCGCTATTTAATACCTGTACTTTTTGAAAGCGTGGTAAATAAAGCGCAGCAGCAACAACAGCAGCAACAACAATATCGTCA
The DNA here is from genome assembly GCA_030445275.1 of Mucilaginibacter sp. GTDB lineage: Bacteria > Bacteroidota > Bacteroidia > Sphingobacteriales > Sphingobacteriaceae > Mucilaginibacter. Next base: position 98,879 of record JAUCSE010000066.1, read on the forward strand.
GTCACGGAAACCTGAAGGCGCTATCAAAGTTGATTATATTCCGCAAGGAAAAAAAGGCACTGTACCCGATTCCGAAGGCGAATTTGTTGATTATGAAGAAGTTAAATAACATATATGCTACCTGAAGAAGTATATAAAAGAAGACCGAACCATAACAACACCCCTGAATCTGTTACACTTATTGTTGCCAACTACATTGTATTTGCAGTTACAATACAACTATTTGCTGCCTGCGCCAAAATCAATACATTTTTTTGGGTGGTTTTAGCAGCGCTGGCCCTCTACAACTTTTTCAATATTCGCAAATACCGCGAAGATTATAACAAATCCCGGATCATAGCCTATGCCGTCAGCATTGCCGGCATGATTCTGCTGTTTCTTCTGCTGCGCAGCCGCGAACTTAACTGCTAATATAGAAGTCAAGAGTTTAGAGTTCAAGAGCCAGGAAACTCATCTGCAATAATAACCGCTACATCATATTCAGATTAAATAGTGGTCAATTAAACCTTTTTTCGACGCTTTTATCTTAATTCTTATATCTTAATTCTTGGTTCGCTTATTTCTCATTCAAATTTCTATTTTTGAGGAATATATATTATCCATTTCAAAAAACTTAAATGAACAACTGGTTTAAACGTAATAGTGTTCACCTCATTATTGTAGCTATTCTTATAGCAATTTCCTACGCTTATTTCTTTAGTCCTTTAATCCAGGGAAAAGTATTATTTCAGGAGGATGTGGCGCAGGCCCAGGGCATGCAAAGAGAGATCAATGCTGTTAAAGCAGCAACAGGCCGCGGTCCGTTATGGACCAACCAAATGTTTGGTGGTATGCCTTCATACCAGATATGGGCAGCCTTTCCCTCAAACATCGCATCGCATGTAATTGACATTTTAAAAGTTATATTCCCTAACCCTGTTGATACGGTATTACTATATCTGTTGGGGGCTTATTTTCTGTTCAGCGCATTAAAGCTTAAGCCATGGCTGGCTGCGGCTGGCGCCATAGCCTTTGCGTTTTCATCCTATAACTTTATATATATATCGGCAGGACACTCCAACCAGGCCTATGCCATAGCTTTCTTTTGCCCAATAATAGCGGGTATTATTTTAACACTGCGGGGCAGGTATTTATTAGGTGGGGCACTTACGGCTTTCTTCTTGTCCATGGAAATCAGATCGAACCACGTACAGATGACTTATTACTTGCTGTTAACTGTATTTATATTATTGGGGTTTGAACTTTATCATGCTATAAAAAACAAGCAAACTATACCCTTTTTTAAGTCTGTAAGTTTTCTGGTGGGAGCTATATTATTGGCTGTAGCTGTAAACGCAGGCACTTTATGGACAACTTACGAATACAGCCAATATACCATCAGGGGTAAAGCCAATTTAACATCAAAAGGCAACGAAGGGCCAAACCATGGCCTTGCTAAAGATTATGCTTATACCTGGAGCCAGAGTGTAGGAGAATGCCTTACATTTTTAATACCCAATGCTTATGGTGGTGGTTCCAGTTCTGTTGTTGACAGTGATTCAAAAACTGTAAAAATACTTACCGATAATGGAGTTGATGCAGAGCAAGCCCGGGGATTTGCATCGCAACAATTATATTATGGTAATAAGCCAAGCACCTATGGCCCATGGTATTTTGGTGCCGCCATTTGTTTTCTGTTTATTTTGGGCTTACTCATAGTTAAAAACCATATTAAATGGTGGTTGTTAAGTGCCGTTTTGTTAAGTATGTTTTTATCATTTGGTAAAAACCTGCCTTTTATTTCTGATTTCTTTTTCAACTACGTGCCTATGTACAACAAGTTCAGGGCGGTTGAATCAACTTTGGTTATAGCAGCCCTTTGCTTCCCGATACTGGCCTTGCTTGCTATTAATGAGGTAATAACCAATACAGATAAGGCTCTTATTTTTAAACGCGCCAAAATCGCTTTTTACATAACCGCTGGTTTGCTACTGATTATGATAGCTATACCAGGTACCGTTTTGAGCTTTAAATCAGATGAGCATTTGGCTTTAGTAAATAATTTAACGCAGATTTTCAAAGGCAATGTGGGAATGGCAAACCAGGTAGCCGCAGCGATAGTTGATGACAGGGTAAGCTTTGAGCGTGGCGATGCCATCCGCTCGCTAATTTTTGTGTTACTAACTGCCGGGCTGATCTGGTTAATCATCAAACAAAAGATCACCGCAAACATTGCCGCATTAAGTTTGGCAGTTATTGTTTTAGTTGATATGTGGGGTGTTGATAAACGTTACCTGACGGATAGCAAGTTTGTTGAAAAATCTGCCGATCTGGGTCAGCAGTATACACCGCGCGAGGTTGATCAGTTTATTATGAAGGATCCTGATCCAAACTTCAGGGTAATGGACTTGAGTCTTCAGTTGCCTTTTCAGGAAGCAACTTCGTCATATTTTTACAAAACAGTGGGCGGTTTTCATTCTGCCCGATTAAGACGTTTTGATGAGCTGATTCAAAATCAATTTACCAAAAGTGTTAATCAAGATGTATTGGATATGCTAAATACCAAATACATTATAACTGCTGATCCTAAAACGGGCAATGCATCTATGCAAGCCAACGCAACCGCATGCGGTAATGCCTGGTTTGTAAAAAGCGTTAAATATGCCGATAATGCCGATCAGGAAATGCAGGCCATCAGTAGCTTTTCGCCAAAAGATGAAGCTATTGTTGATAAGCAATACAAAAACCTTATTGATGATAAAGCTGTGGGGAACGATCCATCAGCAACTATTAAATTGGTTAGCTACGCACCAGAGCATTTGGTTTATCAAAGTGGTTCAACTGTGGCACAGGTTGCTGTTTTCTCTGAAATATATTACAATGCTGGCTGGAAAATGCTGATTGACGGTGCTGAAAAACCATATTTCCGTGCTGATTATCTTTTACGCGCAGCAGAGATACCAGTTGGTAACCATAAAATTGAATTTATATTCCATCCAACCTCCTACTATGCCGGCGAGAAGATCTCTTTAGCAGGATCTATCCTGTTGGTACTGGCCCTGGGTGGCGCGGTTTATACCGAAACCAAAAAGAAACCTGCAGCCAAGCCTGCTGCTAAAAAAGCATAAGACTTAGCTATATTGATGAAAGGCGGTGAGTTTAAAACTCATCGCCTTTTTTTGTGGAAATTACCATTGTTATATCCTGCCCCCGGCAATATCTTATTTTATTAATTAATGCGTATTTTTGTATATGGAAACGCTAATTGTACAACCTAAAACAAAAGAGCAATTAATAGCTTTAAAAGCTTTTATTAAAGCCATGAAGATTGATTTCAAATCTGAAAAAGAGTCATACGATCCTGCTTTTGTTGAAAAAATAGAACAAGGAAGAGAAGATATCAAAAATGGAAAAGGTGTTAAAATAGCTGTTAAAGATCTATGGAAATAATCTTTAGCCCCAGGGCTGTTGATGATTTAAAGTACTGGAAAAGATCTGGTAATAAAACTGTTCAAAAGAAAATAGAAAAATTGCTCGAAGCTATACTTCAAAACCCATACGAGGGAATAGGTAAACCAGAACCACTAAAACATAATTTATCCGGGGCTTGGTCACGGAGAATTACTCAGTGGTATATGAGGTTAATGAAAGAAATGAAATTGTGATTTTAGATATCCTTTCCTTAAAAGGTCATTATTAAAGTAAGATATCCTAAAGCTACTTATTATAGATTTCCTAACCGGTTTTCCTTACCCGATGCGTTTTCCAAAATCTCCAGGATACCTTCATTTTTGAAAATGAAAAATCCTAATGTTTCTTCTGAGATGCCTTCTTGTATCTTGTATTCAAAAACGGGTTTACCGGCTTCTATCCTGGAAGCAAAATAGCGGAATGATATATTAGGGTATTGCTTCAGTTCGGCAGCAATTTCAACAATATGGGTCGAGATCAGGAATACGCTGTTCCTGATCTTTGATAAAGCCGTTATGGTTGCCAGCGATGCATCATAGGCATCCTTTACATTGGTACCACGGAACAATTCATCAAAAATGATGAACATATTATTATGTTCCAGTATTTTACCGGCAGTTTCCTTTACCCTTTTGATTTCGCTGTAATAATGGCTATAGCCACTCTTGATATTGTCTGACAGGTTTACGGTAGTGATGAGCCCGTTAAATATGCTGGTTTGCATACTCCCGGCAGGTATAGGGAAGCCAATGTGCGCTAAATATATAGCCAAACCTAAAGATTTTAAAAAGGATGATTTCCCGGCCATATTGGCCCCGGTTAAAAAAACAAGGTTCTTTTGATGATCAATCAGTATACTGTTTTTAACCGCGTTTTTGATGCAGGGATGATACAAATCGGTAATATGAACATAAGCATCATTGCCGGTACTATATTCCGGAAAACAGAAACCATTATGGGTAGCAGCCTTTGCCAGGGCTATATATACATCTAGTTCATAAATAATTTTTATCACTGCTTTTATAGCAGGCAGTTCTTGTTTTCTGAATAGCTTATCATAGTAACCGACCTCAAAATAATTTAATTTTTTGTCGCCGTCTGTTAATACGATCTTTTCTATTCCTTTAATTGAAAAAAACTCCTTTAAACTTTCGGCAATGGCCACAAGGTGCCGAGGCGGATCTTTGTCCAGGAGATCATTATAAAACTTCCAGACAATATTTAGTAATTTGAATACTTCTTTTATGCCTTTTGTCACCACATAATAATCATTGTTGTGGCTAAACTTATAGCTAAGTCCCTTTGTAAAAGCATCTATAATACCCGAGCTTATTGACCCAACGTTAAAGGCCAGGTAGTGTTCAATAAAATCAAGGTCATTTTTATTTAAGGGAAGATGAACCTCGTTATCATAAAAATATTTGATACAATCGCGGCGGGAACTAAGCACCCGGATATCATTTGAGGGGGTACTCATCATTTCTGTAAGCTTTTTGCTTCCGCCAAAGGTACTTACATAGTCAAAAAAGCTGTAAACGGCTATATTGCCCGTGGTGTCATTAAATAGCTGGAGGTCATTAATGGTTTGTCTGTCGACCTCGAAATGCGCCATGGTTTGCCATTATTTAGGTTAATCATTCGTCCGCTTGTTTTTGAGCCAGTACCAGCCCAGGTTAAAAGCAATCACGAAATGATTTAAAACGGTGGGAATCAGCCCATAGTATCGCTGCATAATATTAAATCGTTCCTGCAAACTTTGGCGGTGTTTCTTTTTCGACATACCTCCTACCAGGTATTTGGCTACATATTGGTTTACGTTCACAATTTTGCGGGCTTTTTTTGCCGCCCGGATTACCCAATCAATATCTGCGCTGAGCTGATAACGAGTATCATAAGACTCTGTTAGCTCCCGTTTGATGTATATAGCCTGGTGACTGATGCTCATGCCATACTTAAAATCGCGCCAGGTAAATGTAGCTGGTGCATGGTGGCGGCGTTGACCAAGGCTTTGCCCTGCATCATCTATCATCTCCGTTTCGCCGTAATAAATGTCTGCATCATCGGCAGCGGCAAAAACATTGGCAACAGTATCGGCAGCATAAAATTCATCACCCGAGTTCATAAAGATCACATAATCGCCGGTAGCAGCAGCCAGCCCTTTGTTCATGGCATCATAAATGCCTTTATCCTTCTCGCTGATAAGCTTGCTAACACGATCCTGGTATTTATGGATCACCTCCAAAGTACCATCGTTTGACAAGCCATCGATAATGATATATTCAATATGAGTATAAGTTTGCCCCAGAACAGAAAGCATGGTACGCTCAATATCGCACACGTTATTGTACACAATAGTGATAACGCTTAATCGGGGGTTAAACATCAGCATCTCCTGTCTCCTTTTGTTTTAGCAAGCCCTGATAAACTTCCATATGTTTTTTGGCGATCACCGCTTCCGAAAACCGGTCCATGATGGTTTGCCTTGCCTGTTGTTGAAGCAGTTCTCTATCGGGATGTTTGATAACCCATTCCATGCCGTCAGTAAAGCTCTCTGCCGAACGATAGGTGGCCAGGCAGCCATTGTATTCATGTTGCACCATATCGGGTATACCGCCTGTGGTAAACGCTATTACAGGCGTTCCGCAGGCCAGGCTCTCCATTACAGTATAGGGCAGGTTATCTTCCAGTGATGGAATCAGGAAAGCGTCGGCAGCGGCATAGTATTGGGCAAGTTGCTCATCGTTATTGATAGTCCCCAAAAAGCTGGTTTTGAACGGAAAACCGGGCAAATCCTCGGTACCACGGTTACCAAATACCACCAATTCTACCTTGTCAGCATCGGCACCCAAACGTTGTTTAAGCAGTTCCATGCTTTCCAGCAGGTATTGGGTGCCTTTGTGCAGGTCCTTGCGCGAGGGCATAAAGCCGCTCAGGAAGATAAATTTATCAGTCGGCAAACCGGCTTTTTCCCTGGCTTCCTGCTTGTTGATTGGCTTAAAAATGTCGGTTTCAAGCGTATTGGGAATATGGTGCACAGCCTTTCCCTGCATCAAACTGCTGGCCTGTACCGACTTTTGCATCCACGTACTGGGGGCCGCTATGGCAAAATCCAATACCTGGTAAGCATCGTGCTTTTGCTGCCAGATCTGGTGCGAAATATCATCGTCAGCAGCATTAATGAGCAGGGGGCAGTTACCGCATTGGCGCATATAATGATCGCAGGTATAGCGTACGTGGCAGCCGCCGGTAAAGGCATTACTGTCATGGAATGTCCATACCACAGGCTTGTTTAGTTTGGCGATCTGGGCAATATGCTTGGGGTCCAGAAAACCGTGATTTACCCAGTGCAGGTGTATAATATCGGCGTTTTTAACATCAGGATGATGGATAACCGAGCGACCAAACCAGGCAAAGGAAAAGGGGGTACGCTGCAGTGGTTTCAGGTATCGTTTGGCCAATATGCGCTCCAGAAGAATGGTAGCGGCAGTATAATAGCGTTGGATAAGGTTGCTGTTAAAAGTACCTATCTGCGGGTTTTTCCCAAACTTATAATGAACCACAATTTTGGAATCAACCTGCTGACTGAGCAGTGCCCGGTTAAGGCGCATGCAGCCCCTGCCTGCCCCGCCGTTGCCATCATAGGTATTCAGGTGCACTACTTTTAACATGCCTCAAAAGTACATTTATTCATACAATCTTGAATACCATTCTCACTATCGCTCGAAATGACAATTATTTAATCCAATACCTATGGGCATTTTGTTTTATGTCCAACTTATTGCAGCTAAAACCTATTTGAAGCCGTATTTTGATACTATTTAAGCTATAAAACTGGCGATATTTGATCAAAAAACGTGCGGTTTAGATCCAAAAAGAATCATTTTTAACGCTTTTTGTACTGTTTTTAGCAGCTTTAAAAAGTAATGGATAGTTTTTGTATATCTACGAAAAACAGACCGCTCGGTTTATTTTTTAACCAACCCTTTGTTTCACGTAACGCACCAGACGTTTGAGCAAATTGCCCTTGCGATGGGCTAAAAAGTTTCTGATAGCCAGGTATGCTTTTTCATCTTCATCAATTACATCCGGGAATTTTTTGACCGGCTGTTGTGAAATGTGCACATCGTACATATTCTCCCTGTTGGAGTGCACCCCGCTGCCATCATGCCCAATGTTGTTGATGAGTGAGCGTGACGGATTCAGGGTAAGCCCCTCCTTCAAAAAGATGGAAGCATACCAGCGTATGGCCCATGAATTATTTTTACCAGCCTTAAACTCTTGCACCTGCCGCCAGAAATTCATTTTACCTTCGATGGAAAAGCGGATAATATCCATCGTATCAAACTGGGTTATCAGTTTATCAATATCGGGTTCAAAATGGTTCCAGGCGCGTGCCCAGGTGGCCCAGCCCCAGCTGCTGGCCGCCCGGTAAAAGAAAGATTCAGGTAAATCCTTATCCTTCAGGTTGTACATGTACGCGCCAATGTGCATCACCTTTTCCTCGTTGGCATAGCGGGCCAGACCCTCGTTAAAATACTCAAGGGTATAGGGTGATGACAACAGATCATCCTCAAAAACAATAACCTTGCCGTACTCATACACCAGTTGGGTAACCCCGCTGATGATGGATTCGGCCAGGCCCAGGTTATGATCGCGCTCAATAATTTTCACCGATTTAAAACCAGTCGTTTCTTTTGCTATCTGCCTCACCTGTTCCACTTTATCCTTGTCGGCATCGGTTTTGGGGGCATCGCAAAAAATATATAACCTTGATTCTTCTGCAAGTATGTTCTTTTGCAAATGACCAATGGTACGGCGCGTATGATCAGGTCGATTATAAACAAATAGGGCTATTGGGGCAAGTTGCTGCATGGGTAAAAAATCAGAATAGTTCGGGTTGTTCAGTGGCTTTTCTACACAAAACGGTATAAGCGTTCGCAAATTGTTCACTTACCTTTTTTCCGAGAATTTTACTCAGGCTTTGCTTCACCGTAAACTCTGCAGCTATGCGCAAATTGCTTACCAAACTTTTCGTTTTCTTCTGGTTGATGTAAGTATTAAAACGGGTCACTTCCGGCTCAATCATCGAAGTCAAATCATTTTCAACCTCAAAACCTTCGGTACGTAACAGGTAACGGAGCGAAGTTGGCGTGTATACATTGATGTGCCCATAGGCCAGGAAATGCTTGATCCGCTTATCCACCCCTGCCTTGTAATCGCGGGGCACTTCAATAACACAATGTTTGGCCACCCGTTTAATTTCGCGCAGCAGCAGACGCTCGTGCTCTACGTGCTCCAGTACATGCGACAGGATGATCAGATCAAAACTATCATCGCCAAAGGGCAGTTTATAACCATCAAACACCTGTACAGATTTTAAATTCTGGATACCGCGCGACTGGATATACTCCACCCCGCTCGCCGAGATCTCGACGGCATTTAATTCAGGCGCAAAGTTATGGTCTGATAAAAATTTGAGTATACTGCCATCCCCGGCCCCTACTTCCAGCACATTGGTAAAGGTTAGTCCGCGGCATACGTCAATAATATGCTGCGCCTTATATTTAGCACCCAGCATACGCCAGGCCTCGTCGTGCTTTTCATAAAACTGATCGTACGCGGTTTTAACGTTTCCGCTTATAATTGATTCCTGCATTATTTAACGAATGTAAAACTATACTGCAATATTCCCCTTTTTATAAATAAAAAAAAACTGGAATGGTTTTTTGTTTGGGTGGATTAAATTTCTAAAAAATTGTCATTTCGATAGAGCGGAGTTGGCTGGAGCACAGGAGCGAAAGAGAAATCTTATCCGTGAAGCAAAGCTTTAATTGCAAATCGTATAAGATTTCTCCTCGTTCCTCGTTCGAAATGACATGGTTTATTAGTGGTGCGGTGATAACACCGACCACGGGCTAATGACATGCTTTTCTGTTCTGCAGTCACTCGGCAGGAGCCGAGCGACTGCGGGAGTTCATTCAACGGATACTCCTATACACCCTACCCTTATTTTCGGCTACGATAATCATAGATTTGGTTAAAAGAGCCTGAATTTTGTGTGTGATATTTGCATTATAAGAATAAACAAGACTATGAAAATTATTGTAACAGGTTCATTGGGTAACATCAGCAAACCGCTTGCGCTGGAACTGATAGCACAAGGTCATGAAGTAACCATCATCAGCAGTAAAGCAGATAAACAACAGGAAATAGAAAAATTAGGTGCAAAAGCAGCCATTGGGTCAGTTACGGATGCGGAATTTTTAAAAACCACATTCGCTGGTGCCGACTCGGTTTACGGGATGACGCCGCCTAACTTCGGCGCCAGGGACATGATAGGTTATTACACCGACGTTGCCAACGCTTATGCATTGGCCGCAAAAAGTGCAGGTGTTAAGAACATCGTTTACCTGAGCAGTTATGGTGCCGACCTGAAAAAAGGCACAGGCATCATTGTGGGATCACACAAAAGCGAAGGTATTTTGAACGCTCTGGAAGGGGTTGCCATTACCTGCCTTCGCCCCGGTTATTTTTATTATAACCTTTACCATTTTATGGGTATGATTAAAGGACAAGGTATGATAGGTACCAACTTTGGCGACGATGATAAGCTGGTAATGGTTTCTCCGCTGGATATTGCAACCGCTGCCGCGGAAGAACTGACTGCGGCAAACCCTCAAAGTAAAGTTCGGTACATTGCCAGTGATGAATACACTTGCAATGAAGTGGCCAAACTTATAGGCCAGGCCATTGGCAAACCCGACCTGCAATGGTTCACTTTTACCGATGATCAAGTGAAAAATACCATGTTGGAGCATGGCAGACCGCCGGTTATTACCGATTTGCTGGTTGAACTGGGTGCTGCCATACATACCGGCTTATTGCGCAGCGACTATGAAAGGCACAAGCCAGTACTTGGGAAAATAAAATTACCAGAGTTCATCAAAGAATATGCCGCGGCATATCACCACGATTAAGTAAATTGCAATATGACAGATCAGCAGCCCCTGCGTATTAAAACCATCAGCGAGTTTCACGAATTTATGCAAATGCCTAAACCAGAGCACCCGCTGGTAAGCGTGGCGAGATTTGAAGACATTAAACGACAGTGCACCGCGCCGTTCAGCCGGATCATGGATTTCTATTCTATTGCTATTAAACGAAATTTTAATGTAAAGATGAAATATGGGCAGCAGGCCTATGATTTTAATGAAGGCATCATGTTCTGCATGTCGCCGGGGCAAGTGCTGAGAGTAGAGATGGATCATACCCAGGAACGAAAACCTACGGGATGGAACCTGCTAATCCACCCCGATTTTCTCTGGAATACGCCATTGGCCAAAACCATCAAGAAATATGCCTATTTTGATTACTCGGTGAACGAGGCTTTATTCCTTTCATCAAAAGAAGAAGAGTTATTGATTAGTATTATGCAGCGTATTGATGAGGAATGCCGCGCTAATTTGGATCATTTCAGTCAGGATGTAATCATTGCGCAGATTGAACTGCTGCTAACTTATACCGATCGTTTTTACCATCGCCAGTTCATCACCCGAAAGATTAGCAATCATCAAGTGCTGGACCGTTTAGAACAGATACTTGCCGAATATTTTAAGAGTGACAATTTAAGCAAATATGGCTTGCCAACTGTAGCTTATATTGCCGAAAAATTGAATATTTCGCCCAATTACCTGAGTGGTTTACTAAAGGCGCTTACCGGGCAAAGTACGCAGCAGCATATTCATGACAAGCTGATTCAGCAAGCGAAAGAAAAGCTGTCAACCACCGCTTTATCCGTAAGCGAGATTGCTTATGAGTTAGGTTTTGAGCATCCACAGTCGTTCAGTAAATTGTTCAAAACCAAAACCAATCTTTCACCGGTTGAGTTCAGGCAATCTTTCAATTAAACGTTTAATTCAGCTTATAGTCGGTGTTTTCACCATAGGTATTCGGAACAAATTATTGCAGTTTAAATTCCCTCCCGAGGGCTACTGTGTGTACATAAGTTTAAGAAAAAGTTGGACTTTTACGGGATGACGGAAGCAATCCATTCTAACCCTGATTTTGAAGGAGTCTTTGGAGACAAGCGAATAGGAAAGCGCGCAACACAGGTA
>JAUCSE010000112.1 GCA_030445275.1 Mucilaginibacter sp.
TCGATGTCGGCTCTTCCTATCATTGTGAAGCAGAATTCACCAAGTGTTGGATTGTTCACCCTTCAAAAGGGAACGTGAGCTGGGTTTAGACCGTCGTGAGACAGGTTAGTTTTACCCTACTGATGAATGTATTTTTTCCGTTGCGATAGTAATTCAACTCAGTACGAGAGGAACCGTTGATTCAGATCTATGGTTTATTCGTTTATTCGAACGGATAGTGACGAGAAGCTATCATCTGTAGGATTATGGCTGAACGCCTCTAAGCCAGAATCCATGCTAGATAAGCTACGGAATATAATTCTTTCGATATAAGATGAATTAAGAATAGAGGGGTCTTTAGACCTTCTCCAATAACATAAAAACACCTATATAATATGACTATATATTATATAGCTTTAATAATAATGTAAAATATTGATTGAATAAAAATCCTTTGTAGACGACTTAATTATAGAACATGGTATTGTAAGTAGTAGAGTAGCCTTGTTGCTACGATCTACTGAGATTAAGCCTTTGTTTCTCGAGATTTTCAAAAAAAAAAAAAAAAAAAAATATCTTTTTTTTTTTTTTTTCTTTTTTTTAATACATGTATAAATGAGGGTCTTTTTATATTTTTTTTATATATAAAGACTTTTTATTTTTATTCATATATTAAGATTAAGATTTTTTGGTTTTTTTTTTTTTTCTTCCAAAATGTATAAATGAGGGTCTTTTTATATTTTTATCATATATATATTATTATAAATGATTTTTTTAGTGTTTTTTCAAAAATGTTTTTTTTTTTTTTCCAATATTATGTATAAATGAGGGTCTTTTTATATTTTTATTATACATATAGATTATAAATGTTTTTTTAGTGTTTTTTTTTCAAAAATGTTTTTTTTTCTTTTATATATAAATGAGGGTCTTTTATATATTTTTTATCACATATATATATATATATATATATATATTTATTATAAATGATTTTTTGGTTTTTTCAAAATGTTTTTTTTTTCGTTTATTGTATAAATGAGGGTCTTTTTTTTTTTTTTTTAAATAAATTTATTATTATATAATTATATAATTATAAAGATTAAATCACACAATCTTTAATCTAAAAATAAATTATCTTGTATAAATGAGGGTCTTTTTAAAAAAATATTTAATTTAAAAAGAATATATAAATGAGAGTGTGAGTTAATATTTAATATATATTAAATGCTCTCTTTTTATTGCTTAGAGCGCAATTAATAAAAATTATATATTATATATTATATATTATATAATAATATATATTGTAAATATTTAAAAAAAAAAAAAAATAAAATCAACTCGGAGTGAAAAATGAGGGTCTTTTTAAATAAATTTAAATAAAAAAAAATATATATTATATATTATTATTATATATATATAATATAATTATATTATATAATTATATCTTATTTTATTAAATAAAAAAAAAAAAAGTAAAAAAGTAAAAAATAAATGAGGGTTAAAAGATATTGAAAAAAATATATATTTTTTTTTTTGTAAATTTACAAAATAAAAAAATTTAATGTATATATATATATATAAATAAAAACAAAAAAGGTTAAAAGAAAAATATAAATGAGGTTTAAAAGACATTTTATATTTTTTTTCTTTTTTTTTGTAAATTTACAAAATAATATATATTATTAATTTATATACACAAAAAACACAAAAAACACAAAAAACACAAAAAACACAAAAACACAAAAACACAAAACAAAAAACACAAACACAAGTATATAAATTATTTAAATAAAAATATAAAAAATAAAAAGATTATTTAAATAAAATATAAAAAATAAAAAATATTTAAATAAAATATAAAATATATTTAAATTAAAATTTATTCAAAATTAAATGAGGGTCTTTTTTGTTTTTAAATAAAGGCTTTTTTTTATTTTTAAATAAAGGATTTTTAATAAGTGAGGGTTTTTTTTATTTTTAAATAAAGGAAAGTTTATAAATATTTTAAGTGAGGGTCTTTTTTTATTTTTTTTATTTAAATTAATATAAATTAATATAAATTTAAACAATTCTTTTATATGTTTTTTTCAAAATAAAAATCTTTTTAAGTGAGGGTTTTTTTAAAAAAAAAAAAAATAATAATATAATATATTAAAAGAAAAGAAAAAAAAAATTTATATCTTTTTAGAAAAATATAAAATAAAAATATAAATCTTATGTATATAATACATAATGATAGATGTAAAAATTTTCATTTTATGATATCATAATATATAAATTTTCATTTTTAGAATATAAGCCTAATAATATGTATAAAAACATTTATGGGAAGAGTAAGAAATAAAAAAAAAGAAAAAAAAAAAAAAAAGATTTTTTAAAATATTGTAATAAATATTTAATTATCTTTATTTATTTTTTCTTAATTTTACTTACTCAAAGCGCAAAATTAATTAAATTAATTAATATATATAATTATATTATAAATTATAATTATATAAGATTGGTGGGAAGAAATAAAATATTACATATTTTAAAATATTAATAAATTTTTATTTGTTTTTATTTTATAATATATATTATTTCTATATAAATAAAATATATTTTATATTTTAGTTTATTTTTAAAGAGAATTATATATTTAATTTTTTTCTTTAATCCCTTTTTTTTAAATAAAAACAATTTTATATAAAAAAAATATATAATTAATTATATAAAAAAAATATAATACCCATTAGGTAATAAGATTTGATAGAAATTATTTATAGAAATAAAGATTAAAAATAATAATGATTATTCTGTTATTTTTTAATTAATTATAAATATTTCTCAATTCTTTTAATCTTTTTTTGAAGATTAAAAAAAAGTGTTTCCTTTATTTAATTATATTAATTATAAATATTAATTTAAAGGGATAAAATATAATAAGAAAAGTTTGTATTTATATAATAATGAATATGATAAAAAAAATGTTCATATCACATTAATATTAAATATAAATATTAATATAAATAGTAAACCTTAAAATATAAAAAATATTTATTTTTTAAGTGTAAAACTATATTATTTTAATATTAATAGTTCTTTTTCAAATTGTATTTTTTAAAAATATATATATAAATTAAAAATGTATATATATTAAAAATAAAAAAAATATATTTTTGAGAGGATTACTATTATATATTAAGGAAAATTCTTGTTTTAAAAACGAGACGATAGATAATCTTTATAATCAATATTTAAATTTGTTTAAAATAAAAAACAATTTATTTATTTTGATTAATAAAGTTAATTAATATAAAAAAAAATTAAATATACACGTTTAAAAGAGTTATTCTTAAATTTTTAAGATTTTCTCTTTTTTCAAAATAATGTGTTTTTTTTTTAAAATATTAAGATAGTTACCTGGTTGATCCTGCCAGTAGTCATATGCTTGTCTGAAAGATTAAGCCATGCATGTCTAAGTATAAATATTTTTATACCGTGAAACTGCGGACGGCTCATTAAATCAGTTATAGTTTACTTGATCATATTTCTTACTTGGATAACCGTAGTAATTCTAGAGCTAATACATGCAAAAAATCTGGACCTCTTTTGAGGAAAGGATGAATTTATTAGATTAGAACCGGCGCAAAGTCTTTTAGACTTTGAGTTATGGTGATTCATAATAACTAATCGAATCGCAGAGACTTTTAGTCGGCGATGATACATACAAATTTCTGCCCTATCAACTTTCGATGGTCGTATAGAGGACTACCATGGTTATAACGGGTAACGGGGAATTAGGGTTCGATTCCGGAGAGGGGGCCTGAGAAATGGCCACCACTTCCAAGGAAGGCAGCAGGCGCGCAAATTACCCAATCTCAATTCGAGGAGGTAGTGACAAGAAATACCAGTACAGGGCCCACTGGGTACTGTGATTGGAATGAATACAATTTAAAAACCTTAATGAGGAACGATTGGAGGGCAAGTCTGGTGCCAGCAGCCGCGGTAATTCCAGCTCCAATAGTGTATATTAAAGTTGCTGCAGTTAAAAAGCTCGTAGTTGGATTTCGGATTAATGAGAACTTAAGGTCCATCATTTCGATGTGTACCTTATTCTCGTTTCCTTCCTTTTGAATACACTCCTTAAAATTTCATTTTAAGGGTCAAAGTGTTTCAAATCTTTTACTGTGAAGAAATTAGAGTGTTCAAAGCAGGCGTAATCTAGCCTTTGAATATATTAGCATGGGATAATGAAATAGGACTTTAGTTCTACTTTCGTTGGTTTCTAGAGCTAAAGTAATGATTAATAGGGATAGTTGGGGTCACTAGTATTTAATTGTCAGAGGTGAAATTCTAAGATTTATTAAAGACTAACTACTGCGAAAGCATTTGACAAGGATGTTTTCATTAATCAAGAACGAAAGTTGGGGGATCGAAGATGATCAGATACCGTCGTAGTCTCAACCATAAACTATGCCGACCAAGGATCCGGGGGTGTTAAATATGGATGACTCTCCGGGCACTTATAGAGAAATCATAAGTATTTGGGCTCCGGGGGGAGTATGGTCGCAAGGCTGAAACTTAAAGGAATTGACGGAAGGGCACCACAAGGAGTGGAACCTGCGGTTTAATTTGACTCAACACGGGGAAACTTACCAGGTCCAGACACAGTGAGGATTGACAGATTGAGAGTTCTTTCTTGATTCTGTGAGTGGTGGTGCATGGCCGTTTCTAGTTGGTGGAGTGATTTGTCTGGTTAATTCCGTTAACGAACGAGACCTTAACCTATTAAATAGTTGCTTGAACACATGAATATTTTATTCTTTGTTCAGTTAACTTCTTAGAGGGACTCTTCACTGAGAGAGTGAATGGAAGTTTGAGGCAAAAACAGGTCTGTGATGCCCTTAGATGTTCTGGGCCACACGCGCGTTACACTGACATATTCAACGAGCATTTTCCTGGCCCGATGGGGTTGGGTAATCTTTTAAATGTATGTCGTGCTGGGGATAGATCATTGTAATTATTGGTCTTGAACGAGGAATTCCTAGTAAGTGCGAGTCATCAACTCGCGCTGATTACGTCCCTGCCCTTTGTACACACCGCCCGTCGCTCCTACCGATTGAATGGTCCGGCGAGAACTCAGGATGGACATAGGTTTTGGACATCGTCAGGTGCTCCAACTATATCCAGAATTTGTTCAAACCTTACCATTTAGAGGAAGGAGAAGTCGTAACAAGGTTTCCGTAGGTGAACCTGCGGAAGGATCATTAACACACTTGTCCATTTGATATTAATAAGATAATGTTATTTAATTATCTTATTATATCAAACACCAAAAAAAGTATCTAGTTAAAGTTTATAACATTATTATAAAATAAAAAAAAACTCCTGTTTTATTTATTTTTTAAAATATTATTTTTTATTATAATATTTAATTTATATATAATTTTTTTAATTTTATTTTTAATAATAAAATTATAAAAAAGTATAAAAGACAACTTTTAACAACGGATACCTTGGTTCCCCGATCGATGAAGAACGCGGCAAAATGCGATAAGTCATGTGAATTGCAGATTTTAGTGAATCATCGAATTTTTGAACGCAGCACGCACTCTTGGGTTCTCTCAAGAGTATGTCTGTTTGAGAGTCACTATAATAATAATCATTAAAAAAATAAAATATCTTTTTTTTTTTTTATATGTAGTTGAAAGTCCAAAAATTTTAAATAAAATATAAAAAATTTATTTTTTATTCTTTTTTATTTATTCTTTATATTTGGTCTTTTTAAATATATAATAAAAAATATTATATGATTAATAATATAATTATAGGTAATTAAATGTAATTTATACATATATTTATACTATATTTTATTAATTTAATATATTTTTTTTATTATCTTTTTTTATATAAAAATATTTTTTTTTATATAAAATTATATACATAAAATTTGACATCAAATCAGACAAGGCTACCCGCTGGACTTAAGCATATTATTAAGCGGAGGAAAAGAAACTAAAAAGGATGTCCTTAGTAGTGGCGAATGAATAGGACAAAGCTCAAAATTAAAATCTAGCCTTTTAGGCTCGAATTGTAGTTTTTCGATCATATATTACTGAAATATTTGTTGGAATGTAAATTCTTTGGAATAAGATATCAGAGAGGGTGAGAATCCCGTATTTAATTTCAATATTTATTTCGATCGTATTATATGAATGACGAGTCGGGTTGTTTGGGATTGCAGCCCAAATTAGGTGGTAGATTTCATCTAAAGCTAAATATCTCGGGGAGACCGATAGCGAAGAAGTACTGTGAAGGAAAGGTGAAAAGAACTTTGAAAAGAAGGTTAAAAGTACTTGAAATTGTTAAAAGGGAAACGAATGGAACTAGTGTTCATATGTATATGATTCAATTGCATAGATTTGTCTTTAAATATTTCTCATTTAGAGTCTTTACGGACACAGGGGATTTATTAAAGTTTATCTATAGGTTCATTTCATATACTTTATGAGTCAATATGAATTTTTGGGTTTGGAGAAAGGCTAAATTAAAGGTAGCTGTTCATTTATATATTTTTTATATATTTGAGTGGTGTTATATTATTTTAGTCGCATACAATCTCAAAGATTAAAGAAAAAAACATAGGCTATAAGCAAGGTAAACCTCAAGACCTGTTTTGGTAAAAGATATATAATTGCCTAGCAATATATATTTTTTATTTTAAATGGCGAGGGGGTACTATATCTATGTTAGAGATATTGACAAAATAGTTTCATTCGGCCCGTCTTGAAACACGGACCAAGGAGTCTAACATGTATGCGAGTATTTGAGTGGTAAACTCATATGCGTAATGAAAGTGAGAGATAGGAAGGATTTATCCTGCACTATCGACCGATCTTTTTTCGTGATGGATTCGAGTTAGAGCACATATGTTGGGACCCGAAAGATGGTGAACTATGCGTGTGCAGGGTGAAGCCAGAGGAAACTCTGGTGGAGGCTCGTAGCGATACTGACGTGCAAATCGTTCGTCTGACATGCGTATAGGGGCGAAAGACTAATCGAACTATCTAGTAGCTGGTTTCCTCCGAAATTTCCCTCAGGATAGCTGGAGCTTAAAAACAGTTTTATCAGGTAAAGCGAATGATTAGAGGTATTAGGGTTGAAACAACCTTAACCTATTCTCAAACTTTAAATAGGTAAGATGCCCCATTTTGCTTAAATTATGAATTGGGGATTAGAATGGAAAGCTCCAAGTGGGCCATTTTTGGTAAGCAGAACTGGCGATGCGGGATGAACCGAACGTTAAGTTAAAGTGCCTAAATATACGCTAATTTAGATCCCATAAAAGGTGTTGATTCATCTTGACAGCAGGACGGTGGTCATAGAAGTTGAAATCCGCTAAGAAGTGTGTAACAACTTACCTGCCGAATGAATCAGCCCTGAAAATGGATGGCGCTCAAGCGTATTACTTATACTTAACCGTTAAGGTAAATGCTAAGCCTTAACGAGTAGGAGGACGTGGAGGTTGTGACGAAGCTTACCCCGTAAGGGGGAGTGTAACGGCCTCTAGTGCAGATCTTGGTGGTAGTAGCAAATATTCAAGTGAGAACCTTGAAGGCCGAAGTGGAGAAAGGTTTCATGAGAACAGCATTTGATCATGAGTTAGTCGATCCTAAGGCACAGGTTAACCCCAAGAATGGTATGCAATGCCATGGCCTTTTAAGGTTATGCATAAAGGTTGCATCGATGTGTCGAAAGGGAATCAGGATTAATATTCCTGAACCATATATTGGATATTATTACGGTAACGTAAGTGAACACGGAGACGTCAGTCGTTGTCCTAGAAAGAGTTCTCTTTTCTTTTTAACAATCTTGATGAGCCTGGAATCATATTGTATGGAGATAGGGTTAGATGATTGGTAAAGCACTTCGCCTTTTGAAGTGTCTGGTGCGCAACGATTGTCCCTTGAAAATCCGTGGGAAAGATTTATTTTCAATTATGGTCGTACTCATAACCGCATCAGGTCTCCAAGGTGAGTAGCCTCTGGTCGATAGAATAATGTAGATAAGGGAAGTCGGCAAAATAGATCCGTAACTTTGGGAAAAGGATTGGCTCTAAAGATCGGGATATAAAGGGTCTATATTAGAGAAGTATTCGGCATGTATATCGTTATTAA
>JAUCSE010000094.1 GCA_030445275.1 Mucilaginibacter sp.
TGCCGTCAGAAACAAACTCATCCTACGAATATTCGCCTGCGTTAATCAAAATAGACCCTATGAAAAAAATTATCAGAAAGTAGTTGCTTAAATCATAGAAATCGAACAAGGTACGAGGAGAAACTATCTCTTGAGCGATAGAGAAAAATCTTACACGATATACTATTACGGTCAGCATTAAGCATCAGATATAGAAAAAAGGCTTGTCAGTCTGAGCCTGTCGAAGACTCGCGCGCAGAGGCCCTTCCACTATGCTTCGACAAGCTCAGCATGACAGCCAACAATAAATCTATACGATTTAGAACCTCCTTCCCATTATTGCCCAGCTACAGCCGGCAATTCTATTTCCTTTAATGCTTCCGCAAATATCTCATATGACCTGATCCTGGCTTTTTCGTCAAAAATGTGTGAGGTAACCATGATCTCATCAATGTGGGTTTGCTCTGCGAACGTTTGTATTTCTGCTTTTATCTTTTCCTTATCGCCCGTAAATAAATAGGTCAGCATTTGGCTTACCGCTTCGTGCTCATAAATATTCCAAACGTTAGCCATCTTGTCAATAGGCGGCTGTAATAGTTGTCGCCTGCCGGTAACCACACCCAGGAAAAATTGCTGTACTGACGTGGCCAGTCGCTCGGCTTCTTCCTCTGTATCGGCAGCAACCACATTTACACAAGCCATCATATAAGGCTTATCCAGGTGTTCTGATGGTTGAAAATTGTTACGGTATATACTGATTGCTTCCGGGAGATAGGCGGGTGCAAAATGACTGGCAAAGGCATAAGGCAAACCCATTGCTGCTGCTACCCTTGCACTATCTGTACTGGAACCCAGTATCCATATGGGCACATCAAGACCTTCACCCGGGATGGCTCTTACCTTGCTGTCCCAGTTATCATCCGAAAAGAGGTGTTGCAGCTTTTGGATGTCTTTTGGAAAATTATGCGGGGTATTGAAATTTGCTCCCCTGATAGCCATTGCCGTTACCTGATCAGTACCCGGCGCACGTCCCAAACCCAGATCAATACGACCAGGATATAACGATGCTAAGGTTCCAAATTGCTCCGCCACGATCAGCGGGGCGTGATTAGGCAACATAATACCGCCAGAACCTACACGAATAGTAGAAGTGCCGCCGGCAATATGGCCTATCAATACAGCCGTTGCCGAACTGGCAACATTGATCATATTATGGTGTTCGGCAAACCAGTAACGGGTATAACCCAGTTTTTCTGCTTGTTTGGCCAGTTGCATACTGTTGGCAAAACTATCTGCGGGGGTATGCCCTTCTTTTACACTTGCAAGGTCTAATACGGAATATCCTATTTTCTTTGATTGTTTAATACTCATTGTTTCAATTTTTCGGTGTAAGGCTGCTTTTTTAAGCATATACTACCTTACTTCATTCAAAATTAAAACATCTGTAATGAAACAGGGGAAACTACCTCATTATATGACTTTGCACAAACTAATCGAAACTGATCGATTTACTTTTGTTTATACTTAACTTGTTTTTGAGGATCAAAGAAATGATTCAAGGGGCCATGACCCTTGCCGGTTTTTACATCTTTACCATATTCAATAGCTCCATGTACATAAGCTTTAGCTTTTTCAATAGCTTCCAGCATTCCATCACCTAAAGCTATAAAAGCCACTATGGCTGATGACAGTGTACAACCCGTTCCATGGGTGTTATTACTATCGATAAAACTGGATTCAAAACGGTGAGTTACTCCGTTTTTATCCAGGTATACATCGCACAACGTATCCCCTTTTAAATGACCACCTTTAATGAGCACCGCCTTACAGCCCAACATTATAAAATAAGCCGCAGCAACCTCCATATCGTCAACGTTATCAATATCCATTCCGGTTATTAACCTGGCTTCATCCAGGTTGGGGGTTACCAGAGATACACTTGTAAAAAGCTCATTTTTTAAAATATCGATGGCTTCATCCTGCATCAATTGATAACCGCTGCTGGCCACCATCACCGGGTCAAGAATAACAGGTATATGGGGATATTCTTTTAAAACGGCACCAATAGTTGCCGCAAGTTCAACAGTAGGTATCATCCCTATTTTAATGGCCAATGGCTGCATATCATCCAAAACAGCCTTGATCTGTTGTTCCACAATTACTGGTGGAATAACGTGGATACCGCTTACTCCCATAGTATTTTGTACAGTAACCGCCGTAATAGCCGACGTTCCGAAACAACCAAGCGCGCTGAACGTTTTCAGATCGACCTGAATACCCGCGCCTCCCCCGCTGTCTGATCCGGCTATGGTGAATACTATTGGATATTTATATTGATTTATCATGGTTTAAAATAGCAACACCCTAATCCGGGCAATGTCATTTCGATACGAGGTACGAGTGAGAAATCTTATACACTATGTATAATTGATCTGCAGAATTAGAATGAAAAATCGCATAAGATTTCTCTCTATCGTTCGAAATGATATCTTTTTGTTTGATTTAAGTGGATATCCCATGCTTTACACTGTACATCTCGCCCCTATAATCGTTTTTCAATAGCTGTACAGCCATTTTACTCCGCTGACCGGTTTGGCAACAGAACACCAGTTTTTTATCCACAGGAAGCTTATTTACCTGCTCTTTTAACTCATAAAGCGGAATGTTAACCCCGCCGATGTTAAACTCTTCAAATTCGTATTCCTCCCGTACATCAATCAGGTAAATACCATCAGGTGTTTCATTGAGCCATCGATGTACTTCCTCTATATTTATTTCATAATTGATAGTAGACCGCTCTGCTTTGATTGGTTCTGATTGCGGCAACCCATCTTTCCGCTTTACCACATTAAAAATGCTGATGCTATTGTCAAGCGCCTTCAAGGTCAAAAATTTACCTGAAAGCACTTCGCCTATCCCGCAAATGATCTTGATCGCCTCGTTGGCCATGTAAGTTCCGATCATGCCGGGTAAAACACCGATCACTCCTATTTCATCGCAATTGGGTATAGCATCATCGGCCGGCGCTTCGGGGAATACATCCCGGTAATCGGGGCCATCATTATGATTAAACACTGATACATGACCCTCAAACTTGAATATAGAGCCAAATACCAGCGTTTTACCCAGCTCAACACAGGTATCATTAACCAGGTACCGGGTTGTAAAATTATCAGAACCATCGATAATCAGGTCATAACTAGCGATCAGCTTTTCAGCGTTATCAACCGTTAACCTTTCCTGGTGAGTATTTATAACGACGAAGGCATTTAGCAGCTCAAGCTTTTGTTTAGCAACAATGGTTTTGGGTTTACCTACATCATGGATGCCGTACAATATCTGCCGGTGCAGGTTGCTAATATCAATCACATCATCATCAACAATACCTATAGTTCCTACTCCCGCAGCCACCAGGTATTGCAAAACCGGACATCCCAAACCACCTGCGCCAATTATCAGCACTTTAGCCACTTTCAATTTCTCCTGACCGGTTAACCCTAATTCGGGTAATATCAGTTGCCGGTTATATTGTTTTAGTTCGTCACGTTGCAGCATAGTTTTTACTTTTTAATAGCCTCACCTTGCCCTCTCCAAAGGAGAGGGTTCAAAACACATAGTTTAAAGCCCTCTCCTTTCCGCCAATGTTGGTGTTGTCACCATAGGCGTTCGGAAGAAATAAAAACCATGTCATTTCGAACAAGGTACGAGGAGAAATCTTATACGATTTGCAATTGAAGCCTTGCATTATGTATAAGATTTCTCTTCGCTCTTACCGCTCAACCCACTCCTGCTCATCGAAATGACAGCTTTTTTATAGAAATTTAATCTTCCGAACGCCTATGGTGACAACACCAACAACGGCTCAGGCTAAGCCAAACAATTATCCCAATCCTTCCAAACCGGCTCATAGCCCTGCGCACGGATCACCCGGGCAATTTCCTGCGGATTACGCTCATCCGATATTTCAAACTGTTCCAGCGATTCCGGCTCCACAGCATAGCCCCCCGGATTGGTTTTTGATCCTGCACTGATGGCCGTAATGCCCAGTTTAATAATGTTATTCCTGAACGTGGGCGATTCACGGGTAGAGATAGATAGCTCCACTTCCTCGTTAAACAAACGGTACGCGCATATCAGTTGCACCAGTTCCCGGTCGTTCATTTCTACCTTAGGTTCCAGGCCACCACTAAATGGGCGCAGGCGCGGGAACGAGAGACTGTATTTGCTTTGCCAGTACCTTTTTTCGAGGTAATTTAAATGCAGCGCTGTAAAAAAGCAGTCGGTACGCCAGTCTTCCAAACCAATCAATACGCCCAGCCCCATTTTATGGATACCCGCCTGCCCCAATCTGTCGGGTGTTTCAAGCCGATACTGAAAATTTGATTTTTTACCTTTGGGATGATGCTTTTTATAATCATCCTCATGGTAGGTTTCCTGGTAAACCAGTACCGTGTTTAAGCCGTACGGGGTTAACTGCTGATAATCCTCCAGGTCAAGCGGCTGCACCTCCATCGAGATATGGGCAAAATGCGGACGTATCAGATCGAGCGTTTTCTTAAAGTAATCTACATGCACCGTTTGATTGGCCTCGCCGGTAACCAGCAGCACATGGTCATAGCCCATATCCTTAATTACCGCAACCTCCTGCATAATTTCCATCGGCGACAGCGTTTTACGCCGCACCTTGTTATCATAGCTAAAACCGCAATAGGTACAAATGTTATTGCACTCGTTGGATAGGTATAGCGGCACATACATCTGCACCACCTTACCAAACCGCTTTTGGGTAAGCTGCTGACTGATCCCTGCCATTTGCTCCAGGTAAGGCGCAGCTGCCGGTGATACCAGGGCCTTAAAATCCTCCAGCGTCCGTTTGGGCGAAGCTAATGCCCGCTCCACATCAACGCTGGTTTTGGCGTAGATGCTGGCCTTGATATCATCCCAGCTATAGGTTTCAAAAATATCGTTAAAACTACTCATCTAAAAAAGAGGTTAAGGGACTGCTGGCCACTGCATACGTTGCAGGCAATGCCAATTTTGCTTCAAAAGCCATCCTGCCGGCTTCTACAGCCATTTTAAAGGCCGCAGCCATTTGCACGGGATTACTGGATATGGCGATGGCCGTGTTCACCAATACCGCGTCGGCACCGATTTCGAGTGCCCATGCAGCATCAGATGGTGAACCTATGCCCGCGTCAACAATAACCGGAACATTGCTTTGACTGATGATGATCTCTAAAAAATCTATCGTTTTTAAACCTTTATTGCTACCAATGGGCGATCCTAAAGGCATTACCGCTGCCGTACCTGCGTCTTCCAGCCGTTTGCACAAAACCGGATCTGCATGAATATAGGGTAACACTACGAATCCCATTTTGGCCAGCTCTTCGGTAGCCTTCAAGGTTTCAATCGGGTCGGGCATCAGGTATTTGGGATCGGGGTGAATTTCCAGTTTTATCCAGTTAGTTTCCAGTGCCTCGCGAGCCAGCTGGGCCGCAAAAATGGCTTCCTTAGCGCTCCTGACGCCCGAGGTATTGGGTAATAAATTGATATGCGGATATTTTAAGCGGATCAGGATATCGTCTTGATCATTATTTTTTACATCAACGCGCTTCAGGGCAACGGTCACCAACTCTGATCCGGAGGCCAGCAAAGCATCCTCCATCAGGGCTGATGAACTGAATTTACCTGTCCCCGTAAATAAGCGCGAATTAAAAGTTTTACCTGCTATTGTTAACATGTTTGATTCATTTTAAATATTCATTAACCTAAAGGATGTCATGCTGAGCTCCGTCGAAGCATGGTGGGCAGGCCCCTACGCTCGACCCTTCGACGGAGCTCAGGGTGACAGTCCCTTTTTGGTACATTGTTCGCTTGTTATG
This sequence comes from Mucilaginibacter sp., assembly GCA_030445275.1. GTDB lineage: Bacteria > Bacteroidota > Bacteroidia > Sphingobacteriales > Sphingobacteriaceae > Mucilaginibacter. The sequence goes on from JAUCSE010000094.1 coordinate 5,862, forward strand.
TCTTTTCATCGGCTATTACTCTCTACAGGAGAGGATTTTAAATATTCATACATCTCTTTAATCGTTTTTGCCGCATCATCGGCATAGGTTATAGCGCCAGATACCGCTACGCCAGATACCCCTGCTTGCATAATGGATAAAATATCCTCCGGTAAAATCCCCCCAATGGCGATGATCGGAATACAGATACCCGCTGCACGTACCTGGCTGATTATACTTTCATACCCTTCTAATCCTAAAATCGGGCTAAGCTTTTGTTTGGTTTTGGTGAACCTGAACGGCCCTAAACCGATGTAATCGGCCCCCTCGACAACCCGTTGTTGGATGTGTTCAAAAGTATTGGCCGTACCACCAATGATCATATCAGGGCCTACAATTTGCCGGGCCTGCACGATGGGCATATCTTGTAAACCTAAATGCAGGCCATCAACGCCGGCCTTTAAGGCAATTTCGGGATGGTCATTCACTATAAGCTTTGCTTTATACCCGGCACATAACTCCCTGATTTTAATGGCCTGACCTAATATCACATCATCAGACTCATCCTTTATACGCAGCTGGATCCATTGGCACCCGGCATCCAGCGCTTTTTTCACGGCGATAAAATGTGTGCCATTTTCGGGCTGTTGCGATATATAATGCAATTTATCTATCATCATGATTTTCAGTCAGGATCTGTAATTCCTGTTTTAAGTTTTTAAAATTGGCAACCGCCTGTTCAGGCTTGTTCCATATGGTTCCCAGTACCGCGGCACCATCAAAGTTCATGGCTCTTGCTTTCCTCAAATTTGATACATCAATACCTCCTAAAGCAATTATATTCAGATTAATATATTGTTTATCTAAATAAAAACTACTAGGTAGTTTAGCTTGGTAACCGGGCTTGGATATGCTGTTAAACACCGGTCCCAAAAAAGCATTATCAAACCATTTTAGCGTTTGCAATGTAGCCGCATCATGTACCGAAGTGCTTAAAATATAACCCTTCCGGTTTTGTTTAGCCAGCGTTTCAGTATCGGTGTTGAGCCGTTGTTGCTCTGTATAATGTAAGCGCTCCATACCAAAATTCCTGGCGATAGCATGATGCTGGTGCAGAGCTATATGGTGATAGTACTGTTCATCTATCTGCTTTAATAAATTAGTTATCTGGTTGGCATCATAACCCGGCTTTCGCAGATGAAAACGCGTTAAACCCGCCTCGAATAATTGATTAATTATTCGGGCTTCGTTGGCTACCGCTTCGGGATGTGATATGACTACCAGTTGCATAATTATTTAAGCGAATAAGTTAATTAACAATATATTCATCAAATGGCCTGTCAGTCTGAGCCTGTCGAAGACTCGCGCGGAGAGGCCTGCTCACCATGCTTCGACAGGCTCAGACTGACACCTCCCTTTATGTCATTGTTTTTCTTTCACCTACAAATAAATCTCACTCCCCTTTTCGGCAAACTCTTTTGATTTTTGCGCCATGCCTTTGGCCAGGGCATCCTCCTCGCCTACACCGTTCTCTTTGGCGTATTCCCTCACATCCTGCGTAATTTTCATGGAGCAGAAGTTGGGGCCGCACATGGAGCAGAAGTGAGCGATCTTGGCGCCATCAGCAGGCAACGTTTCGTCATGGAACTCGCGCGCCGTATCCGGGTCAAGCGACAGGTTAAACTGATCATCCCACCTAAACTCGAACCTGGCCTTACTCAATGCATTATCCCGATATTGTGCGCCGGGGTGTCCCTTGGCCAGATCAGCTGCGTGGGCCGCTATCTTGTAGGTGATCACCCCGTCTTTCACGTCTTTTTTGTTGGGCAAACCCAGATGTTCTTTTGGTGTAACATAACACAGCATAGCCGTTCCAAACCAGCCAATCATGGCTGCGCCAATAGCCGAGGTAATATGATCGTAACCTGGCGCTATATCGGTAGTAAGTGGACCCAGGGTATAAAATGGTGCTTCGGAACAATGTTCCAGTTGTTTCTCCATATTCTCTTTGATCAGGTGCATGGGCACATGACCGGGACCTTCAATAATAGTTTGCACATCGTGTTTCCAGGCAATTTTGGTGAGCTCGCCCAGAGTTTCCAATTCACCGAACTGTGCGGCATCGTTGGCATCGGCAATACAACCGGGCCTTAAGCCATCACCTAAAGAAAACGCCACATCATAGGCTTTCATGATCTCGCAGATGTCTTCGAAATGGGTATACAGGAAATTTTCCTTGTGATGTGCTAAACACCACTTGGCCATGATAGAGCCACCGCGTGATACAATACCGGTGATGCGTTTGGCAGTTAAAGGCACATAACGCAGCAATACACCGGCATGAATAGTAAAATAATCCACCCCCTGCTCGGCTTGTTCTATCAGGGTATCACGAAATAGCTCCCAGGTTAGGTCCTCGGCTTTGCCATTCACTTTTTCAAGTGCCTGGTATATCGGTACGGTACCAATAGGCACCGGCGAGTTACGGATGATCCACTCGCGGGTTTCATGGATGTTTTTACCGGTTGATAGATCCATAATGGTATCGGCACCCCAGCGGCAAGCCCACACGGCTTTCTCCACCTCCTCCTCAATACTGGAGGTTACGGCCGAGTTACCGATATTGGCATTGATCTTCACCAGAAAATTACGCCCGATGATCATTGGCTCCGTTTCGGGGTGATTGATATTGGATGGGATAACCGCCCGGCCCGCGGCCACCTCTGCCCGTACAAACTCTGGCGTAATGTATCCCTTTGGTGTATTGGCCCCAAAGCTATGGCCCGGGTGTTGGTGGTTCATTACCTCGTATTGCCCGTTCAGCTGTTCTTTCAGCAGATCGATACGCTGATTTTCGCGAATGGCGATGTACTCCATCTCTGGTGTGATGATGCCTTTTTTGGCATAGTGCATTTGCGATACATTAGCGCCTGCCTTAGCACGTAAAGGTTTGGCTACGTGATTAAAACGCAGATCATCTAAACTAACATCATGCAGTCGTTGCTGGCCGTATTGCGATGATATTTGCTCTAGTTGCTCCACATCGCCCCTGTCAATTATCCATTGTTCACGCAAACGGGGCAAACCTTTTTTAACATCAATAATAGCGTCAACATCAGTGTACGGGCCGCTGGTATCATACACCGTTACGGGGGCGTTAGGTTCTGTTTCGCCAAAGCGACCGTGCAGTTTGGTATCGCTCAGGCTGATCTCGCGCATGGCCACGCTGATGTCATGCAACTGCCCTTTCACGTAAATTTTTCTCGATGCCGGGAATGGTTCTGTAGTAAGTACTTTACCTGTTGGAATTTTTTCTGATTTCATATCAATGGGGGTAAATGGTTATCCGCCTTGTGTGGCTGTGATCATCATGATGTGATCGCCGTTGTTCAGCAGCTCCTGTCCCCAGTTGGCTTTGGCCACAATGGTTTGGTTAATGGCAATAGCCAGGCCCTTCGGGCTTTGATTCCCAAGCACATCGGTAAGCAAAGTTTGCACAGTGCAACCTTCAGGAACGGTATAAAGCTGTTGATTTACGGTGATCTCCATTCAATTATTTTTAATAAATAACTATAGGAATGGCCCCGTATTAAGGAAGGAAAAAACAACTCGTACAGAGTTGCTTTCACTTTTCCCTTCGGCAGTACTAACTGCATCAGGTTCAAAGGGTATTATCTCAGTCCGCAATGGGACACCCCTAAAGTTGATGTAAACGTAGTAAAAGTTTTTTTAAAGTAGCAAGTGTTTTTAATTTTTAATTAACCTCACCCCGGCCCTCTCCTTTGGAGCTACTGTGTACACATTATTTATTCTAAATAAAAGAAAATGTCATTTCCTTTAGATTAGCTTCAACAAAATAATATAGGTTGTTATTATTGTTGAAGCTTTCTTTTTGCTTCTTTTTCTTTGTTAATAACTATGATTTTTGTGGAAAAAGTTAACAGCGGTAAA
>JAUCSE010000096.1 GCA_030445275.1 Mucilaginibacter sp.
CATTGATTTATTATCTGTTTTATCCTCTGCTGTAATTACTTTTCCGCTTATTGTGGTGTAAGTAATGGCCTGGGTTATTTTATTAACCACAACTTTTAATTTGCCGGTGTTAATCACTACATTTCCACCAGACTCCGTTACTGTGAAACCAACATGGGATGCCCAATGGTTATTCACAACCAGTGATGGCGATTGTGAAAACGATTTCAAAATGGTGTATTTTACTTCAATAATATCGTCACGACATATTTTTATCTTCATCAGTCCCTTATTCAGTGAAAAACTGACCCCATCAGCTTCTTTTTTATAGGATATGATATTCGCGTTAACATTTTCAGCTTTTAGCCAAAAGCCGGTCAGCAGTATTAAAAACAGGATTAATTTTTGCTTGAGCATAGTTTGAGTTTATATAATTTATATCAATTGGTGTGTATCTGTACTATATTGTAATGGCATTTTTTATAAATATACCCCTTAAAATTCCCCGAAACATTGTTTGCATTAGCGGGTACAAATTGCAATTTTATGCTGTGCAACAGTATCTAAACCCGGATCGAAAGATCACTAAAAATACAACAGCATGTAAATACCGCCTTTTTAGTACCCATATTAAACATTATTACAGCTGTGGACTATAAGTTTATAGGGAGGCTAAATTAGATCGCTTTAATTGTTTAATACTTGCTAAAGTGTTTAAGAATAGGGGGTGAAATGTTAACCACACGCGTATCAAACAAATATTTATACTAATTACAGTCAACCGTTACTAATTTTATTACTCCACTTAAACAGCAGAGCAATCAGCTATCTTTCTAAAAAGAACAAAACAGCAGTGCTTCATAGTGATTGGGATACATTTGTATACCTATTTGTTAACAAATGCCCCCTCCCCGGCATACTGCTTAAGATTATTTTTGATTGTCAGCAATACTGATCCAATTAGACCAATTAAACCAGTTTTACATTTTTACAATCAGAACATGACGTGTTTGATTTTGCGCTGCAATCGATTGTGATTTTTCTATTAACATTAATTCCGCAATTAATATACTCAAAAATCAATAAACTAAAAACCCCCAATTATGAGCATGAAAATTACCAATCTGACAAGGCTGCTAAGACCAGCAAAATTACGGCACTTGCTGCTACTGCTAGTGTCCATTAGCGCTCTGCCTGTTATGGCCCAAACAACTACTATTAAAGGGATAGTAACATCGGCCGATGATAATAGCCCGCTTCCCGGCGTTACAGTGGTGGAAAAAGGAAAACAAAACGGCATAATTACCGCTGCCGATGGTTCTTATTCACTTAATGTACCTGGAGATGCTACCCTGGTGTTTTCTTTTATAGGATTTACCAAACAGGAGGTAAAATTAAATGGAAAAACTGTACTTAATGTAAAACTACAAAGTGACAGTAAAGCACTTAATGAAGTAGTGGTAATAGGTTATGGTACAGCCCGGAAAAAGGATTTAATAGGTTCAGTAAATGTAGTGGCAGCTAAAGATGCGGGTGCCAACACCAATACCAGTGCCGCACAGTTGCTTATAGGTAAAGCCTCAGGTGTACAGGTATTAAATTCAAATGGTACCCCAGGTTCAAATGCCCAGATCATTGTACGTGGTACAGGCTCATTTACTAATGTTGAACCATTGTATGTGATTGATGGCATACAGAGCGATGCCAATCTTTTTAATACCATCAATCCACAGGATATTGAGAATATTACAATTTTGAAAGACGCAGCATCCACAGCTATTTATGGTGTTGCTGCTGCTAATGGCGTGGTTATAGTTACTACCAAAAAAGGTAAAAGTGGTACACCTCAAATATCATTTGATTCGCAGGTTGGTACTTCATCGGCCTGGAAACAACTCGACCTGCTTAAAGCAAATGATTATGTTGATCTGTTAAAGGATATAGCAGCCACCAATAATCTTACGCCCCCGGCTAAACTAAGTACCCCTTATGTATCGGTTGATCGTACTGATTGGCAAAAGGCCATTTTTAAAACAGCTTTATCTACCCAAAATAACGTAAGCATTAGTGGTGGTAGCGATAAGGTGACCTATAATCTGTCACTGGGCTATATAACCCAGGAGGCTATTGTTAAAGATTATAACCTGAAAAGATTAAACAGTCGTTTTTCGTTAGACGAAAAGCTCGGGCGTTTTCATTTTGGCCAAAGCCTTAACATTCGTTATACCAATACCAATGGCCAAACAGCCAGCATACTTAATGCAATTACCTATGCACCTTATCAGCCAATATATGACCCCTCTGTTCTGGGTGGTTACTCCATTCTTACCAATGTTGATGATAACAGTAATGCTGTAAATCCATTACAAGCCTTAGGTGTTCAAACATTATCAAGTAACGATCTGGTATTATATCCACAGTTTTTTGGCGAAGTAAATATTATCAAAGGTTTAACTTTCAGGTCACAGCTGGCTGGTGTATATGGCAATACCACAAACGATTCGTACCAGATACCTTATGTTACCTCAAACAATCTGGCCTATAGCCGCCAGGCTGGTCGTGCGTTTACCAGTTACTCTAATTATACTTTTGAAAACTACCTGTCGTACAACGGCACTTTTGGTAAGCACAATATATCGGTAACAGCAGGTACCAGCTATATTGATGCCGGATCAAATAAATACCTGAGCGTATTGGGTACAGGAATGTTAAATGATAACGTAAAAGATATAGGCGTAGCGCCAACCATTACCAGCCAGGCTAACACATCGGGTTATTATACACAATTTGGCCGGGCAATCTCTTATTATGGCCGGGTGATATATACATTTAATGATCGTTATATATTATCAGGCAGTATCCGTCGTGATGGTTCATCAAACTTTGGTCCTCAAAGCCGTTATGGTAATTTCCCCGGAGCTGGCTTTGCGTGGCGCTTTTCCGAAGAGGATTTTGTAAAATCGGCACTTCCGTTTATCAGCGATGGTAAATTACGTGTAGGCTGGGGCCGTACAGGTAATAACAAGTTTGGTTTAACCACTACACAAGTATTTACCTTTGGTGGTACACCAACCGGTAACCTGGTTTATTCCCTGGGCCAGAATGAAGCGTTTGTAAATGGCACAACAGTAACCTCTATTGCAAACCCGCTATTAAGATGGGAACAAACAGATCAAACTGATGTAGGGCTTGATCTTGGTTTCCTGAACAACCAGCTTACTGTATCCCTTGATTACTATAACAGAAAAAGCAGTGGTTTACTGGTAGGTATTCCAGTACCAACCAGTGTAGGAGTTGGTGGATTAAGCGGAGTTAACAGTACTTTAATCACCAATGCCGCTGATGCTCAAAATAAAGGTTTCGAATTTCAGGTGGGCTACCGGGGCAAGGTTAATGACTTCAATTACAATGTAAGTGTAAATGGCGCTTATAATCAAAATAAAACATTATCACTGGGTACCCAATCACCAACGCCAATAATTGGAGGCTACTTTGATAACTTAAATGGTATCACTTTAACACAACCGGGATCGCCTATCGGTGCATTTTATGGTTACAAGGTTGACCATGTAGCCAGCAGCCAGGCAGAAATTGATGCTTTAAATGCCACTGCCAGACAAAAAACCGGAAATCCAAGCGCGGTATATCAGTCAGGTTTATTACCCGGCGATTTTATATTCAAAGATCTTAACAACGACGGAAGTGTTGATAGTAAAGACCAGAAGGTACTTGGCAGCTCTATTCCTAAGTTTATATATGGTTTTAATGCCGGAGCTTCCTATAAAAACTTTGATCTTAACATTGTTATCTCTGGTGTTCAGGGAGTACAATTGGTTAATTCACTTAAATTTTACACAGAAAATGCCTCAACCGGGCACAACGCTTCTACAGCTATTTTAAACAGGTGGGAAAAATCGGGCGATGTTGCTTCGTTACCGCGTGCAGGCCAGAATGTTACGGCATCAGGAAATTTAAGACCGTCTGACTTTTTTGTTGAGAATGGTTCATACCTGCGGGCACGTAACATCACTTTAGGTTACACTTTCAGCAAAACAGCCCTAAAATCATTCTCGGGTAATGTATTAAGCAGGCTGCGGGTTTATGTAGCCGCTCAAAACTTATTTACCATAACCGGATATAAAGGATATGATCCTGAAGTAAGTACACAAACCAATGGCGGTGTCAACGGCGCTGCTACCGACTATATATTTAACCGTGGTATTGATGACGGCCAGATACCGCAGCCACGTACATTTTTGGCGGGCGTACAAGTTGGATTTTAATGATAAAAAATATTAAAGATATAATTATGAAAAAATATATTAAATATCTGATAGTTGTAGTTTTAATGATTGCAACCGGAGGGTGTAAGAAGAGTTTGGATTTAGAAAATAAAAGCGCATACACCTATGACACCTATTTTACAAGTGATGCCGCTATAAATCAGGCCGTGATAGCCAGCTATGCAACCTTATTGCATACAGGTTTGTGGGCCCGCGAATGGTATTATATTTTTGATTTGCTGGGCTACGATGCCAAAAATGACCAGCCACTACAAGGTGACCTTTTGGCCCTGGCACAATATAATTTTGCCCCGAATCAACCGCAGTTGGATGCCATGTGGTCATCACTATACCGGTTGATCATGAGATCAAACGTTGTAATTAATCGCGCCCAGGCCTGGAAACCGGCTAATACAGCCGAACAAGCCGATCAAAAGCAATACATTGCCGAAGCTAAATTTTTACGGGCCTATGCTTATTTTAACCTGGTTAATTTGTATGGCCGAGTGCCCTTACGTAAGGAATACATCCCTCTGCCAACTCCAGCTGAAATTAATCTGCCTCGTGCTGCTGTTGCAGATATATGGGCCTTTATTGAACAAGATTTAAAAGATGCGGAAACCGATCTGCCTGTTTCTTACGCTGCTACAACTAGTTTTGGCCGTGCTACCAGGGGAGCCGCAGTTGCGTTGCTTGGTAAATCATACCTATACGAAAAAAAATGGACCGATGCGATTACTGAGCTAACCAAATTGACTCAATCTCCATATACCTATGCATTAGCGCCAGTGTATAATAACCTGTTTGATGATCCTAATCAGGATAGCCCCGCCTTGAACCCAGAAACTATTTTCCAGGTAATGAATCAGGCATGGACTGATTGGGGTATTGGTAATCAGTATTACTTGTTTGGTGGCCAGGAAACATGGGGCGGAAAAGCAACCCACTCTGACCGGGCGCAGGAATATGGTTTTAACGACTGGAACAATGTGTTTATTACTACTACAGCCGTTAAAGCTTTTACCTACACCAACCCGCAAACCAATGCTACCTATGTTGACCCGAGAGCGGCCTATACTTTTTATGGCAATGCGGCCAGCGGCGGTGAAACCCAATACTGTCAGCAATGTTCAACCGGGACTGTAGCCTTTCCATATGCAACAATGGGTTATAAATATTTAAAATATGAGTACTATAACAAAGTAGCAACTTATGGCGGCCCGCAAAGTGGTATTAACGGTCAGGTATTACGTTATGCTGATGTGTTATTAATGTTGGCAGAGGCCTACATACAGCAGGGAAATACAGGTGGCCAACCATTGGCACTCATTAATCAGGTGCGTAGCAGGCCAAGTGTTAATGCGCCGCTTTATACTAGCCTGGGTGGCCAATCAGATGCCATGACCATATTGATGCGCGAAAGACAGCTGGAGTTAACCGGCGAACAATCCCGTTATTTTGATCTGATACGTTGGGGCTTAGCCAAACAAACCATAAATGCCGAGCGGCAAGTGGAAGATGGGACACAGCCATTTCAGGATAAAAATATTTTGCTACCTATTCCTTTATCTGAAAAGAACGCGAACTCCAGTGTGTCCAATGATATAAAAGGCGACTGGAATTAATAATTGACACAGCAACAAAAAGACCGGTTATTTGAATAACCGGTCTTTTTGTTGCTGTTTACTTGGTAAAAAAACGAAATCTACTGGAAAAATTCTTCGGTAGAGGCGACTAAAGAAAGCAACTCCAATTTGGGTTCTACCTCAAGTCCACTTGACCAAAGCTGTGCATCGAATTTCTTGAATGATTCCAATGTCGTTAAAACCTGATGGGCTGCCTCATTTTCAAACTGATCAAAGTGCATAAATGTTTTTCCGTCTGGCAGCAACCAGCATCCGTATTTAATTCCCGGGTGATTGAGTTCTTTTAACTCTTTTACAATATCAGCAATATTTACCTGGTTAATTGGCGCAAATTCAGGTGTGGTGGTGTATTGTACTCTTACTATTTTCATGACTACTGATTAAGTTATTATATGAATAAAACTACCAGCTAAACATTAACAATAAAACATGCAAATGTGACTTTTTACAGGGTGTTTTGCGACAAAAAGTATAGATATCTCCTGAAGACTAATAGGTCCTTTTTGTTCCATAAAAATAAATGGTAAAATCCTCATCCATTAATTTTCGCGGAGTGTTTTCATAATAACGGTTGATAGCGCTAATAAAACTTTCCAGGCTGGGTGCGATGTCTTCATCAAAAGGCTCATTATGGTTATAACAAAATATTTCGCCAGGATGATGGTTGTATAAACCATCCTGATCATAACAGATAAAAGAACGAAAACCAGTTGTAGTGCCAAATAATGGAAATTGATTTTGTTTTAGTTTATAATTATTCTTCTCTGCATCCAACCTGATCAGCAGCATTTCTTCGAGGGTAAAGAAGCGGTATCCGCTCACAAAAAACACACTTTCATCGGCAGTTTGGCCATTTCTCCATCGATACAAAAGTTTGATATTTTGGGGCAATTGAACTTTATACCTCCGCTCCAGCGCCGTAATCTGATCATTATACAGTGACGGATTTAAGGCCTCCAACATAGATGGCCTAAAGGTTTTAAGATGCTTCTCAAGGGTAAATAGTAACTCTTTCAATTTCTGATGAATTTAAACTTCACTGTTATTACGCTTTGTCAATCCGGACATCTTCAATACGCTGAAGATATCCCTTTATGGATTCCGTTTGTAATTTCCCATCCACTATTTTCATCTCCATAACTGAATGACGCTCCAGGTTAGTTTGCAAGTTTAATGTAAATGAAAACTGCATTTTTTCGTTATACTTATGAGCAACACCATCATTATCATAAAGCGCAATATCCTTAATAGTAAATTCTTCGGGCACATAAACCTCATTACGACTTTTGCCTAATTCTATTGAGAAAGAAATTACAAGGTCGCCCTTACCCTCGGGTTCAGTATAAACGCTTAGTACCGGCGTGCGGCTATTTGAAATAGAAATATCACCAGTAAAAGCGGGGTAGCCCACTACGCTAAAACGCTTCCCTTTATTGGTTTTATCGCCGCTTAGCACATTTAATTCATGCTTAGTTATCAATTGTTTACTCTTTTCAAAATTACCACCACCAGAACTGCACGATGTGGCCAAAGCCCAAACAGTGGTTACCAAAATAGTTGCCGCGAGATTAAGTTTTCTGCTTTCCATCTTATGACTTTTATTTATTTACAAAACACATTGTTAATTAAATACCAATAATTCTTACCTATCCTTTACATCAGATTTAGATACCCACTCCTGTTCAATAAAAACAGTTAACTCTAAGGTAATAGAATATTTGAGCATATTCACAAAACAATTACTGGTTTTTAACGTGCTTATTTGCACATAAATTCGAGGCTGCAAATCCAAATTACTGATATTCCATAACTGTTGCTGCATCAAAACAGCTTTGTAACAACATTGTAAAACCCATATCTGATTCATGTAAAATAAAAAAATGTTTTGCTCATTATCCCCTCAGGTGTATGACCTTTGCGCAAACGCAATTCCCCGGTTTAAACCTCCTCATTACATAAAAAATGATACAGGTTTTGAGTTAATAAAAGCGTTTTTAAATTTTCCATGACTATAAGTACTCAAAAAATCAGGCCTATAAAAGAAAAAAATCAACCTACAGCTACCCTACTGGCGTTTGCGCTTATGCCTTTATCAGGCTTTGCAACTGATGTTTACATTCCTTCTTTACCTGCAATGGGGGCTGTAATGCATATCAGCAGTATACAGGTACAGCTTACCTTAAGTCTTTTTCTGATTAGCTATGGAGTTTCACAATTATTCATAGGCAGTATTTTAGATAGTTTTGGCCGCTTCAATTTTAGTATGGCCGGCTTGATAACTTTTGCAATAGCAAGTTTGATAATTGCCAATACCCATAACATTTATTTGATATACCTGATGCGTGTTATACATGGCATAACCGTAGCGCTAATAATCGTGGCAAAAAGGGCTTATTTTGTTGATCAGTTTAGTGGCGAAAAATTAAAACATTATCTAAGTCTGTTTACCATCATATGGTCTACCGGGCCTATTGTTGCCCCATTTGTTGGTGGATATTTACAAAGCGCTTTTGGCTGGGAATCAAATTTTTACTTTTTAGCGGGCTATGCTATTTTAATAGCCATACTGGAATATATATTCAGCGGCGAAACGTTGAAACACCGTACAGAGTTCAACATCAAAAAAATAGTTGGTATTTACGCTGAGATGATCAAAACAAGCAGCTTTACACTGGGTTTATTAATGTTGGGACTGGCTTACACCATGGTAATGGTTTATAACATGACAGGCCCTTTTATTATTGAACATCAGTTACAATTAACACCCATTACTGCCGGGTATTGTTCGTTAATATTGGGTTTTGCCTGGATGGTTGGTGGCTTTATTGGCAAAGCAACTATCAACAAACCGTTTTATAACAAACTGCTTATCAACCTGTTTTTCCAGATAACATTTGTGGCCTTGATGATCATTAGCCTTAGCTTTATGTCTAACTTGTTTTCTTTAGTGTTCTTTGCATTCATGATCCATATTGGCGCGGGGTATACTTACAACAATTACTTTACTTACAGCATGAGCAGGTTCCCTAAAAATGCAGGTATAGCAGGCGGTCTTTCAGGTGGTGTGGTGTATATTATCGTATCATTTTTGAGCTATGGCATTGTATCATTTATCCCGGCAAAAGACGAACGAAACCTTAGTTACAGCTATTTGATACTCATTCTGCTATCGGGATTAGTAATGTATGTTATTTTCAGAATAAACAAAAAACACAAGGCAGTAAAGGCGGCAATTGCCGTGTAGTTATTGATGGCTTTTAACAATCTGTTCCAGCACCCATTCCCTTACGCTCCTGCCAACAGGAACGCAATCTTTACCTACGTGTAATAGGTTACCATCAATGGTATTAATTTTATCTGTAGCAACAACATATGATTTATGTACCTGTATAAATTTTCCGGCTGGGAGTTTTTCCAAAAACGCCTTTAAAGTACTGTGCACAATTATTTTACGGGTTGTGGTGTATAATGAAAGATAGTTTTCCATACCTTGAATGTACAACAGCTCGTCAAAAACAATCTTTTCAAGTCTGCCTTCGGCTTTAACAAATAAGTAGTTTACAGTTGTTGTACTTGCATTCCTCCTGGCAGTAAAATAATCAAGCGCTTTATAGGCCGACTTTAGAAACCGTTCGTAAGAGATAGGTTTAAGCAGATAATCAAGCACATCAAGCTCATAGCCTTGTATAGCATACTGTTCGTAAGCCGTCGTAAAAATAACTTTGGGTGGGTCAGGAAGTGACCTTAACAATTCAACACCGGTTATATGCGGCATTTCAATATCCAGAAAAAGAATATCAGGCTTCTTCTCCCTCAGCATATCACTTAATTGAATACCATCCTCACAAACACCTACCAGTTCCAGAAATGAAGTTTTTTCTGCATATCCTATCAAACCTTTCCGGGCAAAAGGCTCATCATCTGTTATAATACAAGTAAGTTTATCTTTCATGGCTAATATTCAGGGTAATTTCGGCAGTATAGGTGTCCGAATCAAGCCTGGCGACAAAAAAATGCTGACCGGGATATAAAAGGTCGAGCCGTCTTTTTAAATTCTCCAGTCCTATTCCGCTTTCCTTTTCAGGCACGATCTGTCTGTCAGGCACCGTATTCTTAACTTTAAAGGTAATTTTTTCTTCCTGCAAGGCAGCTTCAATCTCTATCAGATATTGTCCTCCCACATATTTAAATGCATTTTCAACCAGCGGAAGAAATAAAAGCGGATAAATCAATTGACCATTCAAGCCTTTTCCAATATTCACATTTACCTTTAATCTATCAGAACTCCGGACTTTTTGCAATTCAATAAAATTCTCCAGATACTGCAATTCCTGCTTCATCGGTACCATTTGTTGCTGATCATACAGTTGATATCGAAGTAATTCTGAAAGCTTTTCGATACTTTTTTTGGCGCTCCCCACATTCTCATCCATCTGGAAATAAATAGTATTTAAAGCATTAAACAAAAAATGAGGATGATATTGTGCTTTCAAAAACTTAAGCTCAGTTTCCAGGTGGTCATTCGTTAGTTTTTCCAGTTGTACTTTATTAGCCACATAGGCCTTTAACCAGGTATTGCTGCGTGCTATACCGTAATAAATAATGGCATATAAGGTTGGTATCATGGTGAGGTCTGCAAGATCACCCCAGGATAGGCCATCGTCAGTCAATGCAGCCATTGGGGTAAATATCAGGTTCACCAAAATTAGGTTAGCAAACACCAGTATAATTAATTCCCTTACTACTCCCTGATAATTAAATTGCAGTGGCCAGCGCCTGTCATAAAACCGGAAGAGCAACTCAAAAAGATATATGCTTGAATAGCCCACCAATACACTACAGCTCATTTCAAGAATATTTAAACCCCAGTCTCTTTTCCAAAACATTTCATTAAGATCAGTGTCATGCAGCAGCCTGACGGTAAAATATACCAGCAGGCCGTACAACGCGGGGAAAATATATCTTCTGAAAAATTTCATGTTATCGTTATTCCAAATTTAAGGAAGAATGTAATACCTCCGGTTTTATTTCTACCGTCTCAATTTCTGCCTGCCTTGGTTTTTCTTTGGGTTTCATACCGAATAAAAAGCGGGTAATTGCAAAAGGGCGGATAAGCAAATGATAGGTTAGCACGGTTATAAAAAAGGTTGTACCTAAAGTATAAATATATTTAGATAAAATACTTTCGTTGGGCACTTGAACAAAATAATAAACCAGTACCACTATAACTGTTTGATGAAGAATATAAAAAGGGTATACCGCCTGGTTTAAGTAATTCAATGCTTTATGTTTACTGTTTAAATAATGCTTACCATATCCAATTAATGCCAATACCCAGCTCCAGGCAATTATAGATTTTAAGGAGTCAAACATAAACGTAAATAACTCACTTTGAACATGCCATTGCACATGGTCAGGCTCAATTTTGTTCCATCTTAAATAATCCAAAAGCATCATCCCTAAAAAGCCTATAGTTAAGGCAAAACGGCGGTTACGTTCCAGGCTGTCCATTAGTTTAGGTTGCAGTATGCAAATAAACCCGGCCAGCAGGAAAAATAACCAGTAAACAAAGTAACAGTAATCATGCATCAAATCATTGGTTTCAGGGAATTTCCGGCTCATCAATGTATACCATATAATACCGGGCAACATCAGTACATATACCCATTTACCTTTAGCCAATAAGGCAATTTTTGTTTTGAAGATCTCGCTTTTGGATGATATCAGCCAGGCAAACAAGGATGCAAACATCAGGTCGTAAATAAGCAAATAGGCAATAAACCATAAATGATGCCAGCTAAAACTGCCTTTCGGGTATAATACAAAATTAAATACATCCGGATACCAATCCCAAAAACTGCCTTTGTAGCCATGAGTCAACCGTTCCATATAAATTTGTGGAGGAACAATGATAAACATGCCTACCAAAAGCGGGATAAAAAGTCTGCGGAAACGTAAACCGATGAAGTTTAAAGTAGATCGCCGCTGCATCATGTAGTAACTTACGGTACCAGAAATAAAGAAGAGCAGCGGCATGCGAAAAAGGTGCAGAAACAAATTTGATTCCAGCATTAAATTACTGGTTTCTGCATTTTTTATATGCCAGCCATCTTCGGCAACATAGGGCATAGCCGAATGAAAGAATAATACACCCAGTATAGATAATATCCTTAACCAATCAAGGTAAGTTTGGCGTTGTGTGGTTTCCATGATCAATTTGTTTTTTGTAAAACAACCTGATTTTGGCTTCACCCAAAAATCCTTTTGACAAACGGCAGATAAACTTTGACAAGCAGTAAATGGAATGGCTTAAAACAAGGCAAAGGCTGGTTATTTACTATTTCGCTTTGATCAGCGTCAGTATTTTATTAAAAATATCAGTATTGGGATATACCCCTTTAAAATCGCCTGAATGGGGACCATAAGCGAATACAGGCACCGGGGTACCTGTATGATCATTCGTGCTAAAATCGCCCCATACATAGCCGTTAACGATGCTACCATCCAATAGGGTAAGTCCCCCTGTTTCGTGATCGGCAGTTACTATAACCAGCGTTTCACCATCCTCATCAGCAAAGCGTAAGGCCTCACCTACCACACGGTCAAAGTCACCGTTTTCGGTAATAACCTGCTGCAGGTTATTGTTATGGCCGCCATGATCAATCTGCGAGCCTTCAATCATCATAAAAAAGCCTTGCGGGTTGCTTTTAAAAGTACTGGTAACCTTATTAAAAGCCAACGGCAGATAGTTGCCTCTACCCTCCATTTTTGGCCGGGTTACACTATCATCCATCAAACCTAATATCCTGGTTGCTGGTGTATTTAAAAAATCATTAAAATTACGAATGATGGTATACCCTCTTTTTTTCATTTTATCTATCGGGGTTTCACCGTTTACAGCCACCGTAAAATCTTTATAAGCCGAACCCAGGAAGATATCAACAGGCGAGTTAATGATCTGATTGGCAATACTTGTATAATTGCTGCGTTCAGATTCATGTGCATAAAAAGCCGCAGGTGTAGCATCCGTTAATTCACAAACTACAATATCAGCGGTTTTCTTACCGGCCTCGGCGCTATAATCGGCCAAGGATTTTAAAGGTTTGCCAGATGGATCAACACCAATGGCCCTATCGTCGGTTTTTTGACCCGAAGCGAAAGCCGTAGCACCCGCCGCCGAATCAGTAATGTAAGCATCAGCTGAATTAGTAATAGAAAAGCCGATATTCTGCATTTGAAATATATTCAGTTGTCCACGGTTGGCAGTATAAGTTGAATATATTTGTGACAGTCCCATACCATCGCCTATACATAAAATAATATTCTTAACTTTTTTGGTTGAACCATCGGCGCTGTAAGTTGGATGATATATGGTATAGGGTGCCGGAGATAGATACTCGTCCTTCGGTTTCTTATTCAAAAAATCACCCAGTTCTTCTATCTTATCAGTTCCTATCACGTCAACCCCTAACCTGATCAAAGCCAGCCAGCTGCTTTTAGTGTCTGGAGTTTCCCAAAAACGGATCATTTTACCTGAATTATGTACACTATCAATTCCGGCTTTTACTCTTTTAAACTCTTCACGGTTCAGTACCCCTTTACCATTCCATTTAAGGTATTTACTAAACGGATAACTTACTAATCCTATCCGTTCCCATTGCTTGGCTGTAAACCCATCCAAATGATCAACATCAAATGATATCCAATCAGGATAATTACCCAGTTCGGCCGCAGGTGGCACTGCCCCTGTCATCACGATTGATAACCTGCCTGGGTGCCCGGGGTAAGAGAAATATTGCTCAAGCGGTTTTAACTCTTTTATTACCAACGGCAATACCGCCTTATGATCTTCCTTTATTTCGATGAGCAGGCGTAATTTCCGTTGATCATCACGCTTAAACTTTTCAATTAAAGGGTCGATATATAAAATTTTCAATGACCGTTTGGCGCTGATGTCTTTTTTATCATGAGCCACCATCAACTGCCCGTTAACAGCATATACATCGGCCTCAATGGAGCCAAATCCTTTTTCATAAGCCCGTAAAAAAGGGATATTATTTTTATAATCATTATGCGAATGCGCATCGGCAACAGTGTACATTTTGCTTTGTGCATTTGCTGTTATACCTGCATTTGCCAGCAACGCCAATAGTATAATTCCTTTTGAAAGTTTATTCATATTAATCAACTAATTATTTAATATAAAAACCGGGGCATTTCCCGGTTTTTATGGTTATTAAAATTTCGCTTACCAGCCAGCATTTTGTTTCAGCTGTCCCTGGCTTATCTGGATATCTTTTGGTGGTATAGGCCAAACATTATCCCTTGCCGGATCAAAATTGCGGGCTTTCCAAACAACAGATCCATCAGCGCCATGTAATGGTTTGGCATAAGCAGCCTGGGCATCGCCCCAGCGTACCAGGTCAAAATTGCGGTCGCTCCACTCCCCTGCCAATTCAACACGGCGTTCATGCTTCAAATCTTTTAAAGTAGCATTACTTACAGATTTTAATCCGGCACGTAAGCGTAACATATTGATCTCTTTGTCGGCATTTTTGCCTTGCATAATTTCGGCCTCTGCCTTAAATAATATTACCTCTGCATATCGTAATAAGGGTACGTTCAGATCGGTTGATGGTTCATCACCATTTGGACTTACATGTATGCCACCTGCATAACTAAACGGTTCCATATATTTATTAAACTGATAACCGGTTAAGCTATTGGTTTTGCCACCAATGGGGTAAGTATATGTTTGACCGAAATATGGAAAAGAGTCGCCATTTTTAAGAATAGTTGTTGCTAACCGCTTATCGCCGGTTTCAAATTCGTCCACCAGTTCCTTAGTTGGCTGGAAATAACCAAACCCATTATACAAGCCCCATCCTTTATTTTCAAGCATTGCTCCCGGTAAAATACTTTGGCCGTTTAACCCACTGGCCACCGACCAAATATACTCAGAACTCCAATTGTTGGCAATTTTAAAAACATCGGCATAGTTGGTTAACAAAGTATGTTTTCCGCTTAAAATAACCGAATCAGCATACTTCTCGGCATTCGCATAATCCTTGGCATGCAGGTATGTTTTGGCCAAGTATGCCCAGGCTGCAGTTTTATGCGCCCTTCCGTAATCGGCAGGTGCAAGCTTATCAAAATATGGTAAAAGATTAGCAGCTTTTTTTAAATCGGCCTCGATATAGGCATAGTTATCTTTTACTGATGGTTGCTGAGCAGGGTAAGCTAATGAATTTGCCCGGTTTTGCAATGGTGCGCCTTGCTTATCACTACCATACAGATCGGCTATTTCCAGGTGCATTACCGCATGAACAAAATAGGCCTGCCCTAATATAAAATTTTTAGTTGCCTGATCCATGTTAATGGCCGGTACATTGGTAATGATATCGTTGGCCCGCTTCATTACCACAAAGTGTAATGACCAGGGTTGATAAATACTGCTTTCATTACCGGTACATATAAAGTTCTTGATATTTTCTCTATCGGCGGAGGTGCGGCCAACTACCATGTCATCGCTGGCATCAATAAACCAAAAGAACCCGCGACCATACATATCTTCGCTGCTGCTTTGTTTTTCATACAAGCCATTAGCGGCTTGCTGTGCATCATCAGCAGTTTTCCAGAAATTGGCTGTAGTAGGTGTTCCAGTCGGTTTAATATTATCCAAAGTTCCTTTTTTACAACCTTGTACAAGCAGAGCAGCCATGATAGCCAGTGTACTTTTTATAACTATATTTTTGATTTTCATCTTGATATCTCCTTAAATTCTTTTTGCGATATTTAATTACAGGCCTACATTTACACCTACTAAAACTATTCTTGACTGTGGATAAAGCCCCAAGTCAACACCATTCTGGTTAATACCAACTTCAGGATCAAGGCCAGTGTATTTGGTAAATGTGACCAGGTTTTGGGCGTTTGCATATATTCTTAAGCTTCTTACGCCTATTTTATTTAACAGCGCCTTTGGCAGGTTGTAACCAAGTGTTACATTTTTAATACGCATGTACGAACCATTCTCCACATAAAAATCAGATACGTTACCAAAATTGCCATTATCATCACTTGCAGAAAGCCGTGGAATGTTGGTATTGGTATGGGTTGGTGTCCATGCATTTTTTGCATCAGCCAGCAAGTTGTAGTTTTGAATCGAGGCGTTTAAACCGGTGTACTTAACAGCGTTGAAAATTTTGTTACCCGCTACACCTTGTAAAAATATGCTCAGGTCAAATGCTCCATAATTAAAATTAGCTGTAAAACCATAGTTAAACTTAGGGAAAGGAGTACCCAGATAAACATTATCGGCAGCATTAAGCTTCCCGTCGCCATTAACATCAACAAACTTAATATCGCCAGGCTTTGCATTAGGCTGGATAAGCGCCCCGCCAGGTCCTTTATAATTATTGATCTCATCCTGTGATTGGAATAAGCCTGCAGTACGATATCCGTAAAAAGAATACAATGGATATCCTTGCTGTAATTGAACAGGAACAAGGTTATCCCGTACAGTTGGCCCAGCCAAAATAGTTTCCTGTCCTGGTAAAATATCTAATATCTTATTTTTAATGTATGATCCGTTCACCGAAAAGTTATAGTGCAACTGACCTGTGGTATTTTGATATTTAACTGCTAACTCAACACCCTTATTCTGTATTTCTCCACCGTTTACAAAAGGTCCGTTTGTTACTCCAAAAACGGCAGCTACCGGTGGCTGGAATAAAAACCGGGTATTATTTTTAACAAATGCATCGGCAGTTACACTTAACTGACTATTTAATAAGCCCAAATCAACACCAATATTGGTCTGAGTTGCCTTTTCCCATCTCAAATTCTGATTAGCAATACCATCAACTGCTGCACCAGTAACTATTGCCGCAGGGCTACCTAAATAACCTGAGGTTTTTGATAATGATACTGATGTTGGAAAATTGGGCAAACCAGCTAAATTACCCGACTGCCCATAACTAGCTCTTAGTTTAGCAAAAGAGATTAAGCCGTTAGCTGGAAAAAACGGTTCTTTACTGATCACCCATCCGGCAGATACGCCCGGATAGTTTTGCGAGCGGGTTTTTACACTTAACTGCGATGTAGCATCACGACGTATAATACCATTGATCAAGTATCTGCCTTTATAATCATAACCAATACGGCCTAAATAAGAGATTAGCGCTTTTTCGTCTTTCTCTCCCTGCAGGGGTGTACCCGTTGGATAAAGCGTACCATTAATGATATAACGGGAAGCCGGATCTTCACTTACATAATTATCTGTATTAACACTAAAAAACTCCGACGATTCATTCTGATAAGTATACCCCGCCAATGCGGTTACGTGATGGTCGTTGCCAAACACCTTATCATAAGTAAGCGTTTGCTCAGCCAAAAGATTCACATAGTTAAAACTTTCCTGGAACAGGGAGTTATCAAAAAACTTTTTACCCGGTTCCAATATCCTTGGCGTAAAGTTTTTAATATTCTCCAGGTTTTTGGTCACTCCCAGGTTTGATCTGAACTTAAAGTCTTTAAGAAAACTTATCTCTACATATGGATTAATAGTGAAGCTTGTAGTTGCATCGCTATTATCCAAACGCTTTAAATAAGCTACCGGGTTAATAACATCACCGTACGAGCCTGCGTACTTTTCAGGCACACCGCCAAAACTGCCATCAGCGTTATAAATTGATGCATTGGGCGGATAAAATATAGCTGTTAATAAAGCGCCGGTATAGGCGCTGGTGGTATTAGCTCCCTGCCCGTTATTATAAGAAAATGACATACTTTCGCCCATCTTTAACCAATCCTTGATCTTATGATCAGAATTAACCCTGAAATTGTAACGAAGGGCATCTGTATTTAGCAGGATAGCTGAGTTTTTACGATAGCCGCCTGATATATAAAAAGTAGATTTTTCATTACCTCCGCTGATGTTCAGGTTATAGTCCTGGATATATCCTGTTCTGAAAAGAGCATTAGGCCAATTAGTTCTGGTAATGCGCGAATCCGGGTTTATTGTTGCATTAAAAGCATCCAACCGGGGTTTCCCGGCATTGTCATAAGCCTGGTTAATAGCATCTGCATAACCTGCAGCATCCAATGCCTGCAATATTTTGATAGCATTCTGAACACCACCCTTTACAGAAATATCCAGGCTGGTTTTTCCTTCTTTACCGCGTTTAGTAGTAATTAAAACTACGCCCCCCGCAGCCTTTGCACCATAAATAGCTGCGTACGAATCTTTTAATACATCGATAGACTCAATATCACTGGGATCAATGGGGCCGCCATTATAAATGGTACCATCAACTACCATCAGAGGACCTTCGCTATTAAATGAACTTTGCCCGCGCAACCTTATACTGGGCCCCGAAGTTGGGTCGCCCCCTTCATTCAGTACCGTTACACCAGCTATTTGCCCCTGCAGCATTTCGGTAACCGAACCGACCGAACGGTCTTTAACATTTGAAACTTTTAACGAGCCTACCGCGCCCGTTATGTCTGATTTTTTTTGTGTACCGTAACCTACCACAACCACAGCTGATAAGCCGGTAACATCGGCAGTAAGTGTTACATCAAGCGGTGAATGGTCTGCAACCACCTCTTCGCTTTTATAACCGATAAAACTAAACACCAAAACTTCACCACGCTCAACTGTTAATTTGTAATTACCATTAACATCGGTAGAAACAGCAGCCTGTGAAGTTTTACTGCGAACGGCCACGCCAGCAAGCGGGCCGTCTTTGTCACTTACTGTACCGGTTATTGCAATTTTGTCAACTACTTTTATGGGTACTACCTTCTTTCGGGAAATAATAATGGTATTGTATTTTTCTTTGTAATTAAGCTGGGTGTTGTTGATCAGAGCGTTCAACACATCTTTTAGGGGAGTATTTACAAATGAACTGGCTTTAACTTTTACCAGTTCCACATCATTCAATTTGTAATTAAATGCAACGTTATTGGCCGCCTTTTTTAGTTTCTCGAGGGAGGCATCCATCGTTTCGTTTCCAAATTTTACCGTCACTGGTTGGTCAATCAGCGATGTCGCTCGCTCTGCCATAGACCTGCCCGGCAAAAATGTTATTAAAATAGTTAAGAGCAACAAAGTCGCGGTCATTAACTTTCTTGAAATCGGGGTTAAAGGTTTTTCCATATATTTGTTTTTAGTTTTAATAGTAACCGCCTGTTTACTTCAATTTCGACGGTTACACCTATTTGGCCAATGCTTGTTGTAGCAGGCATTGGTTTATCTTTATTTTGTTATTTGATATTTACGGTACTGCCTTGCAGCTGATATTTGCGACCATCAATTAATTGCAATATGTCAATCACCTGATTTATACTTAATTTGTTGGAGAAGCGTACCGAATAATGCTGCTGATATAGCTTTTTGTTATTGCATTTAAAGCTTACGTTATACCTGTTCTGCAGGTAAACTGCTACTTCTTTGAATGACACATCATTCAACACAAGTTCATCACGCATCCAGCTTAGCTGATTATCATCAGCTACCTGCTGTTTTACAAAAGTTTGATCGTTCTTATTGTAAACTAATTGTTGGTTTGGGGTGTACATACCTATGGTATGTTTTTTATCGTGTATCTCAACCTTCCCGCTATTAACAAAAACCTGTATATGTGGCAGTTCTTTGTAAAATTTAATATTGAAAGAAGTTCCCAGTACTTGTGTGGTAATATTAGCTGTATGTACTAAAAAGGGTTGTGTTGCAATGTGCTTTACTTCAAAAAAAGCTTCGCCATCCACCAAATATATCTCCCTTGTTTTGCCATTAAATTTAACAGGGAATTTAATGGTACTGGCCGCGTTCAGGTGCACAATGGTACTGTCGGGCAGCATTATCTGCTTCATTTGGCCTTTGGGGGCTGTAATAACCTGGTAGGATATCAAATTGCTTTGATGACCGGCAAGCTTCCGTGAAAGTAAAATGCCGGCAAACAAGGTTATGAGTAAAACCGCGGCAATTTTTAACCAGGTGGTATTAAGCCGTCTTAATTTTCCGGTTGTTACCGTACGGTTTTCAATTTGTTCCCAAATGGTTTGTTTTAAATTATTGGAGGGTTGTTCTGTTATAGTATCATGATCAAAATCATGCATCCATTGCTGCAATAACTCCAGCTCATTTGCCGTGCATTTACCTGCTTTGAATTTGTCAAGTAGTTTTTTAATTTCCTTTTCTTCCACTTAAAAGCCTTTATACTTTGTAAGTGACCAAAAGAACGGGTATGTACTATAAGCGATGAAAAAAAATTATCAGGATCAGGAACTCACTGAAATTATCGAAGGGAATAACATTATAATATTTTTGAACCGACTTTTTAAGTCGCCCTAAAGCATTACTGATCTGGTTACGGACCGTTTGGTGCGATACACCTAATTCCGCCGCTATTTGTTGCCCGTTCATATCATGGTCACGGCTATATAGGTAAACCTGACGCATTTTTTCGGGCATGTTGGCAATTTCCCTGTTTATCAGGAAACTTAATTCTGCATGTATCAGTTTTTGAGAGGTGCTGTCTTCACCCTGATGAAACACTTCTGAGAGATCATTTAAGGACTGTGGTTGTAGCTTTTGCTTTTTATACCACCGGTAAACCATATAATTGACAGAAACCACCAGATAAGCCTCCAATACTCCGTTGAGTTGAATGGTATAACGGTTTTTCCAGACAGAAAGGAACAACTCCTGAACCATATCAATGGCCTCATCCTCATCACCGGTTTTCTTGAGCGCTACAGCTATTAATTTATCAGCATAGCGGTCATAAATTTCTTTGAATGCCTGATGATCATCATTTTTTAGTTCCACAATAAGCTGAGCGTCCGAATAATGTTTCACAAGACAATTTTAACTGTGGCAAAGAAACCGTTATGTTGTTAATATAAATTAAAGTAAATATTAACGCTTTACAAAATAACAGAGCCTTAAAATTTTGTCTCATGAAACATTAGCCGGTAATTCCCAACTTTATTTAATCCTCTTCTCCACTACCTACTGCTTTTGATTCCAGGTAAAATGCTCCTTTTGTAGCGATCTGAACATCAGGGGGCAGACTACTTAAGGCTTTGATCTGGATATATCCAAGTTCGGCAATGCCGGTTGTTATTTCTGTCTTTTTAAAATGGATCTTGCTTCCTTTGTTGGTAACTACCACAAAAATGTACTGCTTTCCTGCTGAGCGCACAACCGCATCAACCGGTACTGCTGGTGTCATTTGAGATCCTACACTGATCAGCGCGGTAACATACATACCCGGTATCAGATTTTTTTGCTGTACATTATTGATAACCGCATGCACAATAACTCCCTTGCTTTCATTTTCAAAAGATTTATTAACACCATTTATCCTGCCTGTTATTACCTCATTATTCTGATTAGTGAGTTGAAAACTCACTTTCTGACCCATCTTCACCTGCATCAGATCCTTTTCAAAAACAGTAAGATCGCAATGGATCTTGGAATTATCAACCACCTCCATAATAGAGGTGCCAGGCTGTACAAATGCTCCGGTATTAGCAGTGATCTGTCCCACGGTGCCATTGATGGGAGATATAACCGGGAATTGCGACACAATATTCCCATTGGATATTTTACCCGGTGAAATGCCCAATTGTTTTAATTGACTCTCGTAGGCAACAATGCGTGAGCGCTCTGCATTGTAAGTAGCTTCCGAAGCCTGGAACGATTTGCCAGTACCAGCTCCGGCATCTCTGAGCTGTTTTTGACGATCATACTCGGCACGTACATAAGTAAAATTATTTTTGGCGGCCAGGTAGTCCTGCTGTATCTTGATCAAATCCTGATTATTAATAGTAGCCAATACCTGTCCCCGCTTAACTTGCTGACCTTCCAGCACGCTGATATGTCCAATAATACCGCCTGATAATATACTTACATCCGCTTTATTTTGTGGAGGTACTGCCAACTGGCCGTTGGCTTTAACTACAGCATCCAGATTTCTTTGTTCAACAGGCCCAATGGTAATGCCTACGGTTTTCATTTGTTCGGGCGTAAGTTCAAGCCCTTCTGTTTTATCTTTTTTTACAACCTCTGCCGGCTCTTTTTGTGAGGTATTTTCTTTACCCTTATTATTTCCCGAACAGGAAACCAGCAATATAGCGGGGATCATTAGTCTGAGTATGAATTTTATATATGATAGTTTGTACATGATCTTATTCTCCTTTTAAATATTGTAATTGAATAGCTGATTGGTTTAAACGGCTTGCAACTTCGATGTATGAAAGCTTGGTTTGCACAGCCGATGATACATTTTGAATATATTCGATATAGCCGATCTCGCCCAGGTTAAAGGAGACCTGTGCTATCCGTAATTGCTCATCCGCCTGTTTTAAACCACCTGAAGTGTAATAATTGACCGTTTGTAAAAACTTTTGATATTGCTGTATTTCCTGCTCATACTGCAACCTTACCTGACTTTGTGTTTGCTGGTAATTGGTCTGGGCTATCTGGCCCGATAATTTTTCGGCTTTGACCCTTGCCCGGTTTGCTCCATTGAACAATAGTAACGCCACACCCACCTGGATACCCGCTATACGTGTACCGGGTGAATAACCCCGACTAATACCCGCCGGATTAAAGCCTGATATCACTAATTGCTGATTATACCCCAAAGTAAGATCAGGCATTCCTTTCGATTTTTCAACCGCAACACGTGCACTAGCCACCTCTATATTTTGCTTATCCGTATTCACTTGCGGATTACTGGATAAATCCAATGTGTCGGCAGGCATAGTAAGCAAAGGCAGTTTTATTTCTGCTACTATAATCGGTTCGTTACTGTTTAGTAGTTGCTGTAAAACCAATTCATTACTGCGTAGATCTGCCTGTGCGCCAATTTTTAACGCCTGTATCTCCTGGTATTTATTCCGGGCGCTCATTAACTCCAGTTTGGAGGTTTCACCAGTTTTAAGGCGTATTTCTGCCTTTTTCACAAAGCCGTTGTAAATGCTATCCTGGTAATTTAATATGCGCAATGTTTCGCGATTGAGCAGGTAAGCATACCAGGCGCTTTTTACATCGCGAATAATTTCGACACGCGTAACATTTCCTGAACGTTCGGCCAATATAGTTTGCTGACGCAGCAATTTCCTTTGATTTTTATACAGACCGGGCCAGGCAATATTCTGTGTTATCCCCAGTGCATTATCCATATTACCACCACTGGTTGGGTCTTGCGTAATCATTACCTCGGTTTTCGGAATATCCGTGCCTGATTTTTGTAAAGCACGCGATTGCTCAACAGATAACCCCGCCGAACGTACTTTTAAATTGCTTCGTAGAGCCCTGGTTATCGCACTATCTAATGTTAGTGGTTCACGGCTTTGAGCCCTGGCAGGGCTTATACTAAATAAAGCACCAACAATAACAAGCAACAATACAGCTGCTGCTTTGGGTAATTTCATTTTAATAACTTCCTTCCTGTTAAATAACAGATACAGGCATGGCAGAACAAAAAGTGTTAGGAAAGTGGCCGTAATTAATCCACCTATCACCACCGTAGCCAAAGGCCTTTGAACCTCTGCCCCTGCACTGGATGAAAGCGCCATAGGCAGGAAACCTAAAGAAGCCACAGAGGCGGTCATCAGCACCGGGCGTAAGCGGGTTTTAGTGCCCTGTAGTACACGGTCGTAAATATTATCTACGCCTTCTTCCTTTAATTGGTTAAAGTAACCTATTAATACAATACCATTTAGTACAGCCACACCAAACAGGGCTATAAATCCTACTCCAGCCGAAATACTGAAAGGCATTCCCCGGAGTATTAAAGCCGATATCCCTCCCATTGAGGCCAGCGGAACAGCGGTAAAAATTAAAAGGCTTTCCTTAACTGAACGAAAAGTTACATAAAGCAGAATCAGGATAAATATCAGAGCTGCCGGCACTGCTACGGATAGCCTTGCCTTTGCCGCCTGCAGGTTTTGAAATTGGCCGCCATAGGTTAAATAATAGCCGGATGGTAGTTTTAATTTACCATCCAGTTTAGCTTGAATTTCCTTTACGGTACTTTCCACATCCCTATCCTGTACATTAAAACCAACGTATATACGGCGTTTACCGTTTTCTCTTGAAACCTGGGCGGGGGCATCCTTAAAGGTGATATCTGCCACCTGACTTAATGGTACCTTATTGCCCGACGGCAGCGGGATCAGCAGGTTATCAACTCCTGATATATTTTCGCGCAGGTTACGGTTTAAGCGTACAACCATATCAAACCTTTTTTCGCCTTCAAAAACCACCCCGGCTACACTACCGGCAAAGGCCGTTTTCAATATCATGTTTACGTCACTGATATTTAGGCCATATTGAGCCATTTTATCGCGGTTGTAAGCAACCTGTATTTGTGGTAAGCCACTTACTTTTTCAATGTACGGCTCACTAACCCCATTAACCGGAGCTATTATTTTAGCGATTTTAGTAGCTTGTATAGCTAATATATCCAAATCATCACCATATATTTTGATGGCAACATCCTGTCTGATACCCGTCATCAGTTCGTTAAAGCGCATTTGCATGGGTTGTGATATCTCTATGTTGATGCCCGGTATAACAGCAAGTGCCTCTTCCATTTTCGATACTACTTCGTCCCGGCTCCAGGCTGATGTCCATTCCTCTTTAGGTTTCATGGCCAACATCATATCGCCTTTTTCCATGGGCATGGGATCTGTGGGTATTTCAGAGCTGCCTATGCGGGTAACTGCTTGTTTGATTTCTGGAAATTTATCTTTCAGGATCTTCTCGGCCTTGCCAAAAGTTTTTACTACTTCTGATAGTGAAGTCCCCTGCATCATGGATATTTCAACGGTTAGGTCGCCCTCTTCCAGGGTTGGGATAAACTCGCCCCCCATACGGCTAAAAGCCCATATCGCTATGGCAAAAAGGATAAACACCAAAGTAACGGTTAGTACTTTAACCTTTAATACAGCAATAAGCGCACGTTGATAAACCCGCTGTAAAAATTCGATCATCCGATCGGAAATATTTCTTTTATGCGAGGTTTGCTTACTTAAAAACAAAGCACTCACCATAGGCACATAGGTTAATGACAGTATGAATGCACCTAATATGGCAAATGCCACGGTTTCGGCCATAGGCCTGAACATTTTACCTTCAATGCCAACCAGCGATAATAATGGCAGGTAAACAATGAGAATAATGATCTGCCCAAATGCCGCTGATTTCATCAATTTACTGGCACTGTTCTTTACCTCCTCATCCATTTGTTGAGCAGTAAGTTTAAGTACGCCATCCTGCTTGTAACGTCCTGTGGTGATATGATGTACCACGCTTTCCACAATGATCACAGCACCATCCACGATCAGGCCAAAATCAATTGCGCCCAAACTCATCAAGTTGCCCGATACACCGAACAGGCGCATCATCAAAAACGCAAACAACATGGCTAAGGGAATAACCGAAGCAACCACCAAGCCCGCTCTTAAATTACCAAGCAGCAGTACCAGCACAAAGATCACGATGAGTGCCCCTTCCAACAGGTTACGCTTGACCGTACTAATGGCCCGGCCAACCAGTTCCGTACGGTCAATAAACGGCTCAATCACCACCCCTTCGGGTAATGATTTCTGGATCTGTACCATACGTTCCTTTACGTTTTTAATAACCTCACTAAAGTTTTCGCCCTTGAGCATTAAGGTAACCCCGGCAACTACCTCTCCCTCACCATTTCGTGTTACCGCACCATACCGAGTGGCACTGCCAAACTGCACCGTGGCAATATCCCGGATAAGAATGGGCGCCCCCTTGGTATTTTTAACTACTATCCTACGGATATCATCCAGGTTTTGAACCTGCCCAAGCCCTCTGATAAAATAAGCATTGCTTTGCTGCTCGATGTAAGAGCCTCCGGTGTTTTCATTATTCTTTTGCAGGGCCTCATAAATTTCGGGAATGGTTAAACCCAGAGAATTAAGCTTGTCGTTATCCAAAGCGATCTCATATTGTTTTACATAACCACCCCAACCACTTACTTCGGCTACGCCTACCGTTCCGGCTAATTGTGTACGTATAAGCCAGTCCTGCAGTGTTCGTAGGTCTGTTGGGGTATATTTATTTTCGTATCCCTTTTTGGCATGGATAACATACTGGTAAATTTCGCCAAGTCCGGTAGTTATTGGCGCAAGTCCGGGTTCGCCCAAACCTTTAGGGATGTTGTTTTCTGCCTCTTTTAATTGTGCATTAACCTGCGCACGGGCCCAATAGATATCCACATCGTCCTTAAATACAATGGTGATAACGGATATGCCCGAGCGGGATATAGAACGTTTTTCAATAATGCCGGCAATATTTGCCATAGATAACTCGATGGGAGCAGTTATAAACTGCTCAACCTCCTGTGCACCCAAGCTGGGTGCCTGTGTGATAATCTGTACCTGGTTATTGGTAATATCGGGTTGCGCATCCACCGGCAGGTGATATGCGGAATAAACTCCTGCAAGTACAAGAATCAATGTCATAACCCCGATAGTTACTTTGTTCCTGATAGAGAACGAAATAATCTTATCGAACATAAAAATATAGATATTAGGAACAGGTAAACGGCCAAACCGCACCTTGATCCTTATAATAAAAAATGATTAGAATGCCTTAAAAAGGCAAAAAAGATCAGTCCATTAAAAAATGAACCAACAGCTCAGATTAAGCTGATTGTGGGGGTTGCCAAACCGGCAATGCAACCCGGATAAAA
Source organism: Mucilaginibacter sp. (assembly GCA_030445275.1). Taxonomy (GTDB): domain Bacteria; phylum Bacteroidota; class Bacteroidia; order Sphingobacteriales; family Sphingobacteriaceae; genus Mucilaginibacter. The sequence continues at coordinate 26,659 of JAUCSE010000096.1, forward strand.
TTACCCGGAATGTGTTCGGCGTAAGTAAATTCGTCACTTTGGGGTACAGCTAAAACAAAGGTGTGCATTTGTGTAACAGGTGGTGTAGTGCAACACGCGCAGGTACAAAAAGGTGAACATACATCATCAACTGCACCTGCCTTTTCGTGACTGGCGGTAAAAGAGGTTTGCTGCTGCCTGCCTTCATTCAACGACATATCCCTGCAAGGTATAAAGCTTAGCAAGATTATCATTAAACTAAAAAAAAGGCAGAGAGCTCTCATATTTTTAAATACTGCACAAAGGTAGCTATTATTTTCAAAACGCGAGAAGTGGTTTAATTAACTGACTTATTGATGATAACATATTTAACCTACTAATTTTTTTATTGGTTTTATTTTTAGAAATTTATGTGGATGATCATACAGGCATCATGAAAAACTCAGAAATTAAAGATCCATTATTTCGCGAAGCAGTTGAAGCTATTGATTCAGGTGATATAACTGTGCTGAAGGACCTGCTTGCAAAGCATCCTAACTTAATACAAGACAGGCTTGACTATCCAATTGAGGGATATTTTAAGAATCCCTATTTACTTTGGTTTGTTGCTGACAACCCTATCCGCATTGACAAACTGCCATCAAATATTGTAGAAATAACCCAGCTATTAGTAGAGGCAGTTAAACGCAAAGCATCCGGCGGTTTACAGGAACAACTTGATTATACCATGGGATTAGTTGCGACAGGAAGGATACCAAAGGAATGCGGTGTACAGCTCCAAATGATTGATCTTTTAATAGATGCCGGTGCAAAACCGGGTAATGGGATAGGCGCATTAGCACACGGAAATATCGATGCGGCCGCTCATTTAATTGAACATGGGGGAAAATTAACATTAACAGCAGCGGTTTGCCTTGAACGTATGGACGATGTTGTCCGTCTTGCACCTGCAGCAAGTCAGGAGGAACTGCTTTTGGCCCTTACAGCTGCAGGATTTTATGGAAAGTGGCGTATGGTCAGTTTTTTGTTGAATATGGGTGTTAATCCTAATGGTTTTCCTGAAAATGACAGCGGCTTTCATTCCCATGCTACCCCATTGCATCAGGCAGTATGCTCGGGTTCGTTGTATGCTGTGAAATTACTCGTTGAAGCAGGCGCTGATACCGATGTAAAAGATCGTACTTACCAGGGCACACCACTTGGTTGGGCAGCTCATATGCAAACTGACGAAGGGCATGATGATGATAAAAATAAATTTAAGGAAATAGAAGCCTATTTGAGTAATTTTTGAACGCTCACTTCTCCTTCAGATAATCTTTAATAACCGTCATCATTTTTAAAACCGCTTCCTGGTTCTTTTGCTCGTTAAATGCAGTATAACCAAGTACAAGCGCTGGCGGATGTTTAAATTTATTGGAGTATAAGGATAGTGGCAAATTGATAACACCTGACCTGTTTAAAATTGTTGAAATTTCCTGATCGTTTATATCCTGTCTGAGCCATGCTATAATATGCATCCCGCTACCCTGCTTTTCTGCACTGATAATGTCTTCACCGTGTTTCCTGATCAATTCAACCAGGTGATCCTGCCTTTTTTTATAGAGGACACGCATTTTTCTTAGGTGAGTTGAATGATATCCCTCCCGCATAAAATCATTTAATATCAACTGATCTGTTATAGAGTTCTGCCTGTCTGCAAAGGCTTTTGCCTGTTTGAATACTTTTGTTGTTTGTTCATCTGGCAAAACCAAATACCCTATCCTTAAACCAGGGAAAAGAACTTTGGAGAAAGTACCTGTATAAATAACCCGCTTATGCCTGTCCATACCTTGTAATGATGGGATTGGTTTAGCCGCGTATCGGAGTTCACTATCATAATCATCTTCAATCACCCACATTCTATTTTTTGCCGCCCAATCCAGTAGTTGAAGTCTTTTGGCAATGGGGAAACTACCACCCAAAGGAAACTGATGCGATGGTGTTATAAAGGCCAGCCTGGCATTTGGATAGTTCTGTTTGGCATAATCAAGATCGAGGCCATTTTTAGTAACCGGTACAAAACAAGGATTTCCCCCTGCGTGTTGAAATGCGAGCTTTGCATTAATATATCCTGGGTCTTCTATCCAAAACTGATCTCCTTTTTTGATGATTATGCTGGCTATTAAATTTAGCGCCTGTTGTGTACCATAGGTTATAATGATTTGTTCAGGCTCGCAGATCAGCGCACGGTTTATCCTCAAATAAGCCGCGATCGCTTCCCTAAGTGGATAATACCCTTGCGCGTCATCGTACGATAGTTGTAAAAACTCCAAACTCCTGAATATTTTACTGGCGCATTTGGCCCAATTTCTGTAAGGAAAATGATCTAATGCAGGTACAGGATTTTGAAAAGGCTTAACAATCGCTTTGATACTTTCTCTGTCTGCGTACATATCCGACACCTCATATCCAGGATTAAAATCCCTTTCCGGTTCGGTATTTACACTTTCTGGCGTGATTATCTTTTTTTTAGCCGAAGTAAATTCAGTAAAAGACGTATAGGCATCGGCCGATACAAAACTGCCATTACCAACAGAACCTGTTAAGTATCCCTCTAAAGTAAGTTGCTCATAAGCTAGCAAAACAATATTTCTGGATAAACCAATATCCTCGGCCAACGTACGACTGGATGGTAAACGTTGCCCTGGCCTGATCTGTTTATGGAGTATAGCCATCCGGATCCCTTCATACAATTGCCTGCTGAGGGGTATTTTACTTTCCCGGTCAATATTTAATCCGGCTATGCTAATGTTATGTGAGATTTTGGGCATAATAATGGCTCTATAATAATTTAAATAAATGGATTATTTAAAGGGCTATTATATAGATAATTTTGTTGTGTAGCAAATACTTATATCTAATATAACTAAGATATCTACTTAAAAACCACACTATAATGAATACTACATTTTCAGATCAGGAGATCAAGAAACTAAGGGATGAAACTCCCGGTTGTGCCGGGGTGAACCATCTTAATAACGCGGGTGCAGCACTTATGCCCAAACCGGTGATTGATGCAATACAGCAGCATATTGAGTTAGAAGGACGTGTTGGCGGCTATGAAGCTGCTGATATTAAAAAAGAGGCAATCAAAGAATTGTATGCTGTAACTGCAAAGATGCTGAACTGCCAACCCCACAACATAGCTTATACAGCCAATGCAACTGATTCCTATACCAGGGCACTCTCTGCTGTACCGTTTGGGCGGGGCGATATCATACTTACCACAAACGACGATTTTATTTCGAACCAAATCCAATTCCTTGCTTTAGTCAAAAGATTCGGCGTGATTATCAAACATACAAAAAATGCGCCCGGCGGAGGTGTGGATCTGCTTGATCTTGACGCACAGCTCCATCAATGGAAACCAAAACTATTGGCTGTTACACATATCCCCACCAATTCCGGGCTCGTACAACCGGTTGAGGAAATTGGCAAAATAGTACGCAAACATGATACAATCTATTTGCTGGATGCCTGCCAGTCTGCCGGGCAAATCCCTTTAGATGTAGAAAAACTAAACTGCGATTTTTTAAGTGTTACCTGTCGCAAGTTTTTAAGAGGAGCCCGCGGCACCGGTTTTCTGTATATATCTGATAAAGTGCTGAATAAAGATCTGGAGCCATTATTTATAGATATGAGAGGGGCTGATTGGGTGGCAAAAGACGAATACGTATCTCGTAATGGTGCTATACGCTTTGAAGACTGGGAATTTGCCTATGCCTTATTACTGGGTACCAAAGCAGCCATTGAATATTATTTAGCCGTTGGGCCAGAACGTATATGGGACAGGGTGCAATTATTGGCAAACTATAGCCGTAAACAATTGGTTAAAATACCCAATTTAAGATTGCTGGATAAGGGGCCACAGCTATGTAGCCTGATCACTTTTACTATACCCGGTTTAAATGCCGAGCAGATAAAAGATGAATTATTTAAAAGAAAAATAAATGCGGTGATCAGTTACCGGAACTTCGCGGTAATTGATTTTGATGAAAAAGGTGTGGAATGGGCTATCAGGGTTTCGCCACATTATTATAACCTTGAAACCGAGATTGACTTGTTTGTTTTTGAACTTATCCAAATCATCCGGCTTTACGGATCTCCAATCACCATACCCGCTAACAGATCATCAATTGCTAATTAAAAACATAAAAAAAATGGAAATTACCTATAAAACCAACATTATACCCAATGCCGCAGCCATTATTGAACTTTATGCAGATGCGGGCTTAAAACGACCAACAGATCCGGAAAGAATAACCAGGATGTATGCTAATGTTAATTTAGTGGTTACCGCCTGGCATCAGCAAAAGCTGGTGGGTGTTGCCCGCTCACATACCGATTTTTGCTGGAGTTGTTACTTAGCAGATCTGGCCATAAGCAAGGCATTTCAAAAAGAAGGCATCGGTAAAAAACTCATTGATCTCACCAGGCAAACCATTGGCGATGAATCCATGCTATTGTTGCTTTCTGTAGCTACGGCAATGGAGTATTATCCAAAAGTTGGTTTTGAAAAGGTTGAAAACGGTTTTATAATTAACCGGTTAGTTTAAGGGTATATATAGCTTGATCACAAAACTACCATCGTTGTAGTTAATTTTTAAAAGCAATCATAAAGGTGGTACTGTTTGATCAATTACATTTGTGATCCAATTGTACTACCAATGACATTATCCAGAAGAAGCTTTATTAAAACAACTGCTATAGGAACGGCTGGCCTTGTTGGGGCAGCAGCATTTACTGATAGTTTTGCATTGAACCTTGCCCCTCCCCAGGTCGATCTATACTTACTAAGCGATCAGCTCATCAAACAATGGGGAAAAGGATTGCTGGCCCTCCAAATAATGGATAAATCTAATGTCAACAATTATGGTGGTATATATTGCCCGGCTAATAAAACAGTTCATGGCCGCATTGGTGATGCTATTTATCCTTTCTTCTACCTGGCCGAAAAAACAAAGGATTCCAGATACCTTGACTCGGCCATGCTGCTTTACCGCTGGATAGAAAACAGGGTGAGTCAGCCTGATGGTTCCTGGTTAAATGAACCGGTTAAAGGTTCATGGAAAGGCATTACCGTGTTTTCGTCAATTGCACTGGCCGAAACCTTGAAGAATCATGGCAACTTAATGAGCAACCAGTTTAAAACAGAACTTACTGATCGTTTAAAAAAGGCGGCCGATTATATACATACCAACTTTTCTGTAGATTATGGTAATATCAATTATCCAATCAGTGCATCCTACTCTTTATCTCTAATTGGTACCTTACTTGATATTCCTAAGTATAAAGATAAGGGCCGCGAATTTGCACACACCGCTTTAAAGTTTATTACACCAAAAGATGGCTTTCTGTATGGCGAGGGTAAGCCGAAAACTACCCCAAGCCCAAAAGGCTGCTTTTCGGTTGATCTTGGTTATAATGTGGAGGAATCCTTGCCATCATTAGTGCTTTATGGCTTACTTAATAAAGACCAGGAAGTGCTGGATGCTGTTACCCGCGTGCTGCAAACTCACATGGAATTTATGCTACCCGACGGCGGGTGGGACAACAGCTGGGGCACCCGTAATTATAAATGGACCTATTGGGGTAGCCGCACCACCGATGGCAGCCAAACCGCCTACGCCCTGATGGCCGATCGTGATCCACGATTTTATAAACTGGCGCTTAAAAATACCCAGCTTTTACAACAATGCACTAAAGACAACTTACTATACGGAGGGCCACATTACGTATCCCATGAAGTACCTGTATGTGTGCACCATACTTTTTGCCATATCAAGGCATTAACAACCATATTAGATCATCCGCACCCATCGCCCAAAACAAATATCAATAGCATCCAGCTTCCGCGCGAGGAGGCTTATGGTTCACTTTTTTTCAGCGATATACAAACCTGGTTGATAGCAAAAGGAAAATATAAAGCCACCATTACAGGTTACGACAGGGAGTATAATGATTATAAAAATGGTCATGCTACCGGCGGTGCCATGACCTTACTTTGGCACGAAAAAACCGGCCCTATTTTTACAGGTAGCATGAGCCAGTACCAATTGTTTGAGGCAGATAATATGCAAGTTGATACTGATCCGCTGTCTATGCCTTTAACACCCAGGATAGAACTGCGTACAGGCACTTCTGTGTTTATGAATATTAGTGATCTGAGCGCAAAAATAGAAAAAGAAGATGTTGCTGGAGTTTTAACCGTAAAAACACAATCAAAACTGGTTGACAAGAATCAGCAAAACCCAACCTCGGGCGAACTCAATTGCCGGATAACCTATCAGTTCACGGATAAAAAGGTCACGATCAAATTCAATTTTGATAAAGGTGAGCATGACGGACAGGTGAAGATCATTTTACCGGTTATTTCAAAATCGACGGAAAAGTTTACACTTACTGATAAGTTAATACTTGTAAATAAAGGGTCTTCAACATTAAAGATTTCATCAAGCAGCAAGCTTACATTATTACCCACTACCACCAAGAACAGGGTGTTTAATTTTGTGCCCGGTCTGGAGGCTATCCCGTTAAGTATTGATCAAAATGTGGTTACTGTAGTTATTGAGGTGGTATAACTTCATATACCTACTCGCCGTTGTTGGTGTTGTCACCACAGGTGTTCGGAAGATTAGATTTTTTATAAAAAAGTTATCATTTCGATAGAGCCGGAGTGGGTATGAGCGTTGCGCGAAAGAGAAATCTTATACATAATGCAAAGCTTTAATTGCAAACCGTATAAGATTTCTCCTCGTTCGAAATGACAACTTTTTATTTCTTCCGAACACTTATGGTGTTGTCACTAACAACATACTGATTAATAAAATGGCAAAAGTATAATGTTGGTGACAACACCAACATTGGCAAAGAGAACAACCGGTCTGTGTAGAGATTGCTTCGTACCTCGCAATGACGCGCTTTTATGCGTCTAAAACAGATAAAACACACCAAGTAAGTGTAAATTATACACTTTAATCATTTCATTGTAAATACTTTTAAAACACCCTTTATAAACCTCTCAAAACGGCTGCAGGCACCGGATATATAGGTATATTTGTGTATAAAATACACTATCACATCATTACTAAAATGAGCACTCCTAAAACTATACCAACAGCTGTGGATGGAGTCCATAATGCTGTTAAAAAAATTGTGATTGTTGGAGGTGGTTTTGCCGGGATAAACCTTGCAGAACAAGTGGCCAAAAACAAAAACTACCAGGTTATTCTGCTTGATAAAAACAATTATAACTATTTCCCACCCCTGCTTTACCAGGTGGCCACCAGCTTTCTTGACCCATCAGATATCAGTTATCCGTTCCGTAAACTATTCCGGAATAAAAGAATCAGCTATCGCATGGCCGAAGTAGTAAAAATTGACCACATAAATCAAACCGTTCATTTAACTGACGAAGAGCTTACCTATGATTACCTGGTGTTTGCATCAGGTGCCCGGATAAACTTTTTTGGCATGGAAAACGTGCAAAAGAATGCCATCCCTATGAAGACCATTGATGATGCCCTGCGCATGCGTAATGCTTTATTACAAACCATGGAACAGGCTGCGATGACTCATGACATTAACGAACGTAAAAAACTGCTGACCATCGTGGTTGCCGGCGGCGGGCCAACAGGTGTAGAGATTGCCGGTATGCTAGCCGAAATGAAGAAGAATATATTCTTAAAGGATTATCCTGAACTGAAGGGTACTCCTGGCGGAATTTATATTGTTGATGGCGGCAAAAATCTGCTGGGCCCAATGAGCGAAAAAACCCATCAGGAGGCCTACAAGGTACTTTCTAAATTAGGCGTAAAAGTAAAATTGAACACCCAGGTTAAAGATTTTGATAAAAATAAAGTCACGCTATCAACCGGCGAAACTATTGAAGCCAAAACCCTCATTTGGGCTGCAGGTATTACCGCTAATACTTTTGAAGGCATCCCCGAAACCAGTCTGGGTATTGGTAAAAGGATGACAACCGACGAATTTAATAAAGTAACCGGTATTGACAATATTTATGCTATTGGCGACGCCAGTGTTCAAATAACCGACGAACGTTACCCTAAAGGACATCCTCAATTGGCACAGGTAGCAATACAACAGGGGCGCAACCTGGCAAAAAATTTTATAGCCATACAAAAAGGACAATCACTAAGTGCCTTTAAATATTTTGATAAAGGCGATATGGCCATTATCGGTCGTAATAAGGCAGTTGTCGACTTGTTTAAGAACAAGCTGCATATTGGCGGCATCATGGCCTTATTCATGTGGTTGTTTATCCACTTAATATCACTGGTAAACTATCGTAACAAGTTAAAAACGTTGTACAACTGGGGTACCGCTTATGTATCAAAAGACCAGTCACTACGAATGATTTTTAGGTCATAAAGCAGCATTCAGGTATCCTAAAAATAAATCCGCGACAGACAAACGGTCAAATAAGCAAAACTTATTGGGCCGTTTTGTTATAATAGCCAATGTTGCTATCAGCACTTACTTACCAGTCCATATATCCCGAATGACATCTTCGTCCCCATGCCCATCGGGTACGGCCGGGCTTGGGTTATTTGCATAGTACCAGCACTTTTTATCAATTGGCGAGGTGGTTTGCCTGCCGCCTGGCATTTCCAAATGACCATTAGGATCGGTTTTCTTTACCCAATCATAAGCATAGTGCAGCCATTGGGTACGATACGCCTTATCCTGATGCGCAAACCAGCTAATTTCGTCATATCCCCAAACCCAAAAGGGTATATCACCGGCATTTGCCTGGCCCGGTTTTTTGCTTACCCCATAATTGTCAAACTCAACCAGATAAGGCAAATGTTCACAGGTCCAGCCGCTTGGCGTAATACCGCCTTTGCTGCGTAAATAAAGTGCATCGGTATGCCCAACCTTTAGCATGGCTTCCTCAGGTTTGCCCGGTATTTCCATGATCCTTAAGGGAAAAGCGTGAAAATCCATCAGCAATTTACCATCGCGTAAAAACCCACCACTGGGCACATGCGAATCGCAGATGATTATATGTCTGCGGGCATGTTTGGCCGCATAATTCCTGATTAGGGTAAGTATCTGTGCATAATTGTCCAGATTCTGATCATTCTTATTCATCAGTTCAACCTGCCCAAAATGGATACCCTCAATTCCTATATCAATGTATGATTTTGCCAGGTAAAAGAAAAAAAGCTTGGTTTCGGGCTGGCTCACATCCGGTACCGAGCCCCTGCCCCATTGGTTTTTAAATTTGCCATCAGGATATAACATTTTTTCATAGCTGAAGTTTCTGTTTTCGACAGGCATACCTAAGGCTGTAAATGCCCAGGCTGGTACGGCTATTTGTTCAACCCGTTTGGTTACGATCTCAAAAATACAGGCTTGCAAAATTATATCCGGGTCATTGGCATGTACTTTAGCCGCCAGTTCCTTTTCCCGTTGCAGATTTTTCGGGATACTATCTTCTTCGCCCCATTGACAAACAGCACGGCCAATAAACTTAGCCCCGATGTTTTTGATCATCCTCAGGTTATCATCAAAATTCCCTTTACCTACCAGCAGGCTTTGCATAGTAACAGATCTGTCCAGGTAGTTTTCTAACACTTCTCTTGATATCTTTTTATCAAATTTATAATCGCCTTTATCATGATGCAGTGCAGTTGCCTTACTACAAAAGCAAACAAGTAATAAGGTCAGTACAATAGTACTTGTACAAACTCTTTTCAGGAGAATTGATGTGGATATATTCATTATTCAGGTTTTAGTAAATAGGTTTGAGATACGCGGGGTATATAACAAAACTAAAGCACTGAATAAATATTTAATTAAAATATAATTAATGGTGAAAGAAAATTAAAAACGAATGTCATTTCCTTTAGATTAGCTTCAACAAAATAATATAGGTTGTTATTATTGTTGAAGCTAATCTAAAGGAAATGACATTAAGGATTACTCATTCGTTAAGCTTATTACTCGCTCCAGGGAGAATGTAAAATGCAATCGCAAAAGTTTTTCCGATGAAAATTCGGGATCATAAAGGCACATACATCGGCCTTGATATTACCAAATGTAGTTTCGGTTTTATGCTCAAAACCGCCGAAGAAAGTGGGAATAATATTTTTCTTGAAATCATTACGCGGAAATGCCTGAATGATCTCTTCCCGGTGTTCAGCGCTCAGGTTTTCATAGCCCTCGCCCATCACATCCAAACCTACGCCTGAATACATCAGAGCAACTTCCGGTTCTTTATGTTCGGCAATTCCTATTGTGGTATGCAAAGCAATGGTATCCCATACCAATTGTAAAGATTCTTTTGGCAATCCGTGACTTTTCAAGAAATCACGAGCAGCATTTGCTCCATCCACCTCAAAACGAAGATCGGGGCTGCTGTAATGTTTGGTTAGGCCCAGATCATGAAATACGGAACTAACATAAAGCAATTCCGGATCATACTGCAGATTATTGCGTTTCCCGTTTAATGAAGAGAAAAGAAAAACCCTCAGTGAATGATTATAAATAAATTCCGTTCCGTGTTCTAACAAAAGCTCCGTAGCCTGCGTGGCTATGGCGCTATCCGGAATGATTATCCCGGCTAATGATTTTACTTTATTTACTGACATATTTGTTGATTTTATATCAACAAAATTAGCTGTAATAGGATGCTTGAGGAATGTTAAAAACCGCTGATCACATGCCAATATTTACAAAATGCTCTCTGTAGTTATTGGGCGATACCTGGGTGTTCTTCTTAAAAAAATGACTGAATTGGTCGGGAGTAGAAAAATTTAGACGATATGCTATTTCTTTTACAGGTTTGGAAGAAAACTGCAGTGAACGCTTAGCTTCGGCAATCAATTGTCCGTTTATAATATCCTTGGCCCCTTTTCCGCTGCAACGCTTACATAAATCAGATAGCTTGCGGGCAGAAATACCTAACTGATCAGCAAACTCGGCAACCTCATGTGTAGTTTGATACTGTTTGCTTACCAGCTCAATAAACTGGCGGTAAAGCTGGTTCTCAAAAGTATCGTATCCGTGTATCAAGGAGGCATTCACATTGGCTATTTTGATCATAATGATCTTCAAATAAGCAGCCAGGGCATCCAGCTTATTGGGGTAATCATCCTTAATAAACTCCTGGTGAAGTGTTTGAGAAAGAATATCCAGTTCCGTATGTTCAGCATTAGTTAAAGGTAATTGCTGGTTGGCTGCGGCATTATTAAACAATACAGCCTTGCAGTTACTGGCGCTATCGGGTGCTTTTTCCCAAAAACAATCACCAAATGAAAGCTCATAACCGGTCAAAATTGAATCTGGATGGAAACCATATAGTTGTCCTTTGGCTATCAAAAGTAGTTCACTACCCGTAACCTGATAAGTACAATCATCGACGTGGAGCACACCACTACCTTTCTTAATTATGAATATCCGGTGATAATTAGCCCGGCAAACAGATAAGGCACCAAACCTTTGGTTTGATAAATAATTTATAGAGAAGGAATCCTTCAGCTCCTGATCTACATGTGCCTGTAAAAAACTATTTTCACCCATCGCTAAAAAAACAAATTTATTAAACGATAATGGTTAAACCGTCATTGCTGTTTAAGTTTTCAAAGTAACACAGTAACTGTGCTGTGTGGCTTTTTCATTAAAAATAAATATTATTGAGAACACAAACATATACTCTGTAAATTGTTTAACACATCATTAGTAATTATTAAGTATGAAAGGACTGAAAACAATTTTATTTCTTACTATCTCCAATACATTTATGACGTTTGCTTGGTACGGGCACTTGAAGTTCAAAGATTATTCATGGGGCAAAAATCTGGGCATGTTTTCCATTATCGTGATCAGCTGGGGATTGGCATTTTTTGAATATCTTTTCCAGGTACCGGCTAATGAGGGTGGTTTTAAGGAAAATGGAGGCCCGTTTACGCTGGTTCAGCTTAAAACAATACAAGAAGCTATAACCCTGGTAGTTTTCATGTCGTTCACCTTAATATTTTTCAAAGACGAAAAACTGGGCTGGAACCATCTTGCCGGATTTGGACTCATCGTACTGGCCGTATTTGTGATCTTTAAAAAGTGGTGAGCTATTATTTAAACATAATGCTTTAAATGCTTGTCTACTGTTTCCAATAGTTCAGCCATTTCAAAGGGTTTATTTAAATATGCATCGGCGCCACATGCTGTAGCAATAGCGGCTAAATTTTCATATCCTGATATCATGATAACCGGAATATGGCTGGTTAAAGGATGATTTTTTATAGTCAGACATAATTCACTGCCATAACCATCTTTCAGTTTATTATCAACCAGTACCAAATCGGGCATTTGCAGTATAACTCCCTTTATGGAGTTTTTATCAAAGTATGCCGCAGTATCATAACCCTCTTCTTTTAATATCAGTTGTATTGCTTCAGACAGATCAGCGTCGTCCTCAACGATAAAGATTTTCTTATTCATAGGTTTATTAGTGTAGATACACAAATTTATACAGCAAACAAGTAACAATCAATTACTAATTAACTTATTTAAAAATAAAGCAACCTTTTTAAGGTGTTTTTACATTACGATGTTAAATACCGTAAAAACATAATGGATATAAAACAATTACCTTTAATTTCAACTTAAAATGAAGTGATACAAAAACAACTGCCTGAACATTTATGAAAATAGTAACATATCCCGGGAAACCGTTTCCCCTTGGCGCAGTCTGGGATGGTAATGGGGTAAACTTCACACTTTATTCAGAAAATGCCACCGGTGTTGACCTCTGCTTGTTTAACACAGCCAATGATGAAGTTGAATCGGCACGGGTTCCAATTACAGAGCTTTCAGAACAGATATGGCACATATATATACCCGGTTTAAAACCCGGACAGCTATATGGCTACCGGGTATATGGCCCCTATGAGCCCGAGAATGGGCATCGTTTTAACCCGAACAAGTTATTGGCCGATCCATATGCCAAGGCAGTTGCCGGAACAGTGAAGTGGGATGATTCCTTATTCGGTTACCAGGTAGGCAACCCGGAGGAGGATCTGAGTTTTAGCGAAACGGACAACGCGGCGTTTGTACCTAAATCAGTTGTAGTTGATCACAATTTTGACTGGGGAGATGATAAAAGCCCCAACATTGCTTATTATAACTCGGTGATCTATGAGGCTCATGTAAAGGGGCTCACTAAGCTTCATCCCGAAATACCTGAGGAAATCAGGGGGACATACGCGGCTATAGCTCATCCGGTAACTATTGCTTATTTAAAGGATCTGGGGATCACTGCAATTGAATTGATGCCGGTACACGATTTTCTTTCAGACAGGCACCTTATTGACGAGGGCCTCACCAATTACTGGGGCTATAATACCATTAGTTTCTTTGCGCCCGATGCCCGTTATGCCTCATGCAGCGTATTGGGTGAACAAGTCATAGAGTTTAAAAACATGGTTAAGGAGCTGCATAAAGCCGGTATAGAGGTAATTCTTGATGTGGTTTATAATCATACCGGCGAGGGCAGCCATATGGGGCCTACGCTATCCTTCAGAGGTATTGATAATTCCTCCTATTATCGCCTGGTAGATGATGATAAAAGGTATTATATGGATTATACTGGTACGGGTAATACCCTCAATGCAAATTTACCAAATGTGCTGCGTTTAATGATGGATAGCCTCCGCTATTGGATAATAGATATGCATGTTGACGGTTTTCGTTTTGATCTGGCTGCCACACTGGCCCGTGAACTACATGAAGTGAACCGTTTGAGTGCCTTTTTTGATATTATTCACCAGGATCCAACCATATCGCGGGTGAAGTTAATTGCTGAACCCTGGGATTTGGGTGAAGGAGGCTACCAGGTTGGCAAATTTCCATCGGGATGGGCAGAATGGAATGGTAAATACCGCGACAGTATTCGTGATTATTGGAGCGGTGCCGAAAGTACCCTGGCCGAATTTGCCGATCGCATAACCGGAAGTTCAGATCTGTATAAATCATACCGAAGGCCCAGTGCAAGCATTAATTTCATTACAGCGCACGATGGCTTTACGTTGAATGACCTGGTATCCTATAACGAAAAACATAACGAAGCAAACGGCGAGGGTAATAATGATGGTGAAAGTCATAACCGGTCATGGAACTGTGGTGTGGAGGGCCCAACTGATGATGAAGCTATCAATAAACTACGCGATAAACAGAAGCGGAATTTTTTAACCACCCTTTTTCTTTCACAGGGGGTGCCTATGTTGGTTGCAGGCGACGAAATGAGCCGTTCACAGCAGGGCAATAATAACGCCTACTGTCAGGATAATGAAATATCCTGGATAAATTGGGGAAATATGGATAAGGATCTGCAGGCATTTACGCGTAAACTGATCAACTTAAGAAAAACTCACGCCTCTTTTTCCCGCAAAAACTGGTTTAAAGGTCAGCCTGTAAAAAGTGATGGGATTGCTGATATAGCCTGGTTTTTACCCAATGGCGCTGAAATGAGCGATGATAACTGGAGCCATGACTTTGCCAAATCAGTGGCATTTTTTTTAAATGGCCTTGGCCTGTATAGCGTTGATGCCGAAGGCAATAAAATAGTTGATGACAGCTTCTACATTATTTTTAATGCGCACCATGAGCCATTGAGTTACAAATTACCAAAAAAGGATTATGCACAGGACTGGGAGTTATTGATTGATACCAGCAAAAATCAGGTTGATGAAATTACCGGCAAATTTAAGGCAGAAGACACTATACAGATAGCAGGTCAGTCGGTCGTGCTACTTCAGCATCAACTGATACACAATGGCGAAACCAAGCAGTATTAACAGATCAATCAAATCCCCAATGTCATTTCCTTTAGATTAGCTTCAACAAAATAATATAGGTTGTTATTATTGTTGAAGCTTTCTTTTTGCTTCTTTTTCTTTGTTAATAACTATGATTTTTGTGGAAAAAGTTAACAGCGGTAAA
>JAUCSE010000097.1 GCA_030445275.1 Mucilaginibacter sp.
ACAACAAGTATTTAATCTTTATCTTTAAAAAAAGACCCTGTATAGTTCACTTAGGATTAACAAACTCCTCTGTATAGTTATTACAGGATTTACTCACCAAAATGTATAGCCAAATCCGGACGGGTCAATTAACCACCGAAACCGAACAGTTTATTGTACGTAAATGATACATTTAATTGCAGAAATAAAATCATAATTTATTGATAATTAATTAATTGTATAAATGGCATAAAATTTTAGCATGAGTTTGTATCAATTGCTTAAATCATGATCAAAAACTATCTAAAAACGGCCTGGCGAAACTTAGTTAATAATAAAGCTCACTCCTTTATTAATATTGTGGGCTTATCTGTTGGTATGGCCGTAGCTATGCTTATTGGTCTTTGGATCTGGGACGAGCTGTCGTTTAATAAATTCACTTCAAATTACGATCATATTGCCCAGGTAAAGCAAAACGTGACCAATAATGGTGAAGTGCAAACCTGGGGATCGGTACCTTTCCCTTTAGCAGCCGAACTACGCAAAAGTTACAGCAGCGATTTTAAATATGTGGTGATGACAGCCGGCATGGGTAACCATATTGTGGCGCTCGATAATAAGAAACTAACGCGCAGCGGTGGTTATATGGAGGTACAGGGGCCTGATATGCTAACTTTAAATATGTTGGCGGGCAGCAGAAGCGCTCTTAAAGATCCTTCAACAATCCTGATCTCCGCATCTACCGCCAAGGCTTACTTTGGCGATGCCGACCCGATGGATAAAACTTTAAAAATTGATAATCAGATCATCACAAAAGTAGGTGGTGTTTACCAGGATCTGCCGCGGAATTCCGATTTTGCCGACCTTGGGTTTATTGGCTCATGGGAAATGTTTTATAACGCCAACGATATGAAATCCATGAACGAGCCCTGGCGGCCTAATTTTGTGAACCTATACGTACAAATGGTTGATAATGCCAATATGGCCTCGGTTTCATTAAAAATAAGAGATGTAAAGTTGCGCCATGTTAACGCTGTGCTGGCTAAAAAGAAACCCGCACTTTTTTTGCAGCCCATGAGCCAATGGCATTTATATGATGAGTTTAAGGATGGTAAAAACATTGGCGGCCGTATACAGTATGTATGGATGTTTGGTATAATTGGGGTATTTGTGTTGTTGCTGGCTTGTATCAATTTCATGAACCTGAGCACAGCCCGGTCTGAGAAAAGGGCCCGCGAAGTGGGGATACGTAAAGCCATAGGTTCGCTACGCAGTCAGTTAATTTATCAGTTCTTTAGTGAATCGCTGTTATACGTAGCATTGGCTTTTGCATTGGCGTTGCTTTTAGTATTGCTAAGTTTACCAGTATTTAATGAGGTGGCTGATAAACAAATGGCTATTCTTTGGAGTTCGCCATGGTTTTGGATACTGAGCGTTGGTTTCAGTTTGCTTACCGGGTTAATAGCGGGCAGTTACCCCGCGTTTTACCTGTCTTCGTTTCAGCCGGTTAAAGTGTTAAAGGGGGCATTTCGGGTTGGCAGACTGGCAGCAATACCACGAAAAGTATTGGTTGTAGTTCAATTTACCGTGTCTGTTACCCTCATTATAGGAACAATCGTGGTTTTCCGTCAAATACAGTTTGCCAAAAATCGTCCGGTAGGCTATAGTCGAGATGGATTGGTATCCGTTCCGGTTGGCACTAATGATATTCATAAAAGCTATGAGGCAGTAAAAGATGAGTTATTTAAAACAGGCGCTATTGTAGCTATGGCCGAAGGCGATGTTGCACCTACCGAAACAGCAGGCAGCACAAGCGCTATTGAATGGAAAGATAAAGATCCAAATTTAAGCATTGATTTTAAGCAAAATGGCGTATCGCCAGAGTATGGTAAAACTGCAGGCTGGCAATTTGCAGCGGGTCGTGATTTTTCGCGCGAATTCCTGACCGACTCTTCGGCTGTTGTGATTAATCAAGCCGCCGTGAAATTTATGGGGATGAAAAATCCTTTAACAGAAAACCTGACCTTTTATGGTAAAACACTTAAAATTATTGGTGTAATCAATGATATCGTTGTTGATTCACCCTACGAGCAGGTAAAACCTACCGTGTTTTTCATGAATAGTGGTACGGGCGGCACGGTATTGCTGAAAATAAATCCGCAGATAAGTGCAAACCTAGCATTAGAAAAAATAGAACCCATATTTAAGCGGTTTAACCCTGATCAACCCTTCTCGTATAGCTTTGTTGACCAGCTATATGCAAAAAAATTCGGTAATGAACAGCGTGTGGGTAAGCTGGCAGCATTTTTTGCCAGCCTGGCTATCCTGATCAGTTGCCTGGGACTGTTTGGCATGGCATCATTCATGGCAGAGCAGCGTGTAAAGGAAATAGGCGTACGAAAAGTTCTGGGCGCTTCTGTATTTAATCTGTGGAGTTTACTGTCAACCGATTTTATCCGCCTTATCATCATCTCCATTTTAATAGCAAGCCCGGTTGCCTGGTACCTGATGCACAATTGGCTTCAGCATTTTGATTACCGCTCTACCATATCGGGCTGGATATTTATTTTAACCGGTCTGGGGGCTATACTAATTACCCTGGTTACCGTTAGTTTTCAATCTATAAGGGCAGCATTGGCTAACCCCATAAAGAGTTTAAAAACAGAATAAGACGATTAAACTACCTTTTTCTATTCCATTACGATCCAGGTAAAACAGGAGCCATCTTTATGATTGGGCCGTGTGCCGGTTTACCTGTTAAATGAAATGGGCTGCCATGAAAATTAAACTGTAAGGTTTTTCCGGCTGGCTGTGCAATTATGTAAAATTAATCCTTAAGACCACTACCAGGCAAACTGTAAAGAATGCCTAACATCAGATAGAACATACCTATTACTCCGAAAACTGACAGGCAAATTAACGCGATGACCTTGCCGGTCAGTAACCTTCTGTAAGAACCTTTTGTATATAAACCGGGGTTAGCTTTATATAAGATAAGTGCTTTTTTACTTAATACCAAAGCACAAATACTCAGCGCTAATCCGGGCAATACATAAGCAAAGTATCCAAAAAAAGAGGCAGTACCCATTAACAGTACAACGGTACTGTATTTAAGCGACTTATTTATTCCCGGTTCAGTATTAACAGACATAAAGTTTTGGTTGTAAAAGTAGTAAAGCTACAAATATAGCTGAACAAACATGATTGAGAAGAGTAAGGACGCTTGGATCAAAGACAGAGGATTGTTCCGCCCGTTTAAGCGGAGGACGTTTGAACCGGCGGATATAAATTAAATTTCCTGAAATGGGATACTTATTCAATGAAAGGCATTTCAGTGAAAATTAAATTAATGTACTTTTCTAACTGTCGGTGCAATTTTGTGGGAATTTCAAGGTCCGGTTTTAATCCTTAAGATCTGACAGGCTGTAAAGCAGGCCATACACCAAAAAAAGTGAGCCTATTACTCCAATAATGACCAGGCCAACTAGCGCGATAACCTTGCCGGTTTTTAACCTCCCATAGGAGTCTTTAGTATATAGATCGGGGTTCGCCTTATATAAGGCATTTGCCTTTTTACTTAATATCAAAGCAACAATACTCAGCGCTAATCCGGGCAATATATAAGCAAAGTATCCAAAAAAAGAGGCAATACCCATTACCAGCACAGCAGTACTGTATTTAAGCGACTTATTTAGTCCCGGTTCAGTATTAACAGACATAAAGTTTTGGTTGTAAAAGTAGTAAAGCTACGAATATATCTGAACAAGGATGATTAAGAGGAGTAAGAACTATGGGATCAAAGATTAAAGAATCCGCCCGTTCAAGCGTCCTCCGTTTGAATGTAGAAAAACAGGAGTGTCCACGCTCATGTTACACAGCCTATTTGATAAAGATGAGCGTGGACGCTCACCATAGTATATAGTTCAAGCGAAGGACGCTTGAACTGGCATGGGCCTCACCCCGCCCTCTCCAAAGGAGAGGGCTTTTCATAATGACGCGTGGAAGGAAATGCCCTCTTTCCGCCGTAGGCGAAGAGAGGGTGGTCCATCCGCCGGCTGGCGGAGATGACCGGGTGAGTCTAATCCCCCAGGGTCAAATAATACAAATTATTAAATAATAAATAATTTATAACATGTTGTTTATTAGTTAATTGTGTTGTTTTTTGCATGACGGTACAGGATACTTGTCAGGATACAACAGGATGTAATTCAACCGGGCTTTGTTGAAATTAGATACTAATTCACCAATAGCTGTCACATACAGCCTTTTATAAACCGATTGTTAACCAGTTCTTATTAATCTTATTATGAGTAAAAAACTTTTACTATTAAAATTCCTTGATAAAAGGTTTTACTGTTTCCTGTGGTTTGCGTTATGCAGTTCCGTTGCTTTGGCCCAGGATATGAAAATCAGCGGAAAAGTAACCAGCGCCGATGATGGCGCTCCATTGCCGGGTGTGTCCGTTCGGGTTAAGCAAGGTAACCAGGGAGCAGCCACCGCTGTTGATGGTGGTTTTTCGCTTACTGCCAAAAAAGGAAGTACCCTGATATTCTCCTTTATTGGTTATGAAAATAAAGAAATACAGGTAGAAGACAACACTTTTATAAACCTTAAGCTAAGTCCCAAAAGCGGATCACTGAATGAAGTGGTGGTTATTGGCTATGGTAAGCAACAAAAAAAGGACCTTACCGGCGCGGTAGCCACCTTGTCAAATGCCCAGATCAAGGATTTGCCGGTGGTATCTGTTGATCAGAAGCTGGTTGGCCAGATCGCCGGTGTGCAAATCAGCACCACAACAGGTTCACCAGGTGGTGGTTCAAGTATCAAGATCAGGGGTTCAGGTTCCATAGGGGCAGGTGATAACCCATTGTTTGTGGTTGATGGTTACCCGATATCAAACACCGCGGGCCAAACCTATAATCCCTTAAATGTGATCAATCCTGATGATATTGAATCGGTAACGGTATTAAAAGATGCTTCTTCAACCGCCATATATGGTTCGCGGGGTTCAAACGGGGTAGTTGTGATCACTACCAAAAAAGGAAAAACCGGCGCGCCGGTAATCACACTTAACTCTTATGTAGGCACGCAATCGGTTCCTCAAAAAGGGCGTCCGCAAATGCTGAACGGTACAGAATACGCCCAGTTCAGGAAAGATATCATCACAGATGATTTTGCTTTCAGGGGTGTACCTATTACCGATGCTGATATTCCGGTTGAATTCCGTAACCCTTCCCAGTACGGGGCCGGAACAAACTGGTATAATGAAGTTTTGCGGAACGCGCTTCAAAACAACTTGGATCTGGGCGTAAGCGGTGGAACAGAAAATACGCATTACAATTTCTCGGTCGACCGTGTTAATCAGGAAGGTGTTATTAAATACACCAATTTCCAGCGGTATGCTATCCGGTCGAACATTGAAACCAATATCAGTAAACGGTTAAAAGTAGGCCTTAACCTGGCGCCTACCAATAGCGTTCAGGACCGTAATAATTTTGATTCAGGAGGTAGGGATATACTGACGCGCGCCTTATGGCTTAGTCCAATTGTGCCGGTTACCGATGCTAACGGAAACCGCACCTCGTACATCACCTCACCAGGGGCAATAGGGGCTCCAAACCCGCTTAACTCTTTACAGTTTGCCGGTACCAGCGATAAAGTTTTCCGTGGTTTGGGCGGTGCTTATGCCGAACTGGAGATTATTGATGGTTTAAAGGTGAAGTACAGCTACAATGTTGATTATACCAGCGAAAACTCTTTCAACTTTAATCCATCCACTGTAGGCGGCGAAAGCAATCCGGCTCCGGTTGTACCTAATTCAAACACCTATAAAAACACTACTTTTAACTGGCTGTCTGAATTACTGGTAAATTATGACAAGCAGATAGGGAAAGACCACCACATCAGCGCGGTATTAGGCTATACCGCTCAAAAAGAGCGTTCCAATTCCATTACGCTGTTTGCTGATAATTATCCGGACGACCTGGTTAAAACCATCAATGCCGCTTCGATCATCAGAACCTATGGCGAGGATATTCAGAAATGGTCGCTGTTATCCTATCTGGCACGGGTAAACTACAGTTACAAGGATAAGTATTTGGTAACGGCTACCGTACGTACGGATGGCTCATCTCGGTTCGGGAGCAATAACCGTTACGGAACATTCCCTTCGGCAGCATTAGGCTGGCGGGCATCGCAGGAAGATTTCCTGAAAAATGTATCCTGGCTGAGCGATCTGAAAGTACGCGCATCATTAGGTAAGGCAGGTAATTTTAATATTGGTAATTACACCTACCTTTCCAATATTGGAATAGCTAATTATGCTTTTAACGGAAATTTGGCCAACGGCAGGGTAAATACTTCTATAAATAATCCCGACCTGACCTGGGAAAACTCCAAAGAGTTTGATGGGGGGCTGGACCTGGGTTTATTCAAAGACCGGATATCATTGACTGCCGATTATTATAATCGCCTAACAACCGGTATGTTGTATAATAGTGATATTCCGCAATCATCCGGTTATTCCAACGTAATCATTAACTCTGGTAAAATACGCAACCGTGGTTTTGAGTTTGGTTTGAGCACACGTAACCTGGAAGGCGAATTTAAATGGCGCAGCAATTTTAATATCTCCTTTAACCGCAATAAGGTTTTGGCACTGAATGCCAATAACGATCCTATTTACAGCGGCTTGAGCGGCGAGGGGTCATACACGCATAAAACCGAAGTAGGGCAACCCATAGGCCAGTTTTATGGTTACGTGGTTGAAGGTATTTACCGGGATCAGAACGATCTGAATAACTCGCCTAAGCATGTTACCTCTGTAATTGGCTCCATAAAATATAAAGATGTTGATGGTAACGGAATTATTGAGCCGGTAAAAGATTTTGCGGTTATTGGTCATGCTCAACCCAATTTTACTTATGGCTTTACCAATAGTTTCAATTACAAAAGATTTGATCTCAACGTGATATTTGTAGGCTCGCAGGGGGGCCAGGAACTAAAAACGGCAAACCAATATCTGCTCAATATTGATGGTGTATTTAATGTCGACAAAAAAGTGCTCAACAGATGGCGATCGCCACAGGACCCTGGTGACGGTTTTACACCAACCACTAATGGCTCAAGAGTTATTTATCGCGATGTAAACTCATCGTGGGTTGAGGATGCGAGTTTCCTGAGGCTACAGAACGTTACATTGGGCTATAATTTCAACCCAACGTTATTATCACATTCAAAAGTGATCAAGGGCGCGCGTTTGTATGTGAGCGGACAGAACCTGGTAACCTTTACCAAATACAATGGCAATCCTGAGGCTAATACCGCCAACGCCAGCGCGCTTACACCGGGCGAAGATTTTACCAATTATCCATTAGCCCGCACATTGATTGTTGGATTGAACTTAACCTTTTAGTCGCTCATGAAAAAGATAGTAAATGCAAAAGATGTAAAGGAGTTGTGCAGCTCCCTTTTTAAAAGAGCAACAACTCATGAAAAGGTACTTATAAAAAAGGATGTTATGCTGAGCTCCGTCGAAGCATGGTGGGCAGGCCTCTGCGCTCTACCCTTCGACAGGCTCAGGATGACAGGCCTCTTTTTTGTCAGTCATGGCCTGTGCGGCTCCCCTCTTGAGAGGGGGGAGGGGTGTGTTCTAAAATTTGCATAACACAGCTCTGCCAAAACACCAGCTAACGCGCCCCCTTTCAAGAGGGGATTTATTAACCAGTTGATTATTCATATCAACAAAAACGAGATATAATGAAAATCGATATCAAATATATACTTATATCAATTTTGACTATAAGTGCCATAACAGGGTGTAAAAAGTCCTTTTTAGATCAATCGCCCGAGGCTACCGTTGTGGGTACCAATTTTTTCAAAACGGAGGCCGATATTAAACAGGCCGTAAACGGGGCCTACAGCTCGCTTATAGGTATGGGCCTAACCAGTTATTGGCTTTTTGGCGAAATGCGCTCTGATAACACCACCTATCAGTACAACGGTAAAGACAGGGGCCTGGAGCAGCGCGAATTTGTTGATGAGTTTTTATCAAGCGCCACCGCGCCGCCTATTCAAACGTTTTGGCAGGAAAACTATACCGCCATTGCACACTGTAACGATGTGTTGGATCATGTAGGAAATATCACCATGTCTGCTGCATCAAAAAATCAATATACCGGCGAAGCCGAGGTGCTTCGTGGCTTTCACTATTTTAACCTGGTAAGGCAGTTTGGCGGGGTGCCGTTACGTATAACTGCCACGCAAACTCCGGGAGATGCCGGGTCAAAAGGCAGGGCAGCTGAAGCTGATGTTTATAAACAAATTATTGCCGACCTAACCGATGCCGCCTCAAAATTGCCCGCAAAGTATACCGGGGCCGATATAGGCCGGGTAACACAAGGTACCGCGCTTACGCTTTTAGGGAAAGTATATCTTACCCAAAAAAACTATGCCGATGCATTAACCGCGCTGCGTAAGGTAACTACCCTGGGTTACGCGATGCTTTCAGATTATAAAAATGTTTTTGATCCGGCTAATAAAAACAACTCCGAATCAATTTTTGAGATACAATACCTGGGATCGCAGAATGGCTTGTCGAGCAACTTTTTATACCAGTTTGCACCATGGACTTCAGGTAGCACCGTAACCGGCGACCCGGCGACTAACCTGGGCAGTGGTAATGGCTATAACATACCTACACAGGATATGATTGATGCTTACGAAGCTGGTGACGCGCGTAAAGCTGCATCGCTGTCATTAAGCTTTACAGATCCAACATCGGGCAAAGTGATACCTTATGTAGTGAAGTATAACCACGGATTTGTAGACAGGGGTAAAACGAATGACGATTTTCCGATACTGCGTTACCCCGATGTATTGTTAATGATAGCCGAATGTCTGAACGAGCAGGGATTTTCGGGCGGGGGCGAGGCATTTAACCTGTTGAACCAGGTACGTACACGCGCTCATTTGCCTGCAAAAACTTCGGGCAATCCGGTTGCTGCATTAAACGTGAACAGCCAGTCTGCATTTCGCGATGCCATATTCCAGGAACGCAGGATAGAGTTTGCCTTTGAGAACCATCGCTGGTATGATCTTTTGCGTACAGGTAAGGCGGTTGAGGTGATGAATGCGCATGGCGTGAGGCAAATGGCCCAATTTTCAACCATACCGGCAGGCTCTTATAATGTAACCACCAATAAACTGCTGTTGCCCATACCGCAACGGGAGGTTACCCTTGATAATTTAACTCAAAACCCACAGTAAAAAACAGAATTCTTTTATAGATTAGATAATTGTCTGGCAAGGACTTATACCAACTAAATATGATCAATAAACCTTTATTCACAATACCATTAGCAGCATTAATGTTGCTAATGGTATTTAGTAATTCAACCAGCGCTCAGAAATTGCTGGTTAAAGACCAGACCACCGAATATGCGCACAACCCGCTTGGCGTTGATGTTATGGCTCCCCGGCTTAGCTGGAAACTGGTTAGCGACAGGCGCGGCACCATGCAGCAGTCGTACCAAATAAAAGTAAGTACTGACGATAAAAAGCTGATATGGGACAGCGGTGTTATTAAAAAAGACGAATCAATACAGATTACCTATGGAGGGCCAGCGCTCCAATCAAAAAAAAGGTATTACTGGCAGGTGCAGGTAAAGGATAACTATGGCAATACATCGGCCTGGAGCGAGCGTAATTTTTGGCAGATGGGACTGTTAACCAAGGATGATTGGACTGCCAAATGGATCACCACTTTTGTGGGCGACACCACGCTTGGTCCAAGCCCTTATTTCAGGAAAACATTTTCTTTGGCCAAACCCATCAAATCGGCAACAGCATATATTACCGCGCATGGCATTTATGAGGGGCAGCTAAATGGTAAAAAAATAGGCCATGACTTTTTTACACCCGGCTGGACAAGCTACAATAAACGCCTGCTTTATCAGGCTTATGATGTAACCGGTCAATTAAAACCGGGCAGTAATACAGTAGGATTTTACTTAGGCGATGGATGGTATCGCGGGCACCTGGCTTTTGCCGGCAAGCATGGTTTTTATGGCAACCAACTAAGTGGTTTGCTGCAATTGGAAATAGAGTTTACAGATGGCTCGAAACAAACCATACAAACAGATGAGTCATGGAAATATGGACATGGCGCAATTCTGCTGTCTGATTTTTATAATGGCGAAACGTACGATGCTCGCCTAGCGCTCAAGGGTTGGTCTGAAAATGGCTTTAATGACTCTCAATGGAAATCAGCAACGGTTATACAACCGGGATCAGAGAACCTGGTGAACAGTGTAAGTCCTTTTGCCACCAAGCACGAGGAATTAAAACCTAAACGCATACTGACCACACCTAAAGGCGAAACCGTTATCGACTTTGGACAAAATTTAGTGGGCTGGGTTAAGTTTAATGTGAAAGGATTAAACGGCACCGTTGTTAAAATTGAACACGGCGAAGTACTGGATAAGGAAGGTAATTTTTATACCGAAAACCTGCGTACGGCCAAGCAACTGATCACCTATACGCTTAAAGGCGGCGGCTTGCCTGAAACTTATGAGCCTCATTTTACCTACCAGGGTTTCCGGTATATCAAGCTAACAGGCTATCCGGGAACACCAAAACCGGAAGATTTTACCGCTATTGCCATTTATTCGGATATGAAGCCTACGGGTACTTTTTCTTCGTCTAACGCAATGATCAATCAGTTGCAGCACAACATACAATGGGGACAGAAGGGGAATTTTGTGGATATCCCTACAGATTGCCCGCAGCGTGACGAACGTTTGGGCTGGACAGGTGATGCGCAGGTTTTTTCGCGCACGGCGGCATTTAATATGGATGTAGCAGGCTTTTTTACCAAATGGATCAAAGATGTAAAGGCCGATCAGCTACCCAACGGAAGTGTTCCTTTTGTGGTGCCTAATGTGCTGGGACAGAGGGAAACTGGTTCTACCGGGTGGGGCGATGTGGCTG
The DNA here is from genome assembly GCA_030445275.1 of Mucilaginibacter sp. Classification (GTDB taxonomy): domain Bacteria; phylum Bacteroidota; class Bacteroidia; order Sphingobacteriales; family Sphingobacteriaceae; genus Mucilaginibacter. The sequence continues at coordinate 10,969 of JAUCSE010000097.1, forward strand.
TTATTGTTCCCTGGAATATGTACCTGGCCTATGGCGATAAACAGATACTGATTGACCAATATGACAGCATGAAGGCCTGGGAAGGGTATATGACCAGCCAAAGCAAAAACAACCTCTGGAACTCCGGTTTCCATTTTGGCGACTGGCTGTTTTATAGCCCGGATGATGATAACGATGGCAGGGCAGCCATTACTGATAAGTACCTGATAGCCCAATGCTTTTACGCGCATTCAACCCAATTGATGATCAATATGGCCGGGGTTTTAGGCAAAAAGGAAGATGCCGATAATTACAGAAACCTGCTTACGGAGATCAAAAAAGCGTTTGTAAAGGAATATATAACCGCGAGCGGCCGGCTGGTATCCGGATCGCAAACGGCATACGTTTTAGCGCTCAATTTTGATATGCTGCCCGAAGACCTGCGGTCGCAAGCTGCTGACAGGTTAGTGGCCAATATCAAAGATTATAAATATCACCTCACTACCGGCTTTTTAGGCACGCCCTATCTATGCCATGTACTGAGCCGCTTTGGGCATACCGATATTGCTTACCGGTTGTTATTGCAGGATACCTACCCGTCATGGTTATACCCCGTAAAAATGGGCGCAACCACTATCTGGGAGAGATGGGATGGTCAAAAACCCAACGGAACTATGCAGGCTACCCGTATGAACTCCTTTAACCACTACGCTTACGGTGCCATCGGCGATTGGATGTACCGGGTAATGGTAGGTTTGGATACGGATGACTCTGGTCCCGGGTATAAAAAAATAACCATTTCGCCATCTCCGGGAGGCGGGTTTACTGATGCTGCGGCAACATTGCAAACCCCTTATGGCGCTACCAGTGTAAAGTGGGTGCAGGAAAATAACATTTTTAAATTGGATGTTATTGTACCTGATAATACAACGGCGGTTATCAATTTGCCGGACGCAGCAAGCGCTGATGTGAAAGAATCCGGGGCCGTGCTGACCCAGGCCAAAGGAATCAGCAAGGTTGGAGCCAATGGAAAAGACCTGAAACTGAGCGCCGGTTCCGGAACTTATCACTTTGAGTATAATCGGTAATTTATGCGCAAAAAGCATCAAAATCCGATCGAAAACGGTGTGAAAGTGCACATTTATGACTCTTTTTACTACTAAAAAATGCCAGAAACGACCGGTTTTTAACTAAAACCGGTCGTTTCTGATACTATACTTACAGCTAAAAAACTATTAATAACCGGTTAATTAAATAAAGTTGTTCTTTTGATACAACCTTAATAATTTAATCCGTGATCAGATGAAACAGATGTCATTTTTTGATTTTATTCATATCGATGTATACTCCTCCACACCCAAGTATCTGCAGCTTACCAATGTAATTGTAAAAGCGGTTGAAAAGGGGAAGTTAAGGAAAGGTGACATGTTGCCATCTATCAATGAGTTAAGTTATAAACTGGAAATATCAAGAGATACCGCCGAAAAAGGCTATAAGCACTTAAAGCAAATAGGCCTGCTTAACTCTGTACCCAGCAAGGGATACTATATTGCCCATAACGATTTTAAGCAGGAACGCCGTATATTCCTGATGTTTAACAAGTTAAGTGCGCACAAAAAGATCATTTACGACGCCTTTGTCAGCGCCCTGGGCGATGATGCCACGGTTGATTTTTATGTTTATAACAGTGATTTCAAGCTGTTTAAGAAGTTTTTAACCACGAAAACCGAGGACTATTCGCACTTTGTAATCATCCCTCATTTTATTGATGGCGGCGAATTTGCCAAAGATGTGATCAACCTGATACCTAAGGAAAAGTTGGTATTGCTTGATAAAAAAATCCCCGGAATTGATGGGGAGTATGCCGCCGCCTATGAAAACTTTGAAAAAGACATCTATGGCGCACTGGAACAAGCCCGCGAACAGCTAAGCAAATACCACACCCTGAAAATCATTTTCCCTAAACGCAGTTATTTCCCCGCCGAGATTATCACCGGTTTTGTGCGTTTTTGTCAGCAGTATGCCTTTGTGCATGAGGTGGTTAGCGATATTTCGCTGGAGCCCATTAATGAAGGCGAGGTATTCATTAACCTGATGGAGGACGACCTGGTGATACTGATTGAGCGAATCATATCCATGCGGTTTGAAATTGGCAAGCAGGTGGGTATCATCTCCTATAACGAAACACCCTTGAAAAAGCTGATACTGAATGGTATAACCACTATTTCAACCGATTTTAGGTATATGGGATCCGTAGCCGCTAACCTTATCCTTGATAATAGTAAACGGCATGTGGAGATCCCATTTTATTATAATAGAAGAGCGTCACTGTAAGAAGCCCGGGTGGTGAAGAGTATTTATTAAGGTCATATAAAAACGGCAACCAAGGCAACCTTTCTTCTATCCATCACGAATAATCTAATACAAGTATGAGCTAAGTGTTTAAATATGAGCATAAAAAATGATCTGCAATTAAAACTGGCATCCTTTGCGCAAAAAGGGCGCTGGAATAATATATTGGTAAAGATCATATCTGCTCAGCTGTCTTGGATATTAATCATTAGTGCCATAGTGCGGTCAGTTTATTACACGGCGCTGTTAAATACACAAGTTGTTGATACGGCTTCGTATATAAATTACCATGCCAATCTGTTAATGGGCGAAACCGACGGCCGCCGAACACCTGTTTATCCTTATTTTATTAAACTGATCGGTTTGTTTGGCCATCAAAACCTGATCGGTCATGTGATTACGGCACAAATGGTGATCTCTTTTTTAAGCATCATTATATTTTATAAAGTAGTACAGGCCTGTTTTAAAAAACGAGCGGTCATATTTGCCGCATCGTTATTATATGGCGTGATGCTGCCGGTTATCAACTTTGATAAAATCGTGATCACAGAATCACTTTCAGTTACTTGTAGTTTGATCTTTATTTATATGATGGCTGCTTATTTACAAAAGCCCGGAAATATAAAGGCGTGGCTGCTTACTTTATATGTATTTATTGCCATTATGTTACGCCCATCCTTTATCTATCTGTTGCCTTTGATAATGGCCTTTTGGTTTTTAAGATGGATGATCTTTAAAAAAGACTGGAAAATGTGTTTATCCGGTTTAGCGGCATCAGTTGTTGTTATCCTTTTAATATTGGGCTACTCCAATTTAAATAAAAGAAATGTTGACTTTAATGGTATATCTCTTATCAGCAATAATAATGAAATGGCTGTTATTGAACAAGCGGGTATATATATGTATGGGAACGATCCTGAAATATCCGCGGCAGTAAAAAGCAATTTATGCTTAAGTAGACAATGTAGCGACCAAAAAGGCCTGGGGATAAATATTGCGAAACGGTACAGCCCCGAACGGATTCATCAATTTATTGTTGCCTGCATAAAAAACCAACCTGTTGTTTACGCGTTGCATATGTGCGGTAAACTGATCGATCTGCAAAGCGCCAATATATTTACCAATTATGCCGATCATAAACTTACCTATTTAGCATTCAGAGTTAATAATATAGAATACCTGATATTTTGCGTCACCTTCAATCTCCTCTATATTTTAATAGCTTTTAGTTTGGCATTAATTATTTACAGTTGGATTAGAAGCAAACAAGTGCCCTGGTTTAAAATGGTTTTGTGGTTGCTTATTACGGGGCAAATGGCCGTAGCCATCATAGGCGGCTATTCCGAATATCAACGCCTTATTTTGGCTGTTATGCCTGCGTTGATCATCCTTGTATTTTCTTATATCGACAAGATATACTTCGCCATTGATCACGATAAGTGGCAGCGTTACCCGGCATCGGTTTAATATAAATAAATCAGCTCTTACACTTAATGGTATAAGAGCTGATTTATTGAATTTAAGGCTTATGCTTGCACCGCATGCATACCAGGCTGATAGGTGCCAACAAGCGGACGAAAAGCGATATTGATACGATTGTAACTGTTAATGGTGTTAACGGCCAGCGTCAGATCGATCAGCTCTTCTTCAGAAAATTGTTGCAGCGCCTCGTTATAAACTTCGTCAGACACTTCGTTATTCTGAAGTTTGGTAAGCGCTTCGGCCCAGGCCAGCGCAGCACGTTCACGGGCGCTGAACAAAGGAGTATCGCGCCAGGCATTTAAAACAAACAGGCGTTGCCCCGTTTCGCCCTTTGCCAGCAGATCCTTGGAGTGCATATCCAAACAGTACCCGCAGCCATTGATCTGTGACACCCTGAAATAAATTAAATTTAAAAGTGGTTGCTCAACCGGCGATTTTGCCAGGTATGCACCTAAACTATACATTGACTTCATTGCTCCCTGACCTTTTTCGAAAAAATTGATTCTCTGTTCCATTTTGTTTTATTTTTTATTAAATGTTTGAACTATACCACCATAATGAATGAGATCAGAGAAATAGGACATTTTGGAGAAAAAAAATCAGATTTGTTTTTTTTGACTGTTTAGGTTAAAGAAAAGCGATATAGGATTAAAAAAATAAAACAATATTGTAAAATATTTGCTTTAAAAATAAGTTCTATAAATAGTATTGATAAATGCCCCTATCATGAACATAGACATACTGAATCCTTTCGGCAATAGTATTGCTGAAATACAATCTGACGAAATTGAGATCGTTAATGCACAGGACGCGCTTGATATTATGGTTAACTGTACTTACCAGGGTGCCCGGAAGATTATTATTCATGAAAAAAACATCATTCCTGAGTTTTTTAATCTAAGCAGCGGCATAGCGGGCGAGGTATTACAAAAATTTTCGACCTATGATGCCCAGCTGAGTATCATTGGCGATTACGATAAGTTTTCGAGCAAAAGCCTGCGTGATTTTATTTACGAAAGCAATAAAGTAGGCCGGGTTACCTTTGTAAATTCAATGGCCGAAGCCAGAGAAAGACTCAGGTAAACTAGTTGTAAAGGCTAAGTAGGAATTGTCATCCTGAGGAACGAAGGATCTATTCGCGAGCTTTATATGTTGTATAATAGATACTTCACTCTGTTCAGCATGACAAGAAATTCTTTCTGAACCCTCTTTCCGCCGGTGGCGGAGATGGCCGGGTAAGTCTAATTCAAGAGAGGGGATTTAAGCTCAATAGTACGCTCTTCAGACACAGATACTGCAATTTTGTAATATCTTTATCACCAAATGAAATTATCAGTATCAGACCCAAACACAGGCGGCGACCTGCTGCTGCTTCATAACGAAACGAACTTTGACCGCCGGTTTTACACTCGCGATCAGGATTATAAATATTTTACCATAGCCTGGAACCGCGGCGAAAAACAAACCATAACTATTGACGGTACGGAGCATGATTTTATGCCGCAAACCATACTGCCGCTCATGTTTAACCAGTCGTTTTATTTTGAGCGACCTGAAGATATTGTGGCCTGGCAGTTTAACCGGGAGTTTTATTGCATTATTGACCATGATAGCGAGGTGAGCTGTGTTGGCTTTTTATTTGGTATGAACGATTACTTGTTTATAGATCTTGACATGCCTACGCAAAGAAAACTGCAGTTGCTGCTGGATGTATTTACTGAGGAGCTGAATACCAATGACCATATTCAGAACGATATGTTGGTGATGCTGCTGAAACGGCTTATTATGATGATTACCGGGTTGGCCAGGGCTGGTTATATGCCCAATGTGAAACTGAACGACGAGCGGTTTCACATACTACGTAAATATAATTTACTGGTTGAAATGAACTATCGCGAACAGCATGGCGTAAGCTATTATGCCGGGCGTTTAAATAAATCGCCAAAAACATTGTCCAATCTTTTTGCGCTGTATAGTCACAAAACACCACTGCAGATAATTCAGGAAAGGATATTGATTGAGGCTAAACGATTGCTGTTTTATACCGATAAGTCGGCCAAGCAAATTACGTACGAATTGGGGTTTGATGATGCGGCTTATTTTAGCAACTTTTTTAAAAAACATACCGCTTTGTCGCCCACAGACTTCAGAAATAGTAAAAATATGGTATCCTTAGGGAAATAATTACAAGTAGTCGGGAAGTATGTTTATTCCCTGGCTGCCATAGTTGGTGCACCTTTGTATTGTTGATCAGGACATAAAAAATCAACATACAAAACAAATGAAAACTCAATCACTAACAAACAAAATCAAAGGACGCCTGGTTGCCTCAGCAATTATTTTATCAACACTTGTTGGCGCTGTTACCAAAGCAGAAGCACAAGCAGTAAAAAATGTAGTACTGGTACACGGTGCATTTGCAGATGGATCTGGCTATAAAGCACTTTATAACGTACTTACCAAAAAAGGCTATAACGTAACCGTTGTTCAAAACCCGCTAAGTTCATTAGAGGACGATGTTAAAGCAACCCAGGTTGCATTGGATAAACAAGACGGGCCAGCCATTCTGGTGGGCCATTCATGGGGAGGTGCCGTTATTACCCAGGCGGGAAACCATCCTAAAGTTGCTGCCCTGGTTTATGTAGCCGCTTTTCAGCCTGATAATGGCGAAACTGCACTGCAATGGTTACAAACCGCTCCACCGGCACCAGAAAATGGCGTTTTAGCGCCGGATGATAAAGGAATAGTATACTATGACAAAGCAAAATTCCACGCCGGTTTTTGTGCCGATATCAGCAAAGATGAAGCTGACTTTATGTATGCATCACAAGGGGCTTTTTATGCTAAAGGATTTACTACCCCGATAACTGATGCCGCCTGGAAAAATAAACCAACTTATGGAATTGTTGCTACCGAAGATAAAAGTATAGCTCCTGAAATTGAACGCGCTATGTACAAACGTTCAAACACTAAGGTAACCGAGATAAAAGGCAGTCACGTAGTGTTTATGTCACAACCAGAGGCAGTTGCCAAAGTTATTATTGAAGCAGCCACTAAGGCTTCTGCAAGCAAATAAACACCTGGTTATTTATTAAATTAAAGGCCCGTATATCGTTAGATATGCAGGCCTTTTTTTGTGATATTTAATGGAAAAGGTTGGTTTTAATTTGATGCCGAGCTTTCGAAAGAATCACCCCTGCCGCTCTGCTCTTCAAAGCTTTCCGGACCTAATGAGGACCGGATCACCTGCGAAATGTAAAAATCATTTTGATAGGTGGTAAACCTGGGTGCGTTATTATTGAGCGTATACAGGGTTAGGTAGCTTTTAAAAAAGAACGGACTGTGTTCTTGGTCAAAATTTGCCATTTTTACACTTAAGCTGCCTGATCCATAGCTTGTTGTTAATTTGGTTTTTGTAAACAGGGAATCAGAAATGTTATTGAGTTGCTGGCCGCTGATCTTTGATACTATTTTGTTGATCTGCGTATGCGGGGGTACAAATGCTACATTTTTAGGTAAAGTGATTTGGGCGCTGATGTTGGCATCAGAAAAACGGATGCCTCTGCCTATGGTTGTGCCCGATACCACACCATCAACCTGAAGGGTTTCGTCGGCATAGCTTGAGCTTTTATCATCTATAATATATGCAGATCGTTCCCAATCAACATATATGGGTTCGTTAAGCTTATTGTAAATATTGATATGGATTGGTGCATTGTGCCCTGCAAAAGAGTAAAGGATTTTAACAGAGTCATTTTCGAATTGAAACACACCGGTTTTTTGGTCTAATTGGGTGTTTGAACTGCGGAGCGTATTCATTTGATACCTGCTGCAGGAAGATAGCAATGCCACTGCCACCACTGGAAAGATAAGGAGCTTTTTCATAGGTTGTTGAAGCTTTATAAGTTATTGTTTTACATGCTTTTGTTTGACTATGATAAGCAAAGGGAGTTTAATGCAATCGAAAAAAAATATCGATCAGAAAACGACGATTTATACAACAGAGAAAGATGGGTTATTGGGCAGCTTAAACGCCATCTCTATTCTCTCCTTTTAGTAATAGCATATGAAAACGAAGAATGTCATTTCCTTTAGATTAGCTTCAACAAAATAATATAGGTTGTTATTATTGTTGAAGCTTTCTTTTTGCTTCTTTTTCTTTGTTAATAACTATGATTTTTGTGGAAAAAGTTAACAGCGGTAAA
>JAUCSE010000098.1 GCA_030445275.1 Mucilaginibacter sp.
GAACAAAATGAGTGTCATCAATGCCGTCAGAAACAAACTCATCCTACGAATATTCGCCTGCGTTAATCAAAATAGACCCTATGAAAAAAATTATCAGAAAGTAGTTGCTTAAATCATAGAAATCGAATGAGCAAACGATGGAATGCGGGAAGGTGCGAAGAGAAATCTTGTACACCCTGTTATACAAAATTTGCTTATTTGCTATGTTAGTTGTATAAGATTTCTCCTCGTACCTCGTTCGAAATGACAACTTATTTTTAATACAGAAAGATGTGTATACTCAGTAATCAAAAGAGAGGAGGCCAAAATATTTTAATCAACTAATCAAAGTCCTCTCCTTTGGAGAGGATTTAGGTGAGGCCCTCAATTCGCCACACTGGTATGCTTAAAGCTAAAATACGCTATAAACTTCTTAAACCTTTTTTCAGATTTGATAAACTGATTAAGCAGCATTAACTGATTTTGCGCCCTGATGAGGTTTTGGTGAGCATAAGTGGTATGATAATAAACATCATCATTCAAAAAATCTGTTAAAAACCTGATGGCCTGCATATAGATCATGTACTTGCCAGAGTAAGTAAAATACTCCTTCTCCGTAGCTGTTAGCGCCGCACCCATCGCCGAAACGTATCCCTTATAAATAGCATAAAAACACTCTTCATTAATCTGGATCTTGCTAAAATCACGTTCCTCCTCGTTTGCCGGCGAAAGATAGGTGCGCAGCATATCGCCCACATCGCTCATAAAATAACCCGGCATCACCGTATCCAGGTCAATTACGCATAAGCCGTGGTGATCCTGGTCAAACAGCACATTACTTATTTTGGTATCATGATGAATTACGCGTAATGGCAACTGCTGATGATCCATTAGCTGCTGGTACACAAACAATACCGACTGGTGTTTATAAATATCCTTTATTGCATCGCCAGCTATGGTTAACCTATCGCTTTTGGCCACGTTACACGCTTCCTTAAACTGATCAAAACGGAGTTTCAGGTCGTGAAACTGCGGCAATGTATAATGTAAGTTCGCCAGATCAAAATCGCGCAGTAGGCAAGTGAACTTTCCAAATTGCTGTGCCGCCTCAAAAGCTTCCTGCTGATCTTTAATTTCGGTAATAGTTACTGAATTTTCAATAAAAGGGAATAAGCGGTAATATCCCTCATCGCTTGTTTTTACAAGGTATTTACCAGATACCTGCTTAACCGGCGCTACAAATAAATAATCGGGTGCGGTTTGCTTAAAATAGGTTTCCAGCAAAGCCATATTTTCGGCAAGGGCCTCAGGGTCTTTAAAAACATCAGCATTAATTTGCTGAAGAATGTAGTTCTTTGGGCCGCTAACTTTCCAGGTATGATTAATTAAACCAGAACCAAATTCTATAATTTTATAGTCATTTGCCTGTAATCCATATAGTTCAAGAATTTGATTAAGCATAATAAAGGCCTTCTAATTATTCAAACGTACCTAATTAGTCATAAAAAATTATGCGCAAACGTTTGTCCGTTTTTATTAAACCATATGCAGGAGTGTTCATTTAACACAATTGATCATCCATATTTTCGAATGCCGATAATTTTTTATTTAGACTACATGAACGGCTAAAGGTTATTCAATTTAAATGGCAAATCATTCGCTTTAATAAAATAGGTTTAGTTATTACTAGCCAGTATTTTATATCAAATGTTTAAATAGTGGGCATCTTTTAAAATTCAGCAATAGCCATTGCAAACGTTTGTGTGATATTTTACACCGGTATTTTGCCCTCCTTACCTATGAAAATGCTAATTTCCCCTTATGATTGTGCCATAACCACGTAATCAATTCATAAAACATATAGATCAATTCTTAACTAATAAACTTAATATCAATGGATAGAAGAACATTTGTAAAAAGCAGCGCCATTGCTGCCGCAGGTTTTACCATACTACCTTCAGGCAGTTTATTTGCTAGTGAAACCGGCAAGGTAAGACTGGGTTATATTGGCGTGGGCGCCCGGGGCATGAGCCATATATCGGAAGGCATTTTGCGCGATGATGTAGAAATAGTGGCCATATGTGATATACAGGAACACTCCCTGCAAATTTGTCGGGAGTATATCGCTAAAAAAGGCAAGCCTGCTGCAAAGGAATATACCGGTGGTCTGGATGCTTACAAAAAGTTACTGGAAAGAAAAGATATTGATGCCGTGATCATAGCAACACCGTGGCAGTTCCATTACCAGCAATCCATCGACGCGATGAAAGCTGGAAAATATGTTGGCTGCGAGGTAATTGCAGGCTTAACGGTTGATGAGCATTGGGATATTGTTAAAACATCCGAAAAAACAGGCATCCCCTATATGACGCTTGAAAACGTATGTTACCGCCGCGATGTAATGGCCGCCTTAAATATGGTAAGACAAGGCTTATTTGGCGAGATAATACACCTGGAGGGTGGATACCAGCATAACCTGCGTGATGTGCTGTTTAATGACGGAAAAGGCAGATACGGCGGCAAAGGTACAGAATACGGCCCTAAAGCATTAAGCGAGGCCCAATGGCGTACCCAGTTTAATATTGACCGCGATGGCGATCTTTATCCTACCCATGGCGCCGGACCGGTTATGCACTACGCCAATATTAACTATGGCAATCGTTTCACCAGCTTGGTATCATTCAGTTCAAAGGCCCGCGGTCTGGCCGCCTATGTGGATGAACTTGCCCCGGGAAGCCCTAATACCAAAATCAATTATAAAAATGGTGACGTAACTACCACGATGATCAACTGTGCCAATGGCGAAACCGTTTTGCTATCTCATGATACACACTTGCCACGTCCTTATTCGCTTGGATTCAGGGTTCAGGGTACCAAGGGTATCTGGATGGATGTAAACAAATCGGTTTATATTGATCATCAGTCAAAAGAAGATGATAGCTGGGATCCAGCCAAAGAATGGTTTGAAAAATATGATCACCCGCTATGGAAAAAACACGATGCCGCAGCAGCTGGCGCTGGTCATGGCGGCATGGACTGGTTTGTATTTAATGGCTTTATTGAAGCTGTAAAACAAAAGAAGCAAACCCCTATTGATGTTTACGATTCGGTAACTATGAGTGTGATAGCACCATTATCAACCCAATCACTTAAAGAGGGTAACAAAACACTCCAATTCCCTGATTTTACCAAAGGTAAGTGGGAAAACCGTAAAAGCACCTTTGCGCTTGATGATAGCGGTTTTTAATAAATAGTATGATCAATGCTTAAAAATCATTAATTTGGTTTGTGTTTGATCAGTTAAAAAAATCACGCCCAAAGCTTCAGGAGCATTGGGGCAAATATGCAAACTATTACCATCGTTTAGAAGTTCCGGCAAAAACGGTTCTTTTAAACGAAGGTGATATTTCAAAAAAGGCTTATTACATTGAAAAAGGCTGCATCAGGGTCTGGTTTAACAATAAAGGGAAGGACGTGACCTTTCAGTTCTTTTTTGAACAGGAATCTGTGTCATCTCTTGAAAGCTTCAAAAAAAGTATACCAAGCCAGGTTACACTCGAAACCATTGAACCCAGCGTGCTTTATTGGATCCACAAAAAGGATCATGACAACATGATGAAGGAGCTAAACGCGATACCCGAAGTACGCGAGCAGCTTTCAGACATCCTGCTTGACCGGCAGATCAATTACATGACCCATTTTATGTCGTTCATAAAAGATACCCCTAAGGAACGTTATGTGAACCTACTCAAAGAAAAACCACACATCATTAAGCGGATACCACAACACTATATTGCCTCCTATCTGGGTATAACCTCGGTATCCTTAAGCCGCATCCGCAACGCGGTTAGTAAATAATTAGCGAGTTACTGAATTATTGAATTAGTGATTAAACAAGACAATAATTCAATAATTCAATAATTCAATAATTCAATAATTCAATAATTCAATAATTCAATAATTAGATTTATTAACAATTGTTATCGTGGCCCTGCTCCCGGTGACCGAACTTTGTTAAAAAATAAGAAAGATGAAAGCAGCAGTATTATATAAAGCAGGAGAAATCCCTCAATATGACGAGTTTACAAACCCCATACCTCAAGCGCACGAACAACTGGTTTATGTAAAGGCCGCCAGTATCAAAAATCTGGATAAAATGCGGGCTAAAGGCGCTCACTATGATCAACATAAAAACTACCCTGTAGTTGTTGGGGTTGATGGCGTTGGCGTACTGGAAGATGGCACGCGCGTTTACGCCGGATCAGCAAGTGGTATGATGGGCGAAAAAGCCCTGATCAATAAAAATTGGTATGTTCCCCTGCCTGATAGCTTGGATGACGTTACGGCAGCGGCTATACCAAACCCAGCTATATCAGCCTGGTTATCATTACAATATAAAGGAAATTTAAAGAAAGGGGATACCGTATTGATCATGGGAGCCACCGGCATAACCGGGAAGCTGGCGGTTCAGGTAGCACGGCATTTGGGTGCGGGCAGGATTATCGCTACGGGCCGCAATACTGAAGCCTTAAACAGTCTTGGTGCCGATGTAACCATATCCCTTAACCAGCCTGATGATGCCATTAAACAAGCCCTTAAGGCCGAAACATTGCAAAACCCGTTTGATGTAGTGATTGATTATCTATGGGGCAAACCCGCCGAATTGGTATTGGAGGTATTAACCGGCCATGACCTGAATGCCGCGGCCCATTTAACCCGCTTTGTACAGGTAGGTGAAATGGCGGGTTCAAACATTAATTTGCCTGGCGCGGTCCTCCGCAGTTCGGCGATTGAGTTGGTGGGCTCTGGCGGTGGCAGCATTTCCAAAGAACAGATGGGCAAAATTCAAACAGAAATATTGCCCGAAGTATTTCGGTTAGCCGCAGCAGGAAAGCTTTCCATTGATACTTTGGCTATCCCATTAAAAGATGTAACTGAAGCATGGAAACAAGCTGATTTGCAACGTAAAAGAGTGGTTGTTACGATGGGGTAATAGGTTACGTATTTTATGTTGTCATCCTGAGGAACGAAGGATCTATTCTACAATTTGCATGTTACCCAATAGATTCTTCGCTCCGCTCAGAATGACAAACCATATTTCAGTCATGTCTCGTTCAATAATTAACTTCAATCAACCGGCAACCCGTCTTCAAAACCTGCCTGCTGCTCAGCTGTACTTTTTGCAGTATCCAGGTTCCAGGCCGAAGTAAGAAAATATGGTATTGAACCCGCTGCATCCTTATTGCTATAGGTACATTTAATTAGCCTTGTTTCGCCGGGAGCCAGTGAAATATAGTTGTCACTAAATATTACCGGTAGTATATCATCGCCGTCTTTACCTTTTAATGCACGCAGATGCACAAAGAAGGCAACCGATTTACCGGTATTGGTTAGGGTTACCATATGGGTGGTACTATCGCTGCCGGCAGCTTCGGTATGGCTCAGTTTAAGGGCTGTTTTAGGGATCTGCTGCAAAGCGGTGTAATCTGTATAAACTGATTCGGGTGTGGTGTACCAGGTTGATTTTTTCCAGTTCAGCACCTCTGCTTTTTGCGATAACCAATACCAGTTGATGCTTTGTACCATGCCCTTACTATCAGTAAGTTGTAGCCTTACAAAGTAAGCTGGTGATAAGCCTGTAATAGCAGGCAGGGCAAATACCGCTTTTGAGGCATCCGCTTCAATTTCGGCCGGTGCTGTTTTACTATATTTTACGGCACCATCAATATTATAAACCGTAGCTTTTACCTGCAAACCCGTGAATTTTTTAAGATAGGAATTGGTGATAGCTACCTCATTTGATTTGTACGAATACATCACATGCAGCGGCTCCATTGATTTTTTCATACCGAAATAAGTACCAGCCGGATACAGGTAATAATCATACGTATGCCAGATCATTCCCGGCCAGGGATTGGCCAGCATCCATTGCACTACACCTGTTGCGGTGTGGTATTTTTTTAAGCCGTAAGCTTCCATCATGGCCCGGTGCGCTTCATAGTTTTGGGCCTGTGCCTTGGCTATATAATTTTTAATGGTACCCGATTGCCCATAACGCTCCGTTAAAGCTTTATCAAACACTTTGGTTGAACCAAAAGAGCCTGTGCCACAATGATACAACCATGCTGGCGAAGTAGTAGAGAGCGAATCCTTAGGAATAAACTTGATCAAACTCTCGTACGGCGGTATGGATGGGCCCGGCGATATTTCCGTAGCGAAACTCCAGGTGCCCCCGAACTTATGGGTATCATCTGTTTCCCAATATATAGGCGGTACCCATTCATACGGCCCAGCCATCTTTACACCGCTGTAACCTGATACTTTCGATTTGGTTTCATTGGCTGTTGACAATATCGGGTTGGGCCATTTCAGGGCTTTCTCAATTTTCAGGTAATCACTTTCAACCGAGGTATCAGTCGGCGGCATATCACTGCCGTTAAGCCATACCAGTAAACTGGCTTTATTACGCAGCCAGTACATCACGCTGCTGTCTGATGCTATGGCTACCTTACGCTCAGCGGCATCCCAATGTTCAGGATGCTGCCATACACCACAGCACATCCAGCCAGTCATCACCAACATACCGTACTGATCGCACAGATCGTAAAAATTATCATCCTCCATTTTTCCTTCCGAGCGGATGATGTTCATATTCATATCGCGCACCAGCTTCACCTCCTGCTCCTGCCTTTCAGGCGAGCGGCGCTGAAAAATATCCGGCGACCATGCCGCTCCACGAATCAAGATGGGTTTACCGTTCACAATAAACTCACGTGACTCATTATCAATCAATTTAGAATCCATCTGGCGGATGCCAAATTTTTCCCACAGCGTATTGCTCACCTTACTGCCGACTAAAGCTGTTAATTCAATGCGATTAAGTTCAGGTTTACCATACTGCCATGGCCACCAGATACTCGGATTTGTTATGTTCAATTGCTTAAAACTCTCCGGTGTAAAGGTTATATTTTTTGATTCCTTTGGCAGTAAATGCACCTTCTGTTCAAAAGCTATATTATCATTGATCTTACCTTTTATCACCGCGTCTTGTGTGGTGCTGGTATAATTGGTTACCTGTGCATCAACGCTTAAATGGGCCACGCTTAATGATGGCAGATCAAACCGGGTAGTAACCAGCGGATACTGCACCCCTACTTTGTCATAGGTTTTTATCTCCACATTGTTCACTATACCGCCATTATAGTCGGCTGGATATGGTATCCAATCAGCATAGTCAATGGCCAGGTCCCCTTTTGCCTTGTTCGGATTAAATGGCCTTACAATCTCCAGCGCCAATACATTGTTACCAGTATAATTAATATGGCTGGTTACATCCAACTGTATGATCCGGAAAGGGCCTTTTACGGTAGTTGAATCGGCTATTTTTACGCCATTCAACCAAACGCTTGCTTTGTAATTGATACCATGCAGGCGTAATACCACGTTTTTACCATTTTCTGATGCGGGCAAGGTAAATTCACGCCTGAACCACCAGGGCTTATCCAGCTTTACATCCTTTATTTTTTTTAGATTACGGCCCATAAAGGGATCAAAATCATATACTTTATTGGCCAGCAGGCCTGCTATAAGCGTTGTTGGTACGCTTACCTTGTACCAGCTTTGCGCATCAAAATTCTCTTTGGATATTTTATCGGCTGGACTTACATCTGTAACTGCCGATTGCATTTTCCAATCATCCTTCAATATCAGTTGAAAGTTTTCCTGCCGGGCCTGGCTAAATGCCTGCAAAAAGAAGCATAAAGGCAGTATCAGCGTGAATATCAGTTTTTTCATGTTTTTATATAGATAAAATTATTGTTGACTATCATGATACAGTGCTGCAGCACCTATAATACCGCTGTTTTGCAGATCAGATACCTCTACCCTGATGCATTCGGCTGCCTTGGTATAGGCAAAGGTTTTGATCTCCTGCCACATGGTTTGTTCAAAAAACTCATAAGCATGACGCACCGAACCGCCCAGTACAATCAATTCCGGATCATACGCATACATCACCTGTTTTACGGCATGACCAATATGCTTACCCAGTTCCTGGTATAATTTTAAGGCCTTACCATCTCCCTTTTTCGCATCCTCAAACACCTGTACACCATCCAGACCATACACATTTCCAAAGAAAGAACCGCTGCAATAATATTCCAGGATGTTATCCAGGTACGGGAACATGCCAAACTCGCCGGCACCGCAGTTAAAACCGGGATATAAACGCTTATTGATCATCACACCGGCACCTAAACCCGTGCCCAGCGTTAAGCCGATCATAGAATCAGAATTATTTCCTTTGCCGAAATGATACTCACCCAGGGCAAAGCAATTGGCATCGTTATTTACATAAACCGGGATCTGGTAACGGGCTTCCATCAGCTGTTTCAGATGCACTTCCTTCCACGAGGGTATATTTTGCACCTCATAAACAATACCTTCGGTAACATCAACCACGCTGGGTACGCCAATGCCTATGGCTGCTGCTTTATTTATTTGCAGTAAGGTATCAACTACTTTATAAATATCTTCCAGCACATCCTCAACCGAGCCATGCGTTCTTATTTTTTGCGATACGATGTCGGATAGGTAACCACCCATTACTACAGCGCCGCGTATATTGGTAGCCCCCAGATCAAGGCCTATAACATTACTATTATTCATTAGCTGCCTTCTTTTTAATGTCGATGGTTTTATTGGTAATCAATGGTTTTGCCCAGAAGCCAACACTTAATATATAACCGAGCGTTATGTATAAAAAGAACATCCCAGCCCGTAACCCAAAGGCATCGCCCAGTAAACCAATAACCGGTGGGATTATAGCACCACCAATAATGGCTGTAACCAGCAAACCTGCAAAAGAACCATGATCTTTATTGATAGAGTTAAGCGCCAGCGAAAATATAATAGGATACATCACCGAAGCAAAGAAACCAACCAATGGAAATGCCACCAAAGCTACAGATGTTGGCCCGAACAAAGCAGCAGTTAAGCAAATCAATGCCAGTATAGTAAAGCTGATGAGCACTTTGCGGCTATCCATTATTTTTAACAGCAATAAACCGAGAATACCGCCGGCAGTCATCAGCCCCCAGAAATAGGCAACGGTATCGGCTCCTTTTGTTTGTGGGTCAAGGCCATGATAAGTGCTTAAAAACTGCGAGATCCAGTTGGCGATACCCTGCTCAGTACCTACATAACAAAACATAGCCACCAGAAACAGGATAACAATCGGCTGTTTAAACAACGCGAAATGCGTTTGCAAAGAGCCCACCTGCTCATCTTCCTTCAGCTCCACTTTAGGGAATTTGGTGAGCAACAATATAATAACCATGGCCAGGCAAATAACCGTGAAGAGCCAGTAAAGTGATATCCAGGGTAAATTTGCAGGTACCAAAGAATGTAATAATCCAACGATTCCGCCACTGCTGTTCTCTTTTAATGCTTTAACCATGTAGGAGTAAACCAATGGGCTGAAGAAAGATGCCAGGCCGAATATCAACTGAGCGAGTACTGAGGTAAAGGCGTAATTCTCCTCGCCGCCTGATGTTCTTAACAGCGGATTGATAACTACCTGCAGCATGGCCATACCACAGCCAATCAGGAATAAAGATACAATGGCACTCAAATAATTAGGCACCATCGCTAGTAAAAGCGACCCTAAAAAAGCAACAATAAATGCCGCTACCATGATCTTTTTTTCCTTAAATGTTTCGAGCATAATGGCCGATGGTACCGACATTACCCCATAAGCAATAAAGAATGCCAGCGGAAGTACTCCAGCCAATGTATAACTCAGGTTAAATACTTTAATAATATCGGGTATCAGCGGACCGATCACATTGGTTAAAAAGGAGATCACGAAAAAGATCAGCATGATCAATGCTACAATGTAGTAGTTACGTTTCATTCGCTAAGATTAGGGTTCATGGTTTTATTGCGTTAATATCCGGATTAAAATCATTTAAAATTGCAATTTATTTAATTTGTTACAATAACTTTTTAAATTAATTTATAAACTATTTATCAATCGAACATTTCGGAGTATAAAACTAAATACCAATCCTAATGTCATTTCCTTTAGATTAGCTTCAACAAAATAATATAGGTTGTTATTATTGTTGAAGCTTTCTTTTTGCTTCTTTTTCTTTGTTAATAACTATGATTTTTGTGGAAAAAGTTAACAGCGGTAAA
>JAUCSE010000104.1 GCA_030445275.1 Mucilaginibacter sp.
TTTACCGCTGTTAACTTTTTCCACAAAAATCATAGTTATTAACAAAGAAAAAGAAGCAAAAAGAAAGCTTCAACAATAATAACAACCTATATTATTTTGTTGAAGCTAATCTAAAGGAAATGACAGTTTCTTATAGGTATTTATTCAGCCCTAACAAAAAAGGAGGACCTAACCGGTCCTCCTTTTTTGTTATACATCAGGGTTATAATTAATAGCCCGGGTTTTGATACATTTTAACGGGATCCAATTTGGTTTCGTTAAAAGGAATCGGGAAGTAGCGGTCTTTGGTGCCAAAGTTGGATAATAGCGCCGAACCAAAATCAGCCTGATTTTTACTGTGGAAATAGGCTACCAGCTCATCGGTGGTAAATGTCCTTAACAGGTCAAACAGGCGATGGTGCTCAAAAGCCAGTTCCACACGGCGTTCGTGCAATATGGCCAGTTTAAGCGTTGGATATTTTGAGCTGTATGTTGGATCAACAGACGAAACCGCGTAGGCTGGCATACCGGCCCGGGCCCGCACCTGATCGAGATATTGGATGGCTGCGGTATTATTACCCAGGTTCATATTTACCTCGGCAAGCATTAGGATAACATCAGCATAACGCATCAGCGGCCAGTCGTTTCCGCCGTAACCGTTTTTGCCGGCACCAGAGCTTACATCCCTAAATTTGGTTACAAACCAGTCCTTAACTGTTGCATCATTCGCATATTTAATGGAAAACACCATGCGCGGGTCATTGGTTTCATAGTCATTCACCAGGTCATGTGTCACATTATTACCTACACCTGTTGATGATTTTTGCGAGTTGATGGTTTCGCCTTTAGCCTGGTTGTTTGCTGCTATACTTGAACTGTAAATAGGATCACCCTGAATGTTCACTATCTGCCAGATCAGCTCCGGGCAGGTAGCCTTTTTGGTTACATCAAACACATCCGCATAAGGGATATCCCTTAAATTACCAAAGGTTTTTGCATTATACGCGGCGGTAAGGCTTGTCAATGCATTATTCAGATTGGTTGTTTTGTTTGATGCATCAAGCGTTGTAGCCATGGTTAAATAAACCTGCCCTAAAAGGGTGTTTACAGCCGCCAATGAAATACGGCCTATGGTACCAGCAGCCTGGGTAGCCGGCAGCGGGCTGCTCGCGGCATCCTTTAAATCGGCTACTATCTGGGCATATACCGTTGCCTGTGGCGAGCGGAATGTATTTGCATTAACATCGGCAGTACTAATCAATTGCTTGGTAACCAGCGGCACATCACCCCATTCGCGTACCATATGAAAATAGATCAGGGCACGTATAAATTCGGCTTCGGCCTTGTACTGCTGCTTAGTTTCGGGCTTGGTAAAAGTTACCTTATCTATGCTTGACAATACGATATTACAGTTTGATATCACCGTATACATATTTAGCCAGTGGGTATACAAGTAGCTGTTGGTAGGTATCAGCGAAAAGTTGTTGAACCCAAAAGGTTCGCCCGCGTTTGATTGATTGTCGTTGGTTCCGGTATCGTCAGAACGCTGATCGGTCCACAGGTCACTACCCTCGCCTATCGTATTGCCACTTCTTAATAAGGAATAACAGCCATTAACCGCTAATAACACGTCATTCTCGGTTTTAAAGGAGGTAGCTATCACGCTGGCATCGGGGTTGCTTTGCTGCAGAAAATCCTTTTTGCAGGAGCCCAGCACAAATAATGCTGCCAGGCACACTAATTTTATATTTATATTCTTCATGTTGCTCAAGAATTAATTTTTTTAATTAAAAAGTTGCTTTAACACCCAGGTTGTATGAGCGTACCAATGGATAAACACCATAATCAATACCCGGCGCAAGGTTGGCCCCCTGCGAACCGCTATTGGTATAATTGTAGTTAACCTCGGGGTTATAGCCTTTGTATTTGGTAATGGTAAAGCCGTTGTTAACCGAGCCGTATACTTTAAGACCGGTTATACCCAGGTTACGGGTTATATAATCAGACTTAATAGTATAGCCAATGGTGGTATTGGTATTTCTCAGGAAGGAACCGCTCTGTAAATAAAAGGTTGATAACCTGGTACTGTTACTTTGGGTGCTGCCACGTGAGGCACGGTAAACCGAACCATCGCCCGGATCGGCGGCATTCCTGTAGCGGTTGGCAACATCTTCATACTGGTTACCTGAGCCCTCCATATTGTACAGGTAATAATCCTGTCCGTCAAGCACCTGGTTGCCGTATGAACCTGCAAATGCCGAACTAAAGAAGAACCCTTTATAAGTGGCATTGATAGCAAAACCATAAGTGAATTTTGGATATGGATTGCCAATAACACCCGCGTCTTTACTATCAACCACACCATCGCCGTTAACATCTTTAAAATAAAGGTCGCCTGCCTGCAGCGGAGTTGTGGAGAATGTAGAAATTGGCGGCCCTTTAATTTTATAACCTGCCGGATAGGAGTGCGTACTTGAATTATAGTTTGCTTTATCCGCAGCTATATTGGCCAAATCGACCTGCGAAACTATACCGCCTACCTGATAGCCATAAAACATACCTATTGGTTGCCCAGCCTGTGTAATACTGGTTAAGTATGATCGCTCGGCACCGGCGGTGAGGATGGTATTATTGCCGCTCAAACTGATTACCTTGTTACGGTTTATGGAGATATTACCGCTTATGTTTAAAGTAAAATCCTTACTGGCAATGGCCTTACCATCAACCTGAAAGTCAAACCCTTTGTTGCTTACCTTTGAATTAGATCCTAAGTTGGTAAGGATGGTTGAACTTCCTGAAATGGCCGATATTGGCTGATTAAATAATAAATTGTAAGAGTGACTCAGGTAATAATTGGCAATAAGGAAAAGACGGCCTTTAAGTAAGCCCAAATCGGCGCCAAAGTTATATTGTGAGGTTGATTCCCAGCCTAAATTTGCGTCCTTAATAACACCGGCAGTAAGCGCAGAGGATAGTGCCCCTGTGCCAAATACCGCGTTAGTAGGCGAATTAAATACACGCTGGGTATTATAATTACCAACGTTATAATTACCGCTTAAGCCCCAGCTTGCACGTAATTTTACGGTCGACTGATCGCCAAGCCAGCTGTGGTAAAATTTTTCGTCAGACAGGTTCCAGCCGGCAGATACTGAAGGGAAGGCTGCATACCTGTTATTTGTACCAAAGCGTGAAGAGCCATCCGTACGGAATGAGGCCGACAGAAAATACTTACTGTCATAATTATAATTTACCCTGGCCAGGTATGATAATAGTGTAAAGGTATCATCGCCTGTTGGCTGTACACCTTCTATAAAACCACTGGTGGGCGTAATTAATGTTATCTGGCTTGGGGCAGCACCTGTTATATTGGGTATATTATCATTCTGAAAGCCTGTACCTTGCACCGTAAGTACATTATTGGTTGTTTTTTGGGCAGTGTAACCTACTAATCCATCAAAATGATTTTTGCCTAACTGTTTGAAGTAATTTAAAGTGAACTCACCTAACTCGTCACGATAATTAATAGTTTGCCTGATGGCTTTTGCCGCCTGTGTAGATTGAGATGAATAAGGTGGATTTGCTCCATTACTGATACTGGTAGGCAGGTAGTAATTATAGTTCTCGGCATAGGTTTGCATGCCTAAGTTGGCATTGAAGGTAAGTCCATCCAAAATGGTATAACTGGCATGGGCATTATAGGTTGCCCGGTTACCCACCCGGTTTATCTTGATCAGCGTGGCCGTAGCAATTGGGTTTTCGATCGACTGATAGGCATAGGCAGTTGACTGTGCCGCTGCTACGTTTGTAGCAATACTGCCATCGGCATTATAAGCCGGGAAGAATGGCATATATATCAACGCGCCAAAGGCAGGGCTATGATCCCAACGACCATCCTGGGTTTCCTGGTTATTGGTTTGCGTAAATGCAATGTTGGCGCCAACCTGAAGCCGTTTGCCTATCTGGCCATCCACATTGGCGCGCAGGTTAATTTTTTTCTGGCCTGTACCTAGCATAATACCGGGCTGATCCTGGTAACCGGTGCTAAAATAATAACGGGTTCCGTTAGAGCTGCCGGTGAACGACAAGTTGTGATTTTGTGTTAAAGCGTTACGGTACAACTCGTCCTGCCAATCAGTATTAACAGTTTGGTGAATGAGTGATTGCGTTTGAAAGTTATATAAGTAAGGAGGCACACTCACCGAACCGGCGTTGCCTACGTTTGCAATACGGGTTGCGTTATTATCAGAGTACATGGCATCGTTCCAGGTATGACCGGTAGTTATCCAAAGATCATGGTAGGAGTTATTACGACCATCGATTACCAATTGCGCAAACTGGTCAGAGTTTAACAGATCAACCTTTTTAGCCATCTGGTTTATACCAGCCTGGTAATCATATTCAAACTTAGGCTTACTATCCGTTTTTGAACCATGTTTGGTAGTGATCAGTACAACACCGCCCGCAGCCCTTGAACCATAAATAGCCGCCGATGCAGCATCCTTCAATATACTTATTGATTCAATATCATTAGGGTTAATGAACAGGTCATTACCTGCAGCATAACCATCAATTACATACAGCGGATCAGAACTGGCATTAATGGAGCCAACACCGCGCACTGCAATTTTGGTAGTTCCGTAAGGAGCACCTGTTATTTGCGAAACCTGTACACCGGCTACCTTACCAACAAGGGCTTGCCCAACCGTTGGAGCAGTTAAATTCAGCTCCTCAGATCTTACGCTGGCAACGGCGCCGGTAAAGTCGCTTTTACGCACGGTTTGATAACCAATGGCAACAACCTCATTCAAAATATTGGCAGAGGGCTTTAATTTGATGTTTAACTCGGTTTGGCTGCCAACTACAACCTCCTGATCTGCATAACCAATAAAGGTAAAAACCAGTGTTGCACCCGGTTCAACGGTTAAAATGAATTTACCATTAACGTTGGTGGAGGTTCCTTTATGCGATTTTTTTTCATGAACACTTACACCTGGTAAGGGTAAGCCATTTTCGTCAACTACGGTACCTGATATTTTTACCGGCGCTGTGTTTAGCCTGTTATTTAGTGTTTTTGCCTTGCTGTAGTTTGCATGTACAGGCTGTAAAAATGCAAACAGTAAAATTAAAACGGCACTTATCTTTATAAAGTTTCCTTTTAAAAGATCGGGTGTAATCTTTTTATACATATTTTTTAACATTTATTGTTAATGGTAACTACTGAAAGCATGGTAATTGCTTTCGGGTTATTTGACAATTAATTCCGGACCGGAAGAATATGAGGATGTTATCCGGTTATTTTTCGCCTGGTTCAATTTTTAGAGTGGAATGGTTCACTACATAGGCATTGTTTTTTAAGATTTTAATAAATATCGTTTTAGCAATTTTATATTATTATTTATAAAAAAATACTATAATAATTATAAATATTATAATTAAAAGCCAAATCTAATTCAATAGTCTTAAGCCAATAAAGCCCGTGGGTTAAGTTTATATTAACCACATAAAGGTTACACTATAATCAGGGGATTGAGCCGGGAGGCTGGTGTAACTATAAAAGGAAGGCAGGTTCCTTTTACCGGGATGTATGGGTAAAGGTTACATTGTTTTTGTGTGATGGAGATACTAACATTAGTCTGCTCTCTTCTCCGCGCGTCATTGCGAGGCACGAAGCAATCTCTACGCAGGCAGGTCAACATACAAAGTTTGCTCTGTATAGTATAGAGATTGCTTCGTGCCTCGCAATGACGCGTGGGGAGAAAAGGAATTTTAGCATTGTTGCCTGTGAGGACACAGGCAACGGAAAAAATACAGTTTGTCCTTACTCTTTTATCCAAATATCCTTGCTCCGTATTTTACCAGGATGTATTAGTAAAAGTTACGTTGTTTTTACGCGATGATGTTACGGCTATACCTTTATGGGTATCACCTAAAAATGAAAAGCCCTCCAGCTCATCCTGCTTGCCATCAACGTTTATTTCTTTGATCACCTGCTGGGTGCCGGTTTCAATTGACTTTTTAAGATCGACATAGGTAAACCGCCACATCCTGCCCTCCTTTTGATTCTGAATAAGTACCAAAATACCGTTAGAAGCCACCCAATGCAGGTTTTGAACCCAGGCGATACAGGTGAATTTTTTATATAAAACTCCCTTTTCACTTGTTTTAGTCGCTTTTTTTAATGCAGTAGGATCGTATAATCGAACCTCGTTGCCGTTATTACCATAATCGGCGGTGGCTACATACCACTTATTATTATACTTTACATATTCGGGCCGGGTACCTTGTATGCAGGCATCATCGTCAATGGTATTGATCAGGTTGCCGTCAAGTGTTCCCGTTTTTAGCAAACCCTTCCAGTCGATACAATAAATTACGGCCTTCCATTTGGTACCCTCTTTATTTAAGCGAATGGAATTACCCATAAAGGTGGGGCCTGTTCCGTTATAAGCAATACCCGTTGGGTGGTTGATCACATCCTGCCCGTCTTTGGTGAGTTTATATTCTTTGTTGATATAAGTGAGACTATCCCCTATCAATTTAAATTCGCGGATCATCCCTACTTCCCTATCGCCATATAAAAATATCCGGCCGTTTTGATAGGATATGCCCTGACATGCTCCTAAGGAATCAATAGTGACAGAACGCCCGATGTTCATTTGAACTGTATAGTTTAAAAATGACATGAGTCCCAGGGATAAGGCGGCAGCAAAAGCGAAGAGTATTTTTTTCATGATGATTGTTAATTTTCTTTATAGCTAATCAAACAAAGAAGAATGTCGAACGAACGATAGAGAGAAATCTTATACGCCTTAAAATTGGCTTCGCATATCTTATAAGATTTCTCTTTCGCGCCACACCCATTCCCACCCATGCTCTATCGAAATGACATTTTAAAAGATTTGCTAATCACCTCCCTACGGATCAAGTGGTTCATCAGCATCTATCTGTAACGATGATAGAACCGGATAAAATTCCTGTTCGGTATCTGACAATCGCTTGCCTAGGGTATAAGGCACATAGCCCAGTTCCTTCTGGCACCGGGCCGCCATATTGGCTATAAAATAACTTTGTGATTTATCTGTCGAGGTAATACATGGCTTGCTGAACGGCATTCCATAACGGAAGATGATGCGCACGCAGTTACGCATATTAGTGGTGGTATGCCGCGCATGCGGATCAACCAGTATGGCATTCTCCGGAACATGCAGCTTATCGACCATGAACTTCTTCATTTCATCGGCCTCGCAATACTTTGTTTTGTAGGGATGCATTTACCACCCGATACCATTACAAATGGGGCCAGGCCTTCAAAATAGCGTAACGCCGCCACCCGGCAACGCAGCATACCTTCGGCGCTTAGCGCGACACCCTCCACATCGGGGCCGGCACCGGGTACCAGGATCAGGGTGTATTTATATTGGGCCCAACTGATGGTTTTAATGCGGTTAAACGCATTTTTATTACCTTTCAGGGTCATGGGTTCATCATTAGCTGCATCATCCCTTTCATTGATCTCGAGGCAATGCAGGGCATAATTCATGGATGGGATAAAGAATAGTTTAGTATCCTTACTTTCGTCCAATATGGTTGCAGAGCCATCATAAGCAAGGTTAAGATACTGCCTGCTCTTCACATTAAAACTGATGGAATCAATAGCCGGATAATTGGGTTTACGGCCTTCGGCATACACTTCAATGGCGTAGTTAACCGCTTTAGCATCCTGCTCCCAGGCCTTCACCAGCATTTGCACCGCCGGTAAGCTTTGATACTGCATATAAGTACCTGATGGAATTAAATGCAGCTTTACCAGGTTGCCTAAGGCATTATCAGCCTGATATAGGCTAGCTAACCTGTCGCTAACTGTTTTAATTTCATCATCGCTAAACTTGATGTTCTGGGTAAAACACAAAGCATCTTTACAAGTGGTAAGCGATTGCTTAATCTGGTCGAGCTTGGCTTGCTTTAACTTCGTCAATTCAGGATCGTTACTGATCAGTTGCTTTGCCGCAGCATTGTTTTGCAATAGTGTTAGCAGGTAATAATTTTTAGTCTGTACAAAATTTTCGCCGATCAGCTTATAATTGGGGTCCGGAGATTGACCATAGCTATAAAGAACCGTGAAACTTAACAGTATAAACAGATATTTTTTAAAATTCATGGCGTAAAGGAACTTGTTTGTTGTTAAGTAATGATTAACTCCCATTAATCAAATTTAATGATCGGCTTAATGAATTGTAAGTATTTTATTACGTGCGCTAAGCCCCTTAGGTTTATTAAATAAGCGGTTAACAATAACAACCGGTGCGGTTGGTTTAGTAAAATATTGTATTTTAGTTAAAAAGCTATCCTTATGACCATCCATCACCAGATCATTCAATATACCAGTTTACTGGCCATCATTCTGTTCTCGGTTATGCTGGCACAAAAACTAAAAATAGCCTATCCAATTTTGCTGGTGCTTATCGGTCTGCCGCTGGGCTTTGTTCCCGGCTTAAAAGGTATTGAAATTGAACCGGACCTAATCTTCGCTATCTTCCTGCCGCCATTGCTGTATGAAGCCGCCTGGAACACTTCGTGGAAAGATTTCTGGAAATGGCGCAGGGTTATTTCCAGCTTTGCCGTTCTAATTGTTATTGTTACCTCCTGTGTTATCGCGTTTGTATCGCATAGCCTTATTCCGGGTTTTACATTGGCTTCCGGCTTTTTATTGGGCAGTATTATTTCACCTCCCGATGCGGTTTCGGCTACGGCCATATTAAGAAACATTAAAGTACCTAAAAGGCTCATCACCATAGTTGAGGGCGAAAGCCTCCTGAATGATGCCTCCAGTTTGATCATTTTCCGCTTTGCGTTGATAGCAGTAACTACGGGTACCTTTGTATTTAGCCAGGCAGCAACCAATTTTGTAGTGGTAATTGTGATGGGTATAGCTACAGGGTTGGCTATCGCCCTGGTTTTTTATGCCATTCACCGTTGGCTGCCCACTACCACCAATATTGATATCATCCTCACCTTTATCACCCCTTATGCCATGTATATCATAGCCGAACAATTTCATTTTTCGGGAGTATTGGCTGTGGTGAGCGGGGGATTGTTTCTCTCTGCCCGTCGTCATTCATTTTTAAGTAATCGCAGCCGGTTGCAGGGCATCAATGTGTGGGAAGCTGTGGCTTTTGTACTCAACGGCTTTGTTTTTTTATTGATCGGGTTGGAGTTCCCGGTGATCATCAAGGCACTTGGCCCGGGAGGTTTTGGCCCGGCCCTTAAATACAGCCTGATCATTACAGGTGTCCTGATCCTCACCCGCCTGGCCAGCACTTTTGGCGCTACCATTTTTACCATATTCATTAGCCGCTATATCACAACCGCCGACAGCAGACCTGGCTGGAAAGCGCCATTGCTATTAGGCTGGGCCGGTATGCGCGGGGTAGTTTCATTAGCCGCCGCGCTCAGCATACCGGTCATACTGCATTCCGGGGCAACATACCCGCAGCGTAACCTCATCTTGTTTGTCACTTTTACAGTAATATTGGTTACGCTTGTTTTTCAGGGCTTAACCTTGCCAATCCTTGTTAAATGGGTAAATATGCCCGATCCTGATTACACCGTTTCATTTGAGCAGCAAAAACAACTGGTCAGGAAAAAGTTGTCAAAACTATCGTTACAGCTGCTCGATGATAAATATGCAAAGCAACTGGCCACCAACGATATGGTAAAATCGCTTCGCCTCAAGCTGGTTGCCGACATGGAATTACTGAATGATTGGGAAAAAGATAACAGCGCAGAACGTGCTGATGATTTTTACCGCGATTACCTGACCATCATAGCCGACCTGATAAACCAACAACGCGACTTACTCAAGACCCTGAATAAAAAAGAGAGCATTAATGATGATATCATCAGGCAGCAACTGGAACTACTTGATCTGGAAGAAGAAAAGAACCGCCAGCATTTTACCCATAGCGAAAAATAAACATGGAATAAATACGCTGTTCTGTTTTCTATTTGGCTGGCTTAACACCTTCGCTCGTCATGATCACCCTTTTAATGGTACCATCGGCATTGTAATATAAATAATCAATACATACCGAACGGTGAAAGCTACCAGCATCAGCAGCTAAAGCGCCGTTATGATATATGAAATAGGTTTTCCCCTTAAAATCAATAATAGCCTGGTGATTGGTGTTCGAGTTACCCGCCAGTTCATTGATGATCCCTTTATAAACCCAGGGGCCATTAATACTCCTGCTCATGGCGTAGGCTATTTTTTCAGGGAACTCATAAGCATATGATAAATAGTACCAGCCATTCCTTTGGTGTACCCACGGAGCCTCGGTGTAGTGCGGTAAAGTAATGGTTTTTATAGGGCCATCAAGCTCGGTCATGTTGCTTTTGAGTTTGGCATAGTAACAAATGCCATTGCCCCAAAACAGGTAGGCCTGCCCGTCCTTATCAATAATAACCGTTGGGTCAATATCATCCCATGAATGTTTTATGGCTTTGGTCATATCGTTGGCGACCAAAGCTGTTCCACGGGCATCTTTAAATGGCCCGGTTGGGCTGTCGGCTACGGCTACCCCAATGGCCTTGCCCGGAATAGTTGCATGTTCAACAGCTACATACCAGTAAAATTGGCCATTACGCTCAATCACCTGCGAAGCCCAGGCATCGGCTTTGGCCCAGCTAAAATCTTTAACATTTAACGGCGAGGCGTGTTCCGTCCAGTTCACCATATCTGTTGACGAAAAGCAGGTCCAGTTATGCATCACATATCCGTTTTCGCCCGTAGTTGCTTCATCATGCCCGGTATACAGGTAAACCTTATCCTTATAAACCATGGCAGCAGGATCAGCAGTAAACATATGCCTGATTATAGGGTTCCCTGTGGAGTGGATTATGGTATCTGGCTTTACAACAGCAGCTTTGACCGGGGTTAAACCTCCAGATATAATTACTGCGATAAGGAGTTTTTTCACTGATATTTTCATTTTTTCTACCATTATTTAAATTGTCATCCTGATTTCTATGATAAATGCAAAGTCAATGCGAAGTCAGACTTGCGAAGCATTATAACAATGACGCGTTTTGATGGCTGTGTCATCCTGAGCGATAGCGAAGGATCTATTATAAACCATGCATATCTGCAAATAGATGCTTCATTGCATTCAGCATGACAAACCTGTATTATTCATTACTGAACTATCACCGGCCATCCGCTATCCCAGTTCAGTTTTCCAATTCTTAATTTTGATATACCCCTATCTGTGGCATCATAACCGTGAAAAACGATATAATCTGCACCATCAAAAGTGCTTATTCCATTATGTCCTACGCCATACCAGTTTTTATCGCCGGCCAGTAAAACAGAGCCGCCACCTTTATTCATGGCTAAACCATCCTTATCCAAATACGGACCCTTTAAAGTTTCAGAGCGACCAATGATCATTTTATAGGTGCTTTTAGGGCCTTTGCAGCAATAGTCGATAGAGGCAAACAGGTAAAAGTATTTATCATGCTTAAAAATAAACGGAGCTTCAATCGCGTTGCCACCCGCATCGGCAGGGTTGCCATCAACCGCAGGCAGGTTTTCTGATACCTGCTTCCGGCGGGTAGCAATAGTGGGTATATGGCTAATATCTTCGGCAACACTTAATCTGTCCTTATTTAGCTTAACCAGTTTCAGCCCATCCCAAAATGAGCCGAACACCAGGTAGGGCGTACCATCCTTATCCATAATTAAATTAGGGTCAATAGCGTTCCAGTAGGTTTTTCCGGGGATAGATTGAATGATCTTGCCATGATCAACCCATTTATAGGCGGGGTCATCAGTATGCAAAGTGGTATTGGTGGCCAGCCCAATAGCTGATGTATTTTTACCAAAAGCAGACACCGAATAAAACAGGTAATACTTCCCCTGATAATAGGAAATATCGGGCGCCCAGATATGATTTTTAAAACCCGGGATAGTATCCACCGCCCATTGCGGCGCGTTTTCAAAAACGGGCTTTTCAGCTTTCCAATGCATCCTGTCTGCAGACGACCACATGGCTATACCCAGCCCGGTGCAAAAAATATAATACAGGCTATCCTGCTTTATCATCACCGGATCATGTACTGATATATCGGTCTTTAATTCCTGGGCCTGTAAATTAAGACCCAGGAATAATAAAACGGTGGCTAATAAAATATTTTTCAATACCAATGCTGCTATTTATTTTTCAACCTTACTACGTTAAAAGAATAGGGCTCTGCATTCAACTTAAGTACCTTTCCATCAACCTTAATGGTACCTTGAACAGGACTTATTGCCTTTGGATCTGTCAATGAATTTTCGGCATCTTTTTTATCGCTCCTTAAGGTGATTAACTTAGCCTCCTTTTGATATCCTTTTGACCCATTAATAGCAAAGCTTACATTTTGAGCCGTAGCGCCACTGTTAACAAACTTGATGATCAACTCGTTGGTGTTTTTATCAAGACTTGCGGTTGCATAACAACCATCCTGCCCGGCTACTGCCTCGTTGTTTAGCAAAAGCGGCACAACATCCGTCCCTTTGTTTAAGGAGAATAGCTGCTGCACGTAATAATTAGGTGTTCCGTAGGAGTTTAGGTTATCAAACCAAATAAGGTCTGGTGTCCATTGCCAGCCCTCTACATGGGCAAATAGCGGCGCGTACGAAGCCATGTTAACTACATCGGCGTTACGTTCAAGGCCGGTCATAAAAGCGGCTTCGGCCAACGCGCATTCCCAGGTATTTTTATTCTTCGGACTTCCCGTGTTAACGCTCTGCGCGGCATACTCACCGGCGAATATCTTAGGGCCTTTACGGTCATAATTATCATAGCGTTTGGCATTATCCAGGAACCATTTTGGTACGGCATAGTAATGCTCATCTAAAATATCAGCATTTAAGCTGCGAAAGGTTTTATTTAAAAGGTCAAATTCCGGTCCTTTAGGAGCAGGTCCCAGGGCCGATACGATTTTTATATCAGGGTATTTACCTTTGATAGCTTTGGTAAAAACTTTCCAGCGCTCAATATATTGCTCGCCCCATTGCTCGTTGCCTACACCCAGCATCTTCAGGTTAAATGGAGCCGGGTGACCAAGATCAGTACGCAGCTTACCCCATTTAGTGCTGGCATCGCCGTTAGCAAACTCAATCAGGTCCAACGCGTCCTGCACATATGGATCAAGATCCTTTACATCCACCATTTCGGCTGTGTTATACTGGCAGGCCATACCGCAATTTAAAATAGGCAGCGGCGAAGCGCCAATATCTTCGGCAGTTAAAAAGTATTCCATAAAGCCCAGGCCAAAGGTTTGGTAATAATCGGGCGTTAAGCGGTGCTTAAACTCGGTGTTCCAGCGGTTAATGATGTTTTCGCGTTTGTCAATATCGCCAATACTTTTTTTCCATTGATAACGGTTGTTCAACTCCCGGCCCTCTACAATACAGCCGCCGGGGAAACGTAAAAATCCGGGTTTCATATCGTCCAGTTTTTGTACTAGATCGGCACGTAAACCACCGGGACGGTTTTTCCAGGTATGCTCCGGAAACAGGGAGATCATATCCATATCAATAATCCCCTTGCCGCTCAGCCACACATATAACTGTGCTTTTTGCACCGTGGCTGTGGCTTTAAACTTCACATTGTACCTTTTCCACTCTTTGTCGGTCGGTGTAAGTTCGGCATTGCCAATCAAGGCGCCATCAGCGCCGTGCAGCTCAATGGATAGTTTAACATTGGTTTCAGATTCCTGCCGGGCATATAATGAAAAGCTGTACTCCTCATCCTTTTTAATCCCCATCCCCCTGAAACCTTCATTTGATAAGCCGTAATAGCCCGCATCTGATTTTACATTCACCTTGATAATATGCGGGTTCTCGGGTCTTTCGGCGCTCCGGTTAATTACTTCAATAGTACCCTCGCCACCATCTTTTTTTTGCTCAGTCCACGCTGCCAACGGTTCGGCAAACTCAAACGAACGATTTTTTACCAGTTCGGCATATACCCCGCCGTCTGCAGCCATGTTGATATCCTCAAAAAATATCCCGTACATAGTAGATAGTATATGGGCTTTTTCCTGGTTAGCGGTTATGGTATAATTTGTATTTTTTGATTGCCCATGCGCAACAGTGAAAGCTCCGGTGGCAGCACAGATCATTAAAAAAGTGTTTTTAATTTTCATCAGTTTACTTTATTGTTCTTATAAAACACCTGTACATCATTATTTACTTGAAAACTTATAGACGGTGATGGTATGATACGTTTCACCCGGTTTTAAAACGGTTGATGCAAAAGCAGGCTGGTTTGGCGCATCAGGAAAATGCTGGGTCTCCATACAAAAAGCCGAGCGATGACCGTATGCTTTTCCACCTTTTCCATCATTTGTTGCACCGGTTAAAAAATTACCCGAGTAAAATTGCAGCCCCGGCTCATCAGTATAAACCTCCATGATAATTCCGGTTGCGGCACTGTTAACAATAGCTACAGGGGTATTGGCATCATGCTTGTTCACTACAAAATTATGATCATAACCTTTGCCATTTTTCAACTGCTCATCAGTTGTATCAATATCTGCGCCTATGGTTTTAAATTTGGTGAAATCAAATGGCGTTCCTTTAACAGGTTGTAACTTGCCCGTAGGGATCAAGGTTGTATCAACTGGCAAAAATGCATTGGCATTAATCTGCACCAGGTTATCCAGAATGGTCTTGCTGCCGGCCCCGTTTAAATTAAAGTAAGCATGATTGGTTAAATTAACAATTGTTTTTTTATCGGTGGTGGCTTTGTATTCAATTTTAAGTGCGTTATCATCACTCAGGCTATACAATACCGTAACAGACAAGTTGCCCGGGTAACCATCTTCGCCATCTTTGGATACATAGGTAAGTTCCAGTTCCTGCGCGTTTAGCTGTTTCGCCGAAAATACTTTGCCATAAAATCCATTAAAACCGCCATGCAGGGTATTTACACCATCGTTAATATCCAGTTGGTAGGCTTTACCATCCAGGCTAAATTTACCTTTGGCTATACGGTTGCCGTACCGACCAATAATGGCTCCAAAATAGGGCTCTTTTGGTTTCTGATATCCTTTTAAAGAATCGTACCCTAAAATTACATCGGTAGGTTTACCGCTTTTATCAGGCACAACAAGGCTTACCAGCCTGCCACCGTAGTTGGTGATCAAAACGGTGGTATTGTTTTTATTTTTCAACGTGAACAGGCCCACTTTTTTTCCCTGAACATCCGCGCTAAAACTGGCCGAATCAGGTAGTTTTTGCTCTGCTGATGAAGTTGTATCCTGCCCTGCGGCACCGTTTGCCGTTGATTTGCTCTTACATGCATTAAACATTACCACAGCGCAACTTATCATCAATAAAAAATTCTGGTTTCTTTTCATAATCTGGTTGTTTACTTAAAATTGGTTTAACTGAGTATCAATATCTTTTAATGTGCATTTACTCTTATTACCAGAACTTTACGTAAAGCGCAGTAAGCAGTAGCAGCGTTACTATAATAAGGGCCAGGGTTGATGGTTCAACCTTAAACATGGTTTTATCAAGCACAAAAGCTTTAGGGTTTATCTTAGGTCCGGCAAAGCTCACCAAAACAATAGCGATCATGGTGAACAGGAATGATAAGCCCATACAGATGAGGAACGGAATTTCATAACCACCATGCCCGTTAGGGAAGGCTGTATAAAGAAATGTTTCGTGCCCGAATAATTTAGGGGCGTAATTGTTAAACAACACCGACATCACAAAGCCGGTTATAATGCCGGTAATAGCGGCTGCCCCGGTTGTCCGTTTCCAGAAAAAGCCCAATATGAATATGGCAAATATCCCCGGACTGATAAAGCCGGTATATTTTTGAATAAATGTAAAACCACCTTCGCCGCCAATACCTAAAAGATCTTTCCAGGTTAACAGGACAGAAAGCAGCATAGCTACCCCGATAATTATTTTACCCATTAACACCATTCCTTTTTCGTCAGCATCCTTTTTAATGTATTTTTTGTAGATATCCATCGTAAATATGGTGGATATGCTATTGGCCTTACCAGCCAACGAGGCTACAATGGCCGCGGTTAATGCCGCTATAGAAAGTCCTTTTAGTCCACTTGGCAAAAATCCCAATACTGCCGAGTAGGCATTATCGGCATTTAAATGGCCGCCGGCATTCATTTCATGTTGCAAACCGCCGTTTTTATATAAAACATACGCCGCTATACCGGGCAGGATCACAATTATGGGCATGGCCAGTTTCATTAAACCTGCGAATAAGATACCGGTGCGGGCTGTTTTCAGGTTGGCACCCAAGGCCCTTTGCGTAATGTACTGGTTACAGCCCCAGTAGTTTAAGTTCACTATCCATTGCCCGGCAAAATACATAGCGATACCCGGCAGCAGCAAATACTTATCAATATCGGCCTGTGATGCATTTGGACCTGGCTTGGCCAATATCATTTTAAAATGCTCAGGGCTATCCTTTAACATGGCAGTAAAACCAGCCAAAGCATCTTTACCCAAACCAAAACGTTCACTAACCAGCGTTAATGCAATATAAGTTGTTGCCAGACCTCCTATAACCAGTACCAAAACCTGTATTACATCTGTAAAGCCGATAACCTTCATGCCGCCAAGCGCGATAACCAGCGCGAAAACAGCAAGCGCGATAATTATCCAGTGGAAAGTGTTTGGATCGCCACCGGCCAAACTATTGATGGCTAATGCCCCCAGGAAAAGTATAGAGGTAAGATTTACAAATACATACAAAAACAGCCAGAAAATGGCCATGATCAAACTAACCGATTGATTGTACCTGGTTTCCAGGAACTGGGGCATGGTAAAGATCTTATTTTTAAGATACACCGGGATAAACCATACGGCTACAATAATGAGTGCAATTGCAGCTACCCACTCATATGCGGCTACGGCAATACCTACGGTAAATCCCTGGCCACTTGCCCCTATAAATTGCTCCGCCGAAATATTGGAGGCGATAAGCGATGCACCTATTGCCCACCAGGTAAGCGAACCTTCGGCAAGGAAAAAGTCATGACTGCCCGATATGCTGGTCTTTTTTTTGCGGCTGTATACCCAATACCCATACCCTGTCACTACAAAAAAGTAGATGATGAATACAACGTAATCAACGGTAGAAAATTTGTTCATAATTTGGTTTGATTGGTTTTAATGTTGTAAAAAAACAGGCAACCGGAATCCCATCGTGGGTTGTTTGTTTTTATTGTTTTATTTTAATTTGTCATCCTGAGCATAGCGAAGGATCTGTTAACGAACTATTTATGCTGGATAATAGATTTTTCACTTCGTTCAAGAGATAGTTCTTCACTATCGTTCAGAATGACATTTTGATTTTTTATTTTGATCCTTTGTCTTTATTCCTTTATCTAAAAGTCCTTCCTCCTCCTATCTATAAGCTGTTTCATTCCACAAGATCTCATTCCTGAACTGCGAAATATTGGTATCCTTTCCAATCCTCAAAAACTCAATACCTGCCATAGCTGCAAAATCTTGTATATGTTCCGAAGTAAGATTCTGGCTATAAGCGGTATGATGCGCTCCACCTCCATATATCCAGGCGGCACAACCGGTTTTCATATCCGGATAAGGTTTCCATAATACCCTGGCAACCGGAAGGTTAGGCAGGTCGTTTTGTGGTTCAACGGCTTCAACCTCGTTAATAAGTAAACGGAAACGGTTGCCCATATCTATCAAGGCCGCGTTAAGCGCCGGGCCAGATCCTACATTAAACACTAAACGTGCCGGATCGGCCTTGCCACCAATACCCAATGGGTGCACTTCTAACGAAGCTTTACCGTTAGCCAACGATGCATCAACCTCCAGCATGTGCGAGCCCAGTACCAGCGCATTATTGGGATCAAAGTGGTAAGTATAATCTTCCATAAAAGCGTTGCCGCCTGGTAACCCTGCACCCATCACTTTAAATGCACGTACCAGGGCTGCTGTTTTCCAGTCGCCTTCGCCGGCAAAACCATAGCCATCGGCCATTAGGCGTTGTGCCGCGATGCCCGGCAGCTGTATCATACCATGCAGGTCTTCGAACGTATCAGAAAAACCTTTAAAGCCACCATCCACTAAAAACTTACGCAGGCCTATTTCAATTTTTGCAGCCTCATAAACTGAGGCATATTTTGCACCGCCCTTTTTAAGGGATCCATCCATGGTATAAGTTGCTTCGTACTCATCGGTCAATGCTTTAACTGCCTCGTCGCTTACGGCATTGATCACCGCAACCAGATCACCAATACCGTAGGTATTTACCGAGAAACCGAATTTCAGTTCAGCTTCTACCTTGTCGCCATCGGTAACGGCAACAAAGCGCATATTATCGCCAAAGCGGGCAAATTTGGCACCCTGCCAGTCAAACCAGCCTGCGGCAGCACGGGTCCAGCTGTCTATCTGCTCCAATACCTCCGGATCCTGCCAATGGCCAACCACAACTTTACGGTTAATGCGCATACGCGAAACCATAAAGCCAAACTCACGATCGCCATGAGCGCTTTGGTTCAGGTTCATAAAATCCATATCGATAGAACTCCATGGGATATCACGGTTAAATTGGGTATGCAGATGCAACATTGGTTTTTTAAGGATACTTAACCCACGGATCCACATTTTGGCAGGCGAAAAAGTATGCATCCAGGTAACAATACCGATGCAATTTGGAGCAGTATTTGCCTGTTGCAGCGTGGTGTAAATTTCGTCGGTACTTTTAACAACCGGTTTGTAAACCACACGGACCGGAATCTGTTTGGCGCTGTTTAGTCCTGCCGAAATTTGTTGCGCATGTTCGGCAACCAGTTTTAATGTTTCTTCGCCATACAGGTCCTGGCTTCCGGTAATAAACCAAATTTCAAATGTTTTTAGGTCGATCATTATGTTAGTTATTGAATTGTTGATTTAGTGAATGTTTTGACCCACTATTTTATTAATTGTTTTAGTTTATTACTTGATTGACGACAGCCTGAACAGGGCCGCACCGTGTGCATTGATCTTTTGCTGATAATTTGTTTTGTATTGACCGATGTTTTGTTTTTCCCACAGGTCACGAACAGCTATTTTGCCCTTTAAACCAACTGCTACAAAGTCGACAGCTACATTTTGCGCGCTGTCACTTATATTGAATAGCGCTACATAGATATCCTTGCTGCCCTGTACGTGCGAGTACCAAACCATTGCTCCACCCTTTTTATAGAGTTGGCGTGGATTTTCGCCCTTTTGATTGGTGGCAAGTATTTCATCATTGGTAAACAGCTTTAACTCCAGCTCCCGGTTTTCGGGCAGGTTGCCACCCAGCATCAGAGGCGAGCGGTATATGCTCCAAAAGGTCATGTGGGTATAAAGCTCATCCTCGGTAAAACGGCTGTAACGCTCGACACCAACGGGACCGCGTTTTGATAACTTACCAATCTGTATCATATCACAATCTGGCCAGTGACCAGGACCGCCTACACCTTCCCAACTTTTAGCATAATCAAACATGTGCAGTATCTCCTTCCAGTTATCCCAAAAGTCATCGGCCATGCGCCACATATTGGCATATTTGGTAGCATGCTCAGCCTGGTTAACCGGTGTTTCTCCCGGCGATAGGCTTAAAACCACGAGCCTTCCACATTGGTCGATGGCTTTTTTATAACCTTCAACTTCAGCAGTGCTGTAAGGGCGCGACAGGTCATCTACTTTTATAAAGTCAACTTCCCAAGAGGCGTAAAGCTCCAGCAATGAGTTCAGGTATTCCTGAGCGCCCGGCTTTTTCATATCAAGCCCATACATGTGGTTCATCCACGGGCATTTTGAATTGGTATCGGCAATCATATCGGCAGTAATGCCATGGGTACCTTTTACAGGAGATTTTGCCCACACCGCCTGCCTGGGGATACCACGCATTACATGGATACCAAATTTTAATCCCTGAGCATGAACATAATCACTAAGCGGTTTAAAACCATTACCGCCAAATGCCGAAGGGAATTTAGTGGGCTGTGGCGTTAATCTGCCCCATTTATCCATAGTTAACCAGGGTAAGTATGAGCCATCCTGTAATCTTACTTGAAAAGGATTGCCAATATTACTGCCCGGCGGGTTATCGTATGACCATAAAAAATCAACCACAATGTATTGCCATCCGTATGGTTTTAAATATTTGGCCATATAATCGGTATTGGCCTTTACTTCATCTTCATGTACAGCTGACCCGAAACAATTATAACTGTTCCATCCCATAGGTGGCGTTTCAGCTACGGTTGTTGTTTGGGCTAATGTTCTTGTGCTTATAAAGATGCCAGCGGCAAGTACCATCAGATAGCGTAATTTCATGTAATTGTATATTGTTAATGTGGCTTTATTGACCGTAATAAGAATCAGGTCCGTGTTTGCGTTCGTAATGCTTTTTGATCAGCGCATCTTTTAAGCGGGGAACATAATTGTCTATCTGTTCTGTTAAATGAGCCATTTGTGCAACGGCCTCTAAAACGGCGCTATTGTAAACCGCCTTTTGAGCTGTTTTACCCCAGGTAAAGGGTGCATGGTTACCTACCAGTATCATTTCAACCTCCTTATAATCAAGGCCGTTCTCCTTAAAGCAATCCATTATTTGGTGACCTGTTTGGTACTCATAATCCCCCGCTATCAGTTCATCGCTCATGGGCGGTGCGCAAGGTATATCAACCGTTAAATGATCGGCATGGGTTGTACCGAAAATCGGGATGCAGCGCTGTGCCTGTGCCCATGCCGTAGCATAGGTAGAATGGGTGTGCACAATACCGTTAATACCCTCCCAGTGTTTATAAAGCACAGCATGTGTTTTAGTATCGCTTGATGCCCTCAGGTCACCTTCTATGGTATTACCATCAAAATCAACGATCACCATTTTCTCGGGAGTCAACTCCTCATAAGGAACGCCACTCGGCTTAATAGCAAAAATACCCAATTCCCGGTCGGCGGCACTCACATTACCAAAGGTAAACAGCACCAGCCCAAGCTTTGGCAGCTGCATATTGGTTTCATAAGCAGTTTGCTTAATATGTTGATACTTGCTCATTGGTTTTAAATGTTTTGAAGTTCCGGACTATGTTTTTCTGACACCTGCCCGGCCACAAACTTGCCTAAGCTGTTGTATTGATTATACCGCTGCTGGTAAATATCATGCAGCGCATTATTGGGTTCATAAACCACATCAAACCCGCGGCCCATGGCGGCCATAGCCTCTTCAACTGTTGGATAAATGCCTGCCACAACAGCAGCAAACATGGCTGCACCCAGGGCACAGGTATGTTTAAATTGGTGTATGCGGATAGGCATGCCCAATACATCGGCCATCATTTGCATAACAAAGGGCGATTTTTTAGCCACCCCTCCAATGCCGATGATCCCTTTTACCGGGATACCTTCGCTTATAAAACGATCAACAATACTTTTAGCTCCAAAACAGGTGGCTTCGGCCAGAGCGCGGAATACCCGCGGTGCATCACTACCCAAACCTAAGCCGGTTATGGCACCTTTAAGTTCCTGGTTAGCATCAGGCGTACGGCGGCCATTAAACCAGTCAATGGCCAGCTCATTGCTTTCCTGAATAGGTAGCAAAGCAGCCTGCCTGCTTAGTTCAGGAATGATTAGTTCGGTTATTTCTTCCTTCAGGGTTTCTGCAGTTGCAGCATCAATTACTTTGGATTGTGACAGCAGGTTATTTAACGGCCATGAAAGTATATTTTTGAACCAGGCGTAAG
The DNA here is from genome assembly GCA_030445275.1 of Mucilaginibacter sp. Lineage (GTDB taxonomy): Bacteria > Bacteroidota > Bacteroidia > Sphingobacteriales > Sphingobacteriaceae > Mucilaginibacter. The sequence goes on from JAUCSE010000104.1 coordinate 21,754, forward strand.
TATCGCCAAAGGCCGACTGACCAGCTTCCAGACCGGCCATACCGGGAATAACGGAACCGTTAACCTGCCCGCAAATACCGCGTACCAGCTTGCCTTTTATTTCGGCAGATGGAGCAACCAGTATATCGCAGGTTGATGTGCCCATTACCTTACTCAGGTGATAAGGTTCAATTTGCCCGCCTACTGCTCCCATGTGTGCATCAAAAGCTCCTGTGCCCACTACCACATCGGTTGACAGGCCCAATCTTTTTGCCCATGCTGCACTTAGGTTACCGGCAGCCTCATCGGCAGTATAGGTATCCTGGTATAATTTATCGGTAAAACCAGCTAATAAAGGATCAAGCGACGAAAAGAACTCATCAGGCGGCAAACCATCAAATTCTTCGGCCCAAAGGGCTTTATGACCGGCCGAACAGCGCCCGCGTTTCATGGCGGTAACATCTGTACCACCGGTTAGCAGGAAAGGTACCCAGTCGCAATGCTCCACCCATGAAGCCGTTGCTTCCCTTACAGTCTCATCGGCCCTTAATACATGCAGCAATTTGGCCCAAAACCATTCGGACGAGTAGATACCGCCTACATATTTCAGATAGTTTGTATCAAATTTGGTGGCATGCTCATTGATCTGAGCGGCTTCCTGAACACCAGTATGATCTTTCCACAATACGAACATGGCATTGGGATTGGTTTCAAAGCCTGGTGTAAGGGCTAGTGGTGTACCACTACGGTCAACTGCCACAGGGGTTGAGCCGGTAGTATCAACAGAAATTCCTTTTATATTTTTGGCGATGGCCTGGCCCCCGGCCTGTGCTATACAATCTTTAATAGTAGCTTCAAGGCCATCTATATAATCCTGTGGATGCTGCCTGAACTGGTTTGCAGCCGGTTCGCAAAACAAGCCGGAACGCCAGCGCGGATATTCAAAAACTGACGAAGCTACTTCCTCGCCATTTGAGGCATTCACAATAACGGAGCGAACAGAATCTGATCCATAATCAACACCGATCACTAATTGGTTTTTGCTCATAAATTATAATTGATTGTCAAAAGAACACTTATTTTTTTATAAAAAGAAATTTTTACTCTTTTTTATAATTTCTTCTATAATATATCGATTTACTGTCCTCAAAAAACTGTATATCAGTTAATGATAAAATTTATTTCACTCTTCAAATAAATCCATTTAAAATTAGTGTAATTTGAACATTAATTTAATACCTCACCTAAACGGCGAAGCCCTCATGTAATAATCCTCTCCAAAGGAGAGGACTTTAAATTGCAAATTCATTTTAAGCCCTTCTCCTTTGAGTAATAGCCCATAAGAAAGACATTTCTACAAAAAGGGTGTCATGCTGAGCTCCGTCGATGCATCGTGGGCAAGCCTCTGCGCTCGACCCTTCGACGGAGCTCAGGGTGACAGCCCCCTTTTGGTCATTATTCGTTCGTCATGTCTATTGATGGGCTATTACTCTCCTTTGGAGAAGGGGTGGGATGAGGTTTTCCATTCTTTACTGTTTCTTTTTACCCCATATAGCCGTGCCTGCATTATCCAAACCAGTAAAAATAATGGTGGAGGTTATTTTATTTTCCCAATCGCGTTCACGCTCTGCTTTTAGTTTATAAGTATCGCCGTTATTATACTTTAAGGTTATCCATGGCGCACTGTAAGTCCATTTATCACCGGCATTTCCGTTGATGCTACCACTTGCATCCAACGTAAAACTTACTGCTGTTTGAAAATCGGGCGATACCTGCTCATCTGCATAACCGGGCACTACGTGATAATTCAACGTGATTTTTTCATAGGTGCCGGCTACATCGGCAGCGGTAATGGCCATTTGGGCTACGTTTGCATACCTTTCGGGCGATACGATTGGCCAGCCCTCTGCAGTCCATGATATTTTACGTACGTGCAGATCCATGTAATAGGAGTTTACACCCGGCCTTGCCTGATGGGCCATAAAATATTGCCCATTGCCATCATCAAAAACAGCACAATGCCCGGTGCCCTGCCAGCCGCTTTGATTGGCAAACTGATAAGGCGCCAGTATCATGGGGCCATGATCTTCATTTGTGTTCAGGTCATGGCCTTTATAATCATAAAATGGCCCTGTCGGACTCTCGCCCCTGCCTACCCTTACATTGTACTTGGTTTGAAGCCAGTCGTATGATATAAACAGGAAATATTTTTTCAGATCAGGATTATAGATCACCTCTGCAGCTTCAATATTGCCATTGTATTTGCCTGCTGTAAAACCCCTGTTGGCAATCCTTTTGCCTTTATCGCCTGATGCGGCGGCCAAACCGGTCGTTGGATTAAGCTTTAAAATATAGATCCCATCCCAGGCCGAGCCATAATACATATACTGCTCGCCGCTGCCGGTGACTATTACCGTTGGATCAATGGCATTGGTTTGTATGCTGGCATCATTAGCGGATGTCACTACCAGGTCTTTCTCAGTCCAGGGACCTTCAGGCGATGTAGCGGTTGCCATGCCTATAACACTCAATCGCGGAACAGCCGAAGACAGCGAATAATACAAGCGATACTCTGAACCAACCTTCATTACATAAGGAGCCCATAGTGCGTTAAAAGCAGTACCGCCCAGGTTTTTTATAAAAGCAGCACCTTTTGCCGGGAAGGCATCAAATACCCAACCCACATATTGCCATTGCACCAGGTCCTTGGATTTGCGGATCTGCAAACCGGGTCTTACATCAGTACCAAAGGCAACATCAGTACTATAGCTGTAATAGTAATCGCCAAATTTTTTGATGGATGGATCATGCACGTTATATACAGTCCATTGCTGATAGGTGGCAAACGATGCAACATCTGCATAAGTATCATTAATGGAATTGATATCAAACGCTGTTGTTGCCGGTTGTTTTACAACAACAGTATCGGTTGATTTTGACCCGGTATTTTCTTTTTTACATGCGCTCAATAAGCCTACTGCCAAAAAAAGTGACATAAAAAGCCCTTTTGATCTATTTATATTTTTCATAGGATAGTTTTTTTACTAACTATTTAGCCTAACTCCCTTCCGGTTTGTTAACCGAAAGGGAGATCAAACTTTAGTTGGCAGGGTTAGGTTTCAAATTTTTGTTTAGATCAAGCTCGGTTTGCGGGATCGGTAAATACTCATTACCGGGTGTCCAGGTTTTAAAATCATCATCATGCGTTCTCAGCTCTGCCAGCTTATCAGCTTTATACAGCCAGCCCCAGCGGATGATATCATTGATACGCTGCGCCTCGATAGCAAACTCCAATGCCCTTTCATGCCCTAATTGTTCGCGCATATCGGCCTGGCTCATGCCGGGTTTTGTAGTAGCCAGACTAGGCAGGTTAGCCCTGTCCCTAACCTTTTGTATGTAAGGATAGGCCGCTGCTGTTTGGCCCAGTTCGTTCAAGGCCTCGGCATACATCAACAGCACATCAGAATACCTTAAAACACGATAGTTAATACCGGAATTTTCAATTCCATTGTTTTCATTGGTAAAGCCCGGGATACCATCATGGGTATATTTACGGGGATAAATATTGGTTTTAGGATTAAGCCACGGCGCGAAATAAGCCAGCTCAGATACACCAGGCTCATAAGAGGCAATGGTAGCCAGCAATCGTGGGTCAAGCTTGCCATCAACTGTTTTTTCTTTCTTAAACTCATCATATATCCAGCGGGTAGGCAAAAAGTCTGAATAACCAAAACCTTCCATAGCATAAGTATGGCCAATTGACGATACCTGTTTCCAGTTGGCATTTGGCTCGCCGCCATAATTACCTACTGTACCGCCTACTGTAGCCGGATCGGCAAACTGCACTTCGAATAACGACTCGGCATTATTTTCATTGGTGGGTTTAAAATTGTCTCTGAAATCGGTCATCAGACTATAAATATTTAACTCCGGACCATCAATGAGCTGCTTAAACTGATTGGCGGCATCTTGCCATCTTTGACGGTATAAATAGGCCTTGCCCAGCAAACCTACAGCTGCACCTTTAGTGGCCCGCCCTTTCTGGCCCTGATCTGATCCGCTAACATTATCATAGCTTACAGGCAGCATGGTAATTGCCTTCTGAAAATCGGCATATATCTGGTTCCACAGATCATCCTCACTTGCTGTTGGCGGATAGTAAGCATCCTGGTCTTTGGGTACAGTTAAAATAAGCGGCACCACCTTGTAGGTGCGCGCCAGGTTAAAATAAGCCAGCGCTCTTAAAAAATAAGCCTGCCCCAATAAACGTGTTTTTAATCCCTCGTTCATGGTTATATCGGGCACATTGGTTAAAACCTGGTTTGTTCTGTATACCCATTGATAGTGCTGGGCCCATACCCATTGCACCGGCCCAGATGTGGTAGGAATGGTAAAATTGGACACCTGGACAAGATCGCCCCAGGGACTATCGCCCTTAAAATCATCTCCGCGGCCATCCGTTAATGCAGGAAACATCCGCATGTAGCTGCCATCCTGTATCATACTGTTATAAATGGCTACCACCCCGGCAGTGGCATCGGCTTCTGTTTTCCAATACTGGACTGATGTTTGCGCATTAGGGTTTTGAAGGTTGAGTTTTTTATCGCAGCCCAATAGCGATGCCGCTAATATTAGTATAGTGATATATCTAAAAATTTTCATGTTGATTCAATTAACTGTGTAAACAACTTATTAAAAACCTACCTGTACACCCATCAAGATGGTTCTTGGCTTAGGGAACGAACCGCCATCATACCCAGGATTAAATACTCCGGAGGTAAAATCAGGGTTAAACCCTTTGTAAGCCTGGAACGAATACAGGTTTTGCGCTGTAGCATAGATCCTTGCGTTTGCCAGACCTTTAATTATCCCTTTTTTAAAGGTGTAACCCAACGATACCGTGTTAATGCGTAGGTATTTACCATCCTGTAACCAACCTTTGCGGTTTGAGTCGCGCTGGTTTTGGTTAGGGTCATTCTGCACCACACGCGGTATATCGGTATTGGTGTTGGTTGGTGTCCAGCGGTTCAGGATATCGGTGCTTCGGTTAATGTAATCAGTTGTTAACATCAGGTCGCGGTACATGCGGCTATTGATCAGGAAGCCAGAGCTGCCTGATGCATTGATAGAAAGGTCAAAGCTTTTATAACCCGCAGCTATGTTCAAGCCATAATTAAGTTTTGGTATAGCGCTGCCCAGATAAGTACGGTCTTCGGGAGTAATTTTACCATCGCCATTGATATCTTTAAACTTAATATCCCCGGGAGCTGTGCCTGCTTCCTGCGTGGCATGGTTGGCAATTTCTGCCGCATTTTGAAAAATGCCTTCGGCTACGTAACCAAAATGCTCACCTACTTCGCCGCCTACAGCGGTTTTGGAACCAGTCCCGTATATAGGCTCATTGTTGCCGCCCAGGGCCAATACCTTGTTTTTAACGGTTGATACATTGGCAGCAACGTCAAGCGAAAAATCACCTGCTCTTTTGTGATAGGCTACAGATATCTCAATACCGTTATTACGCAAAGTTGCCGCATTAACCAAAGGCGATTGATTTACTGACCCGGTTGAGGCCGGGATGGGCACACCTACCAACACGTTGGATGAGGTACTGTTGTAATACTCGGCCGATAGGTCAAACATGCCATTCAGCAAAGTAGCATCAAAACCAACGTTGGTGGTTTTACGGGTTTCCCATTTGATATTTTCAGATACCAGGCTGGTAACCAGGCCACCGGTAACTTTGCTGTTATTAAAGTTATATACAATATTAGGGTTAATGTAAGAGGTGTACAGGTAATTGCCGATATTTTGGTTACCCAGTTCGCCATAGCTTCCCCTGAATTTAAGATCGCTGACGATATCTTTGGCTACCGTAAAAAATGGCTCATTACTAACACGCCATGCCACTGCTGCCGATGGGAAATAACCAAACCTATTGGATGGTGCAAAACGCGATGAACCATCCCGGCGCAGGGTTGCCGTTAAAAGGTACTTAGAATCGAAGTTATAATTTACTCTGCCAAAATAAGATGACAACGTGCTTTCGGATCTTGATCCGGAGGTGGTTTTATTGGTTCCGTTATCCAAAACAAGATATGGCGCCACCACATTTTCGGCGTGACCGGTTTGTGTCTGGAACTTATCATCCTGATATGATTGGCCTAATAAAACATCAACACTGTGTTTGCCAAAGGCTTTGTTATAGGTTAAAGTATTTTCAATGATGCCGGTGGTGTATAAACGTTCGGTGTTATCAAGGCGGGATATGCTTTGATTAAAAAAGTATCCAAGATCAAACGGTGGCTGGTACGAAAAATCATTGGCCATTACCTTATCATAACTCAGGTTAATCTTATATTTTAAGCTGTGCCCTTTTAGATTTAGTAAAGTCACCTCACCAAAAGCATTGGCCAGTATACGGTCGACATCTGTATAGTTTTTGATCAGCGAGTTGATACCAACCGCGTTTAGTGAAATTACATTTTGAACGCTTGACAGGATACCACCAAAACCACCCACTTTTGTTGGGTCATACAATTGCTGGGTGGGCACGGCCTCAATAAGGTCGATAATGAGCGGTGGCCTGCTGCCTGTTAAAATATCAGAGCGATAGGTTAAGGCGTTTTCATGCGAGTGCGCGTAAAAAACAGACTCGCCAAATTTGAAAATCCCCTTTTCGCCGGTAGTATTTACCCGGGTTGAGTAGCGATCATAAGTTGGGCCGTTCCCTACAAAAGTTCCTTTGTTGCCAAAATAATCTAAGGATACATTATAGGTAAAAAGCTCGCTTCCGCCAGAGAAGTTAACGTTTTGGTTTTGGCGGTTACCATTCTTTTCACCAATCTTTTGCCAGTCGGTATCGGTATTGCTTACAAACACCGGCGAATTAGGGTCGTTACCCGGAATTAAAGGCAGCCCTGCATTGGTGTTAACTTCATTGATTACGGTTTGATACTGAACACGGTCAAGTACAGGCACTCTTTGCCATATTTTATCAACACCGTAATAAGCGCTGTAGTCAATTTTTAATGGCGATCCTTTTTTTCCATGTTTGGTGGTAATAATTACTACCCCGTTGGCTGCTCTTGACCCATAAATGGCACCGGCCGAAGCATCCTTAAGCACCTGCATGGATTCAATGTCATTAGGGTTAAAATCACGTGGTGAGTTGCTCATGGGCACTCCATCAATTACGTACAATGGGGCCGAATCGCCAAAGGTACTGAAACCCCTGATGCGCACACTTGGGAAAGCGCCCGGCTGGCCATCACTGTTAACTGTTACACCCGATACTCTGCCTTGTAATAGTTGCGAAAGATCATTGGTCGAAAACTTCTTGGCTTCTTTGGCATCTACAATACCAACAGAACCGGTGATATCTTTCTTTTTCACTCCGCCGTAACCCACCACAATTACCTCGTTAAGCGAGCTTGATGCAGCCTTTAGCTTGATGTTAATTGCGGTATTACCGTTAAGCGGTACCTCCTGCTGATCAAAGCCAACAAAGGAAAATACCAGTACAATGTTGTTAGCATTGGCATCAGGAATGTTTAGGGCGTATTTACCACTTACATCGGTTTGTGTGCCTAGGTTTAATCCCTTAACTTTAACACTTACACCTGGTAAAGGCAGGTTATTTTCATCAGCTACGGTTCCTGTTACCGCCGAAAGGGTTATCCCTTTTTCTGACAAAATAACCAGGTTGTTATCGCTTAAGGTATATCCCAGATTGGTTTTACTAAGCAGGGCATTCATCACTTCGTCAAGAGATGCGTTTTTAATACTCAAACTGGCGGGCCAGTCGTTTTTTGACAGCACATCATCGTTGTACAAAAAGTGGTAATCAGATTTTTTTTCGATTTCTTTAAGCGCCTTTTTTAAGGATATCCTCTCAAAACTGACATTTATTCTAGTCTGACCATACCCTTTGGAAAACGCCTGCATAGAAGAGACGATGACCAGAATAAGGATAAATTTAAACATAAGGAGAACTTTCAAAAATTGGTTCAGCCGCACTTGGTTAATGCGGTGTGCATTTTTTTTCATAATTTAGCGTTAAGGTTGTTTAACTATTTGGTTTTTAGACGGACTGGTAGTTAACGTATACCATTTACATGGGGGAATGCGTCAACATTTCCCCATTTTTTTGGTTTCGGCTTAGATAGTTATTTATGCATAGGCATCTGAAATAATTGTTTAATAATTAATAAATTACAATTTGGTTGTTATCAATTTTATAATGGAAATTGGTAGTGGTTTGCAAAGCCTGCAAAGCTTTGTTAATTGGTTCATTCTGGAACTTACCTGTAAATCTTAGTTTTTTAACCCCCTCGTTTTTAAAAACGATAGTTACATTATACCGGCGTTCAAGTTTTTTAGCAACACCCTCAAAATCCTCGGCATCAAAGGCCAGCTTATTTTCGAGCCAAAGCGCTTCTGATGGTAAGCTATCCTGTTTGGCTTGGTGTATTCTACTCAAGGCAATAAGCGGTATTTCTTCTGCTACATCGGCTAGCGACATATTGGTTTTACCTGCAGTCTTTTCGTTGTTAATTACAGTTAACTTTTCTGATGGCTTTAAAATGATCTTCTTTTCAGGATTCTTTAAAACGGTTAACTCAATTTGCCCGCGAATCAGCGCGGCCTCAGTAGTTTTATCATTTTTGTATGACCGTAAATTAAAGCGGGTGCCCAATACCTTGATACTGATAGTTGGGGTTGTTACTATAAAAGGATGATTAGGGTCTTTTGTCACATCAAAAAAAGCTTCGCCCACCAACGATACTTTCCTGAAATCTGTTCCAAAATCATTTCCATAAACCAACTTACTGCCAGAGTTTAACCACACCCTGGTGCCATCAGGCAGTTGAATTTTACTGATGCCGCCCCTGGGCGCAGTTATCTCATTGGTTTTGTTATTGACAACTGTATGTTGCTGTGTAAACCAGAATGTACCTAAAACCACAGTTGCAGCAACAAGCCAGGAACATCGTTTTATAAACCTGATTACTTTTAGTTTTTTATCGTCGGCCTGAAGGGCAGTTGTTTGTGCAGCTTCGTCAATTTCATTTTTATCTATAGCATCCAATTTGGCATCAAAGGACTGCCACTTGTTTAATAGTTTTTCATCAGTGTTGGTTTGTTGATTATTTTCCCATATCTCTTCGAGTGAAGATAGTGGATACTTACCTGCTTCGCTTTGCTGCAACAGCTCTTCAAGTTCAAGTAATTCTTCGGGCGAAGCTTCATTACTTAACTTTTTAGCAATAAGTATCCAAACGTTATTAATCATTATTACAGCTCTCTATAATTAGAGTCTGTAAATAATCAGAATACCCTAGTCAGAAATTTAATTATTCTTTTAGCGATTCACTAAAGGAGGATAAAGCCATCGATTTTTGTGAGTTTTCAATGCCTTTTGATAATGTTTTCATCGCATTCCCCATATGATATTCAACCGTTTTAACAGATATATCCAGCAAGCTGGCAACCTCCCTGTATTTTAAACCATCCTCCTTTACCAGCTTAAATACCAACCTGCATGGTTCAGAAAGTTTACTTAAGGCAATATTTATAATTTTGATCAGATCCGCACAGGCCAGCTTATCTTCACCACTGGCCGATGGGTCGGCTATCTCTAAATCAATATGGTCAATACTTACGTTATTTACCTGCGTTTTTGAAATATAAGTAAGCGATTTGTTTTTTATGGCCGAATAGCTGTAAAAAGTAAAGTTATTGATCTCTGTTAAAGCCGTGCGTCTTATCCACAGGCTTACAAGCACATCATCTGTAATCTCTTCCGCAAGCTCATCTGATTTCACCAGCGATTTAGCCAGGCTAAATAATTTACTATAATAAAATAAATACAACCTTTTAAAAGATGCCCGGCTGTTATTCAAAGCAATATCGCTCAGCAGGCCCTTGATCTCCGTATCCAACATCTTTAATCGGTTATAATTTATTAATAAATTAAATACTCTCTTTATTACTATCTGGCTGAAAAGGCCTCAAACCAACACACTCTTCCCTATATCCGGTTTTTTTTGAGCTATGCTGATTTTATTATAATTGGTGTCTGGTTCATTAGCCGCTGGCCAATGAAAAATCTAAGATATGTTATTTTATTTAATTGTTAAATAAACACTTAAAATTATTTACAACCGTGTATACATCCTACAAGAATAAATGCATTACAAGCGTATCTTTTTAAACCAGCAGCAATTAATATCAGCAACTTACAGCATCTGAAAATTAGTTTTCAGCACTAACAAAACATCCTAATAGATTCTATTAATTTAAAAATTTGGTGCAAATAATACAATAAATGTATTATTTGCACACTATATAATAAACTTTGGTAGCCGACAGGCTGAAATCCAAAAAAATAAAAATTGGGCAAGTAATTACCGTTTATTTTTAATGCTGCTATCAACGCAAGAGAATATCGGTGATCAATAAATAGGGCAATTAAAATATGTCTTAAAAAAAGACGTTGTATTTAATTGTCATTTAAACAATAATAAATTTACACTAGTCGATCAATAATTAATAGAATTTTTTATTTGAAATATACTTATATTCGTTATTTAAACATAAATGAGCCACCGGAGCGACCTTTCAGACCATGATTTATCCATCCTCATCAGGGACAGGGACATGGTGGCTTTCGATCTGATTTTTGAAAAGTACTATCGCCCGCTGTGCTTTTTTGCAACCCGTATTATTCAGGATAATTTTGATGCACAGGATATTGTGCAGGACACTTTTGTTAAATTCTGGCAAAAGGATAACACAACAGATGCCATCACTTCTATAAGGGCCTATCTGTATGTAAGTGTCAAAAACTCCTGCTTCAACTACCTCGAAAAAAACAACGTTAAACTTAAGCATCAGCAATACCTGGTATCTACCGATCAACCTGATGATGTAACCGTTTTACATACCATGATCCAGGCAGAAGTATTAAGACAGGTTTTTGCCGCTGTTGATACCCTACCCGAACAATGCCGTAAAATAATTCTGATGACCTTTGAAGATGGGAAAAAAGCCAGGGATATAGCTGATGAGCTGGGTATCACGATCAGCACGGTTAATAACCAAAAAATGAGAGGTCTTAATTTGCTCAGGAACCGGTTATCTGATGAGCCTTTTGCTTTAGGAATGCTGTTGCTTTTACCCGGTATAATTAACCATATCAAGTAATTATTTAACAGGTTTTTAACTTTATTTTAAAATCCTTTAGATAAAACCCCTCCTCTTCCTGTTCTATCATCAAATACCTGCAATAGCAACATGGATAATTCTGAAGTTAACACCTTTTTAAAAATTTCTGATCATATAAGCAATTATTTGAAAGGCAGTTTAAGCAGCGATGATTTAACTGAATTATTTTCATGGGTTGAAGCCAATGAGGCAAACAAAGCATTATTTAACAGTATAGTAAATGAAAAAGAACTGGAAAATTTGCATGCCGAATTTAAGGCATTTGATACCCAAAGCGCTTTAACCGATGTTAAAGCCAGATTAAAATCCACCATTCATCATACCCCAAAACTCAATAGAAAATGGCCGTTAATGGCAGCGGCATCTATTTTATTGTGTTTAGCAGTCGGGCTATTTACTTTATACCGTCATGATTCCCCGCCGCAAACCGCGCTAAATAATAAAAAACAGGATCTTGTTCCCGGCGGTAATAAAGCCATCCTGACACTTGCCAACGGCCAACAAGTTATACTAAACGGAGCAACTAATGGCAAGATTGCCAACCAGGGTAATGCTGCTGTCAATAAGTTAGCAGATGGCCTGTTGGCTTATAATTCATCATCCGAAACAGAAAACGCAGCAACAGCATACAATACCATGACCACCCCCCGTGGCGGCCAATATCATCTCATTTTAGCTGACGGCACCCATGTATGGCTCAACGCGGCTTCCTCTATTAAATTCCCGGTATCATTTACAGGAAAAGACCGAAAGGTAGAAATCACAGGCGAAGCTTATTTTGAAGTTGCACATGACAAAACCAAACCATTTATAGTTGCCAGTAACGGGCAAACTGTTCAGGTACTGGGCACACACTTTAACATCAATGCCTATACAGACGAGGATGAAGTTAAAACAACCCTGCTGGAGGGTAGTGTAAAGATACAAGTGGGCGATAAAAGTTTCCTGCTTAAACCGGGAGAGCAATCAAAGTTAAAGAATGGAGCAATAGATATTGTTGCCGGAGATACAGATGGAGCTGTTGATTGGAAAAATGGCATTTTCCATTTTAACGATGCCAGCATTGAATCAGTTATGAGGCAGCTGAGCCGTTGGTATGATGTGGATGTAAAATATGAAGGAAAAGTAAAGGAAAGAGAATTTTCAGGAGAGATATCAAGAAATGTAAATGCCTCGCAAATATTGGATGCCTTGAGCTTTAAAAAGATCCATTATGCCATTGAGGGAAAAACAATTATCATAAAACCTTAACTATTAAATTAACTGTTCAATTAAAACAAAATTAGATGAAAAAAAACATACCTAAAACGCTTTAGCGCTTCCTCTGTAAGGTTAACAAAATAACCGCACCCCGACTGCAATCAGGGTACGGAAAACATTCGAGTTAACCCTTCCGGTAAATCGGAAAAACAAGTTTAGTGTCCCTAATCATGTATTAACCCAAACATTTCAAAAGTATGAAATTAAATGCTTTTTCAATAGCTATGTGCAAACCATGGCTATCCAAAAAAATTCTGTTGGTTATGAAATTAACTACCCTATTTATGGTCATAGCCCTGATGCAATGTAGTGCGACCGTTTATAGTCAGAAAATTAACCTGAATGAAACAAACTCACCGTTGAAAAAAGTGCTTCAGGCAATTAATAAACAGAACGGTTACCTGTTTTTCTATGATACAAAAGATATAAAGAATAAAAACATTACGGTAAAGGTAACGGATGCATCGGTAGATGAAGCTTTAAAGGCTTGTTTGAAAAACCTGCCATTAACCTATAAAATTGTTAACAATACTGTTTTTTTACAGGAAAAAGATGGCGGTCAAGGTGTTATAGCACTTAACGTTAGAGGAAAGGTAGTTGACGGGACCGGACAACCTTTGCCTGGTGCAACTATTAAAATTAAAGGAACAAGCACCGGCGTTAGCGCTGATATTAACGGAGCATTCAGTATTGATGCACCCGATGATAAAAGCATTTTGGTGGTAAGCTTTGTTGGTTTTATGACTAAAGAAATTCCCGTAGGCGGCGGTTCTTTTTTAACGGTTACCCTATCTGAATCAGGCAAACTTGAAGAGGTGGTAGTAACAGCCCTTGGTATTAAAAAGGAAGAAAAACAACTGGGCTATTCTATTACCCAGGTTGGCGGAGAAGAGGTTTCAACCACACGCGAACCTACGTTTATTAATGCATTAGCAGGTAAAGTAGCAGGCTTAGTGGTACAATCGCCCCCTAACGGCCCAGGTGGTTCTTCCCGGGTAATATTGCGTGGTAATTCGTCTTTCTCCGGATCAAATCAGCCCCTTTATGTGGTGGATGGTATCCCGATTAACAGTAATACAAGAGAAAATACAGATGATGGGGGGAAATATTATGGAGGATCTGATCCAGGCGACGGCCTATCTTCTATTAATCCGGATGATATTGAGTCAATCAGTGTACTAAAAGGAGCTTCTGCAGCAGCGCTTTATGGCGGTGGCGCACAAGCTGGTGTTATCTTGATAACCACCAAAAAAGGCAAAAAAGGTCAGGGTGTAGGTATAACCTTTAACAGCAATACCGTACTTGAAAAAATGGTACCTTATGATGACTTGCAATATACTTATGGTCGTGGGGTTTATGGCCGTCTTTATACTACCGATGATAACAGCAACCCTATTTTTGGCGGGCTTCAGGATAATTCGGGTGATGCACCAGGTTGGTCATGGGGAGCAAAAATTGAGGGGCAGCCTTTTATTGATATTGATGGTAAAACCAAACCATATGTAGCACAAACCGCAGCGAAAAATTTCGACCGTTTTTTTAAAACCGGTATAACTACTACCAATAGTGTTGCCCTAACCCAAGGAACCGACAATGGCTCGTACCGGGTTTCCTTGTCACAAACCAGGGATAATGCACCAACACCTAATCAAGGATACGAGAGATATAATGGTGTTTTTAGATTAAACCAGGATTTTGGAAAACGCTTGCATACCGATTTCAAGGTTGATCTGTCAAGAACGCTCCGTTTAAACGCGCCACTATTACGTAGTGACGGCAGGGGTTCTTTTGGTTTAAGCTACCCACGGATCGCTAATACTACTGACATTACCCTGCTTGACGACAAAAATGCTAATGGCGATTTCTTATCTACTTACAACGCTAACCCTTATGTGCAGGCAGAAAAGGTTAAGAATGACCAAACACAAAACCGTGTATTGTCATCAGGAAACATTACGTATGATATCACCGATCATTTACACGCCAATGTTATTGGAGGTATTGACTACATGAACACAGATGCATTATTTGTGGTTTTCCCTAATAATGTGGCCAATACGGGCGGAGTATACAGAACAACCAACATCCAACAACAAAAAACTGATTTGCGCGGAATGTTGAGTTATGATACTAAATTTAAAGATCTCACCATAAATGCTTTTGCTGGCGCTGAAACTCAAAATTCAACCCAGTACTCCCTGGATCTGTACTCTTATAATTTTATTGATCCTAACCTGCTTAATTTTAGTAACAATAAAAATATAAACGCGCCTACCGAACTGCACTCTCCGCGCAGTAAAACCAATTCAGTTTTCGGTTCGGTGCAGTTTGGGTACAAGAGCTACCTGTTTTTAGAAGTAACCGGGCGTAATGACTGGTATTCCTCGTTGGCCTCAACCCGTCCGGGTTTTAAGGTAAATCTGTTTTATCCTTCGGCTAACTTAAGTTATGTATTTACCGATGCCTTACATATAGATCCTGCAATACTGTCATTTGGTAAATTAAGGGTCTCAATAGGTCAAACAGGCAGCAACCCCACACCAAACTTAACCGATCTTACTTTTGCGCTGCAACCAACATTAAACGGGCTTACCAATGCAGAAATTAAAGGCTCAACCGTACCGCCATCAAGTTTAAAACCCGAAACAACTACCGAAACTGAAATAGGTACCGAACTTAAGTTTTTCAATAACCGGATAGGGCTTGATTTTGCATACTATTATAAAAAATCAAAAGACTTTTTGTTGCAATCAACTATTAGTAATGCCACAACTTATAACTCTGTTTACTTTAATGCAGGTTCCATGTATAATAAAGGGATTGAGGTATTACTTACCGGCAGCCCTATAAAAACAAAAACTTTTTCATGGGATGTAAGCTTTAACGCAGCCAAAAATAAAAATATGGTAACCGAGCTAAATCCTTTGGTTGGCGTAAATGGTATTTCTCATTATTATACCATCAAATCAAAAGTTGGATACCCGCTTGGTTCTATATTTGGTTCCTCTTACCAAAGAGCACCTGATGGACAAATAGTTTATCAAACCGAAAATTCTCAAACCGGTGATAGCGGAACGCCTAACTCGGTTATCATTGCTAAAAATTCAAATGAAACCTATTTGGGTAGCGCAAATCCGGATTGGTCTGGTGGTATAACCAATACCGTTACTTTCAAAAACTTTTCTTTAAGCTTCCTGATCGATGGCCAGTTTGGTGGGCAGGTATATGAAGGCGGCGCCACCTGGACCAATTATTTTGGCAATTCAAAGGCATCATTATTGGGCCGCGATGGCACTTACATACCTAATGGCGTAATCAATACAGGTACAGCCAGCGCCCCGGTTTATGTTAAAAACACCTTGCCATATAGTCCATATATTCAGTTTAATGACAATGGTAATGCTGATAAGATCATTGATCAGTCAAATATCTTCAGCAGAACGTTTATTAAGTTCCGTCAAATTTCATTAGGGTATTCACTACCTAAAAACCTGTTAGCCAAAACGCCTGTCAGAAGTGCCACGTTCTCCCTGATAGCCCGTAATCTTTTCTTTATCCGGAAAGACCTGCCAACTTTTGATCCGGAAGCATCAGACAGTATTGGTCAGGGCTTTGGTTATGACAGCGGTGGTTTGCCAACCAGCAGAACCTATGGATTTAATTTGAACATAAGTTTTTAATCTTATTGAAAAGGAAAAAAATCATGAAAAATATATCATATAAAATATTAGGTCTTCTTTTTTCGGCAGCCGTAATTACAGGCTGTACCAAGAATTTTGCCAAGTACAATCTTGATCCAGACGGTATAACCTCCGTAGATCCAGGAGCATTGCTTTCTGACGCGCTGGTTAAAACATCTGACCAGGATATGCAGCCCCGTGCCAATTATTGCCATGCATTTATGCAATATGGTTACTCCTCTTTCTGGTCAGGTAACGCTTATGTTTCAGCTGATGGCATTAGCTCCCGGTACTGGAATAACTTTTACAGACCCGTATTGAACAACCTGGAGTATGTAATCCCGGTTTTGAAGACCAGAACTGATTTGGCCAGCACCTATGCCGCTGCCCGGATATGGCGGGTTTATGTATACCAAAAACTGACCGATTTTTACGGCGATATTCCTTACAGCCAGGCAGGCAAAGCGTTGTCACAAAACGTATTCACCCCTGTTTATGACCCACAGCAACAGATATACACAGATTTTATTGCTGAACTAAGAGCCTCTATTACTTTATTAAGCAGCAACAGCAGCCAAACAGTGCAGGGCGATCAGTTTTACAACGGCGATGCAGCCAAATGGAAAAAACTGGGCGCTTCACTTTTACTGCGCGTAGGTATGCGTTTAATTAAGGTTGATCCAACACAAGCCTCCGTTTTAGTAAAAGAAGCCATTGCAGATGGCGTAATGACTAGCAATGATGATATGCCCATATTAAAACATAGCGTGGCTTTGCCAAATGGTTTTAACTTTTTATTGAATGACGGAGTTAACCACTTCTTTTTACATAAAACGCTGATTACAGAAATGAAGGTAAACGGCGACCCACGCCTGCCAATTTATGGCGCTGTTTATGATAAAACCATTTCTTCGGATGGTAGCATACAATCGAGAGATACCACACAATTTATTGGCTATAGTTTCACTGCAACTGATCCCGCACCCAATACCCGTATAAGCTACGATGTATATGGTACAGAGGGAACTCATTTTTTTGATTTTCCATATGCCGAAGTGGAGTTTTTACAGGCCGAAGCTATTCTGAGAGGTTATACCAACGGCGACGCCAATGCGCATTACCAGGCTGGGGTTACCGCAAATATGCAATCACTTGCTAAACTGCCAACTACCCCAACTATAACCAGTACTCAAATTAGTGCTTACCTGACAAAAAATCCATTGAGCGGAACCACCGAACAGCAGATAGAAAAGATCAATACAGAATTTTGGGTTTCGGGATTTGCTTTTGATGCCGATGAGGTATGGGCAAACTGGCGCCGCACAGGTTATCCAAAACTGGTACCAAACCCGGGCAGTGTAACACAAACCATACCCCGCAAAATGCCTTACCCTCAAAGCGAATTTACTTTGAATGGCACCAACGTAAATGCAGCCCTTGCTAATTACGGCGGAACAAACGATTTTAATGCTAAAGCACGTGTTTGGTGGGATAAATAAACCAAACAGATTATTCGATTAATATATAAAATACCAGCTGTTTCGGGCTTTCCTGAACAGCTGGTATTGTTTTAATTGTACTATAGATATGTTTAAGCGCCCGCAAGCCTTAAGCTCATACGATCAATTCGTTCGCCAATGGCATTCAGCAACCAATTATCCAGGGCATCTTCATTACGTTGCAACCATATGCTTCCGCATTTAAATAGTACCGCTTCTCTACCATCCTTAAACTTGACCTTCCATACCTTCCAGTTTTTAAAGGTATCTGCAATAACTTCCAGGGCTTGTTTGTATCCATTTCGGGACAATACTATCTCAAATTGCATTTTTTAACGATTTATACGGTGACACAATAACTTCATTACTGCTCTTTAAACGCACTATATTCTCTTTTGATTGTGTGTGATTTAATTTTGTTACAAACGCATGTGTTTGTAAATATTCGGAGATGAGTATGTTCCTGCCGTTCTTGCTAGCTCGACGATTTGGGCCCCATTCTACCAAGCAATTCAAAGCCAGTATATTATAATATTACGGGAACGGGTTTTATCTAAAACAAAAGGTTATTTAGCGTTACTTCCAGTCAAGAAATTCTAAATGTCATTTCGACGAACAGCGGCGGACAAAGTATCTGGGTGAGGAGAAATCTTATGCTCAAGTCTATCCATAATGACATATCATATAAGATTTCTCCTCGTGCCTCATTCGAAATGACATTATTTTTGTTGATAATTGACTGTTAGCTATTAAACTAGCGTACTTACATCATCAACTTTCTGCTTAACCCTGCTTATCAGGTAATAAACCGGGATGCCGGCCAGTGTAATGATTAAGCCAGGCCAGGTATAGGTAGGTTTGTAGCTCATTAGCAAGAGGCAGAACGCCAACCCCATAATAATATAAATTATTGGTAAAACAGGATATCCGAAAGCTTTGTAAGGCCGTTCGGCATCGGGCATTTTTTTTCGTAGTATAAATATCCCGATAATGGTAAGCACATAAAAAACCACCACCACAAAAGATATCATATCCAGCAAATCGCCGTATTTACCACTCAAACTCCATAAACAGGCAAAAATGGCCTGAAGCCACAAACCAAAACCGGGAACCGCGTTTTTATTGAGCGTACCCACCCGTTTAAAAAATAGCCTGTCCTTCGCCATGGAGTAGTATACACGGGCACCAGACATGATCAATCCATTATTACACCCAAAGGTTGATACCATGATGAGCAAAGCAATAATAACCGTACCCGAGCTGCCAAATATCTGCTGTGATGCCGCTACGCCTACCCTGTCTTTATCAGCAGTGGCCATATCATGCAGGGAAAGCACACCGGTGTACATCATATTGGTTAAAATATAGATCACCGTAACAATGAGCGTACCCAGGGCAAGACTTAAGCCAATGTTTCTTTTTGGATTCTTGATTTCACCAGCAATAAAGGTCACATTATTCCAGGAATCACTGCTGAATATAGAACCCACCATAGCCGATGCTATGGCTCCCAGCGCCGCGATGGTAGTATACGATGCCATAGAGCCATCGGCTTTTAAGCTGTGAATGCTCCAGGCGTTGTGCCAGTTACTGCTCCAAACAGAAGCCTTTACTGCAAACAAGCCAAAAACAATCAGGCCAAGCAAGCTCAACAACTTGGCCATGGTGAATATGGTTTGTACAATTTTACCACTGTTTACTCCCCGGGTATTAATATACGTTAGTAATAAAATAACCAATATGGAAAGCAGCTGAGCCGGTGAAATGGTGATGAATCTGAGATTTATGGCTACCAGGTCCTCGCTGAACTGTGGTAACAGGTAGGCTGTAAACTTTGCAAAAGCCACCCCCACTGCTGCTATGGTAGCAGTCTGTATCACTGTAAAAAAGCTCCACCCATATAAAAAAGCCACTAATGGATTGTATGCTTCCTTCAGATACACATACTGACCACCTGCCCGGGGAAACATCGCGCTTAATTCGCCATAGCTCAGAGCGGCCGTAAGGGTCATAAACCCGGTGATGAGCCAAACAAATATCAACCAGCCAGCACTACCCACATTACGGGTAATATCTGCACTTACAATAAAAATGCCCGAGCCAATCATACTACCTGCTACCAGCATGGTGGCATCAATTAATCTTAATGATGGTTTAAATGAAGTGTTGTTATCCATATAAATGAATGATCAATATTTTTTAATGAGGGGGATTAAATACAGCAGCAATTACTTTCCAAAATCGTAAAATTTCCAGCTGGTTGTAAAATCTTTGGTTAAAGCCTGGTTGGTTAATGTGGCCCTCACCATTTCAATGGGGATCAGGTTTTCTTTCATCACCGCATCATGAAACTGTTTGTAGGTCATTTTACCGCTATCAACCATTTCCTTCTTCAGCTCCATGATCTGCAAGCCACCAAGCAGGTAAGCCACCTGGTATAGCGGACTATAGCCACCCTCAAATGATCTTCTGACCTCGCCCTCGGCATTTGCTTTTTCGTGCCCTACCCTGTCAATCAAAAAGTTCACGCATTGCTGCGGTGTCCAGTTACCCAGATGATAATTAAGCGAGAATATAATCCTGGCACAACGGTGCATACGCCAAAACAACATGCCTACCCGCTCCTCGGGTGTTTTGGCGAAACCTTTATCATACAGCAACAGCTCCCAGTATAGTGCCCATCCCTCCACTGCAAATGGCGTGGTAAAATCCTGGCGGTATGCCTTGTAACGGCTGTTCATAAAATATTGCAGGTTATGCCCCGGTATAAGCTCGTGCTGTACGGTCCCCCTCGAAAAATAAGGGTTGTTGCCCCGCATACTCATTAACCTGTCTTCCTCCTGCATGGTGTTGGTGGGGTATGATATACTGATCTCTTTGCCTCCCGTAAAAAACGGGTTAACCAGCTGTCTTTCCGGCGACATCATCACCATTCCCCAGGTTTCTTCGGCAAGCGGTGGTATCGTAATCAGGTCGCGTTCTTTAATAAAGCTGATGGCATCATTATATAATTTTACAATCAGTTCTGGTTGATGGCCTATAGGTACATAACTGTTCTTTACTTTTTCGAGCGCTTTTTTCCAATCATTACCATAACCCATTTCCTGCGATGCTTTCAGCATTTCCTTATCGCACCAGGCAAACTCCTTATTAGCAAGCTGAATAAGCTCTTCGGGAGTATAAGGTACCATCTCGGCCTGTAATTGATCTATCAATGCCTGCCTGCCAATAGGAACGCCCTTTATACCACTGCTATCGCTTTTCTGGGTAGTATTGATCTTCCCTTTGCTAATAACCAAATCGCTGTATTTTGTCAAAGCTTTATCCAGGGCTTCGTAGGGTACCGGCACCCACCAGGTAAACATAGGGTCGTAACCATTATAAAAATCATAAACACCCCTTAACCGTCCCTTTAAACCCAACAGCGCATTACGGGTTAATTTAGCCAGCGGCATATCCAGGCTTGGGATCCTTTTAAATGCTGCCGAATCTGTTTTTAACGTTTTTAGTATATTGTTAAGATCAGCGGCAACTTTTTCGCCATCCACAAACGTTCCGCGGCGGCGCTTTTGCTCAAGGGTGTAAATCCCATCAGCAAAGGTTATGTATTTGGTGATCTGGTTATATTGCTCCTCTTCCTTTTTTAAGTCATTCAATTCAAAGTTTATCTTCTTTTTGAGCAGGATATAATCAACCTTGCCATATATACTCAGGGTTGAAAACTGGATCAGGCCAAGTTGTTTTAAATAGTCATTGTTAACCTCCATTAATCGCTTACGTTGTTCGGGCGAATTAAGCACATTCGATCTATCCTGATCTTCACCGTGTCTATTTACATTATAGGGCGAATAAAAACTCCTGATCGCGTTAATATCTTCACCGTATTGAATAATCCGGCCTGCTATCTCGCTGGTTTGTTCATAAAGATCGTTATTGGTTGAAGTGGTTTGTGCTTTAATATTACCCGAAAACAGACAGATAACTAAGTAAAACCCCATAAAAAGGGCATAAGATTTTTTGTAAAAAGCTGGCACGGCTATTTAATTAAGTTATAAAATGAAGTAAAATTTGAATAATTGAATTTAGCTTGCAGCCCTGTTCAGGCTGATTAAATTATTGTTATAGCTATCAAGGTAGCCCCTTGGAGAACTCCCTATTACACATTTAAACACCCTGTTAAAATTGGTTATGCTGTTAAAACCACATTGATAAGCCACTGTATTGATGCTTTCAAACTTATGGGCGATCAGTTTCTTACAGGCCTCATTGATCCTGACCTCATTTAAAAATGATACAAAAGTATGACCGGTATGCTTTTTAAAATAACGGCAAAAAGACTCTGGGGTCATATAGGCAACCTTGGCTACATCATCCAGCGTAATTGATTCGCTGTAATGTTGCATGATATAGCTGTATATCCGGCTTATCCTTATCCCCTCATTTTCTGTTATGCCGGGTAAATTACCATAGGATGATAAAGGATCTATCCTGGTTTTAATATTGTTTAAACTATTTAACAAATTAAAAAACTGGATAAGCTGATCGGTACCTGAGGCATTCTGCAGCGCAATCATGATCTGCGATACCTTATCCGTTATCTGATGCGGTATTTTAAACCCCTGCAGGTGCTGCTGAATAAATATCTTGCTCGGTTTCATTTCGGGCAGCTCAAATAGAGGGGCAAGCGTTCCTTCCGGATTAAAAAATATAGTTAAAGCCTCATTATGTTTATTGGAATCCGGAGCAAAGTATTCGGGATTACTTTTAAACACGTGTGGTAGGTTTGCCCCAATCAAAAAGATGTCACCAGCCGAATAATCGTGCATATTATTCCCGGCTATCAGCGTCCCTTCCCCCTGCCGTATCCAGGTAATCTGTGTTTCCTTATGCCTGTGCAAATAAGGGTAATGATACGGAAGAGAAACTTTTTCAGCAATCACACTTTTATCATGTGGTACCGGGATGGTGAATTGTAAAACTTTCATCTTTGCTATGGTGGTTAATCTTCTTTGAATTTACAATTATTTAACTCTAATAGCAAAAATATAACACAAACAGGGTAATATATGACTAGTATTTGTTAATTTCTGATAGGATAACCGGTAAAAAAAGCGATAAAACCATCAATCTCAAAGCATTGAGTTAATTTTAATTAAATGTTAAATAAACACTAAAAAGCCAAATCATAGCCTACTTAATGCTTAATTGACAATATAATAGATTTTATATTGTTAAAATAACAATTATTATTAAATACCTTAAAACTGGATCATCGGGAAGAATTTCCGTTCCATTGATAAATTTCCAGTCAGCAAGTGGTTTATGCAGTAAATTATCTTAAAAAAATACCCGCCTGCCTTTAAGGCCGACGGGTAAAACAGGAACATTTAACTATGTATTATTTGTGAATGAATAAGAAACACCTAAGAGCGATCCGGAGAAAACGCGTTGATATTTATAGTTGTTGGTGTACCGGATATAATTTCGTTTGCCAGTAATCCTGTCGCGGCACCCAGACTTAAACCCATCATTCCATGACCGGTTGTTACGGTAAGGTTACTATACTTGTTGCTGCGGCCTATATAAGGTAATCCATCTGCTGACGATGGCCTGAAACCAAACCATATATCCTTCTCGGCTGGAACAATCGGTTTAAGACCAGGGAAATATTTTGGTACAGCTTCTACAATACCTTTTACGCGGTTCATATTGATACGGCTGTTTATTTTATCAAGCTCCATGGTACCACCATAACGTAAATTACCACTCATGGGAGTAATGGCTACCCGCGCTTCGGCCAGCAATGCCGGAATCTGCATGGTTTGCCGTTCGTCCTCAACATTAAAGGAATACCCCTTACCTGGCATCAACAGTATTTTTAAACCCAATAATTTACCTATCGCCGGCGACCATGAACCACCAGCAACGATGTACTCATCTGCTGTAAATTCCTCGTTGAATGATAAAACACGGCTTATTTTACCTGCAGTGGTTTCAATTTTTGTTACCTCTTTATTAGTTAAAAGGTTTACTCCTGCAGCTTTCAGGTGCTTTATTAAACCGGCCATCAACTTATTAGGAGACAAATGCGCATCGCAACGATAATGTACAGCTCCCAATACATCCAGATCAAGTTTAGGTTGCAACCTCAGGCAATCGGCCGGTGTAAGCACCTGCATATCCAAACCTAGTTCACGACCCTTTTCGGCCATGTGTGCTTCTTCCTCGCCGGCTTTTTCTGTTTTATAAAACATCAGTATGCCTTTGTTAACCAGGTCAAAATTAAAGCCTGGTTCTTTGCTCAGATCCTCATAAAGTTTTTTGCTGAGCAACGAAAGCTCAGTTAAAGGCACAGCCGACCTTTCAACATGTTTAGCATTAGCTTTTGCTAAGAATTTAATACCCCAGGATATCAATTCGGGGTTTAGCGACGGTTTTACGTAGAACGGGCTTTTACTGTTAAACATC
Organism: Mucilaginibacter sp.; assembly: GCA_030445275.1. GTDB lineage: Bacteria > Bacteroidota > Bacteroidia > Sphingobacteriales > Sphingobacteriaceae > Mucilaginibacter. Next base: position 45,866 of record JAUCSE010000104.1, read on the forward strand.
CACCTGATGCCCTGTGTTACCATACCGGGTGTTGCCAGCGGAATAAAGTGACTTGGCACAATCATACCGGCATTACCATATGAACAGCTATCGGTCATGTCCCCTTTATCAAGAACCGTAACCTGGTGCCCGGCCTTGTGTAAATAATATGCAGAACTAAGACCAATAATTCCCCCTCCAATGATCAGCACTTTTGCCATTTTTTTAAGCTTAAAGCCGAAAGCGAAAAGCTTAAGGCTTGAAATAAATAGAATTTATTAAATACTGTCATTTCGAACGAAGAGAGAAACCTTATACGGTTGTACATGCAATGTTGCATATCGTACAAGATTTCTCACCCGTACCTCGTATCGAAATGACATTATTCGGTTTATTTTTATTATATCACCTGGAAACCGTGTGCATACGGATCATCGTCATCAATTTTTATGGTATTGTAGCCATAAACTTTTGCCCAACCTTCAACACTCGGAATAATGGCATCAAAACCCGGGATTTGAACAACTTCCTCTACCCTTCCGGTAAATTTGCTGCCGATGATGCTTTCATGTATAAAAGGTTCGCCAACCTTTAGTTTTCCCTTTGCATGCCATTGTGCCATACGGGCAGATGTTCCGGTACCACAGGGAGATCTGTCAATGGCTTTATCGCCATAAAACACCGCGTTTCGTGCAGTAGCATCAGCAGATAATGTAGCGCCTGCCCAAAGTATGTGCGTACAGGTATTGATAGTAGGATCCTGAGGATGAACAAACTGGTATTTTTCATTTATCCGTTTACGAAGTACCTGGCTCCAGGCAATCAATTGTCCGGCTGTATAATTTTCGATACCCGGAAAATTTGGCTGAGGATCAACTATGGCATAATAATTTCCACCGTAGGATACATCAACGGTCAGCATACCCAGATCAGGACACGCTATCTGAAGATCAGTTGCTGCAAGATAAGCGGCTACATTCCGGAGTTTTACAGAGGTAACCTTGTTACCTTCCTGTTTATATTCAATTAAAACCAGACCGGCAGGAGCCTCCATACGTACTATCCCGGGCACTTTAGGTTGTATTAACCCCTCCTCAATAGCAATGGTTATGGTTCCGATAGTACCATGGCCGCACATGGGCAGGCAACCGCTGGTTTCAATGAATAAAACAGCAACATCATTTTCAGGATCATGAGGCGGGTAAAGTATACTACCCGACATCATATCATGTCCCCTTGGTTCAAACATTAAACCTGTTCGTATCCAATCATATTCTTTTAAAAAATGCTGCCGTTTCTGGCTCATGTTATCCCCCTTTAGTGCAGGCCCTCCTCCTGCCACCAATCTTACCGGGTTACCACATGTATGCGCATCTATACAGAAAAAAGTTTTACTAGCCATGTTTTGTGTTAAGCAATAATTTTGTCAACATTTCCCCAACTACCTACAGGCAGTACCGGACGGGTAGCAAGCGCGTCACTAATGATCTTTTGCACCTTTGCACGCTCATCTCCAATTAATGTTAAACGGGGAGCGCGTACGTTTTCGGTACCTATTCCCGTAGCAACTTCTGCTAATTTAATATATTGTACCAGTTTTGGGTGAATATCAAGCTCAAGCACAGGCAAAAACCAACGGTAGATGGCTAAAGCCTCGTCATATCTTTTTGCTTTAACCAAACGGTATATAGCAACAGTTTCCTTTGGGAACGCGTCAACCAAACCAGCTACCCAGCCATCGGCACCCATTACTAAACTTTCCATAGCAAGCGGGTCAACACCGGTAAACACTTTATACCTGTCGCCAAAACGATTGAACATTCGGGTTATATTTGATACATCACGTGTTGATTCTTTTACAGCCTGAATGTTACTGTAAGCAGTAAGCTGCTCAAACATGTTCAGGGTAACTTCAACCTTATAATCAACCGGGTTATTGTAGATCATGATTGGCAATGCTGTGCTTTTTGCAACAGCGCCTATATATGCCAGGGTTTCGCGCTCTTCGCTGTTATAACGCATTGGAGGTAACAGCATTAATCCGTCGGCACCATTATCTAATGCTTTTTGCGCGCAGGCAACAGCAGCTTTGGTAGTTTGTTCGGCAATGTTAAGTATAACCGGAACTTTTCCGTCAACATAAGCAACGGTATGTGCAAGCAGATCAAACTTTTCCTGATCACTCAAAACACTTGCTTCGCCTAAAGAACCGCCTAATATAAATCCATCAACACCGGCTTCCAGCTGGGCTTTTAAATTTATATCAAAAGCATCAAAATCCAATTCGTCATTATCAGTAAACTTGGTAGTTACTGCAGGTAGTACGCCTTTCCAATCAAAAGTTATCATTTCTAAATATTTTTTTTCAAAATTAATATTGCATTAAATAATAAGTGCCTTACAATTTAACAGACACTAACCGTATTTTATCTAATAAAACAATTTTACTAATTAATCCAGCTCAAATAACGGTTACTTATTGTGCATCCCACCAAAGCCTGTCAGTCAATTTAGCCGACTGTTGTGGCTGCGGATTTGAAATAATTTCGGTTTGAGGATATAACACTCTTCTCGGAACAGCAGAAAGCGCATTTGGCACTGCTGGTAAAACCGGATAACCTGTACGCCTGTAATCAGTAAAGTTTTCAAGCGAAAGATAATTTGCAATACCTTTTTCCTCCATAATAAGCTGCTCGGCATTGCTGCTGGTTAACGTTCTTGAAGCAATATAGGTATTGGCATTGATTGTACTTACCCCAAGCTTGGTCATGTGCGATAAAACCGCGCTCTGGTAAACAGACTGTGCGCTTGAATAACCGGATGTGATCAGGGTAGCTTCGGCTTTTATAAATAACGCTTCTGAGTAGTTTACTATATAATTGGTTGCTCCAGCAGCCCCATAAAAATTGCCCGGGCGCGAGTAATCTTCCAGTTGGCCTATTGTAGTTAAACCCTGTCCAAGACCTGTATATAAACCGGTTGCAGTTGCAGGGGCAACCATGATGGTTAACCGCGGATCATTACGCGTTTTAAAACCATTAACCGCAGTACTGCCCATTACAATAGTACTGGCTGATATAAAATTCTGTTGCCACGGGTTTTCTGCACCGGCAGCGCCGCTATAGGCCATTTTAAAATCATCATCATTTGACTGCATACCATTGGCGAGCGCTGTAAGGGCTAACTGCGCCTGTGTGGCAGCCGTATAGCCAGGGGCTTTGGTCAGGTGCATATAATAACGTGCTTTTAAAGTATAAGCCAGTTTTGTCCATTTACTCATATCACCGGCATAAATAAAATCATCGCCACTTGGGGTTATGGCGCCATTTTTAGCAATATCAGCTATACCGGCATCAAGCAAGCTTTGTATCTGGGTATAAATGTCTTTTTGAGTATCATATACCGGCGTTAAATTAGCAATTCCCTTAAAAGCCTGTGAGTAAGGAATATCGCCCCAAAGATCGGTTCCGGTACCCAGGCAATAGGCTGTTAAAATTTTAGCGATACCTGCATAGTTTGTTTTTCCATCGGTTACGGCTTTTGTATTTAGCGTTACCAGATTATTTAAACAGTTCACATAAAGCGTATTCCAATCATCGTTCATATCCACATTATACATTAAATAGGTGCCTGCATTGGGTGCAACCTGATTCAGCGCCGCCACTTGCATATACTCCTGTACAATCACGGCTACGTTACCTGCATATAATTTTGATGATAGAGCTACTTCAAGCGGAGCAAGAATCTGAGCCTCTGCCACTTCAAGAGGCTGATTGGGGTTGGTATTTACGTCAATATATTTTTTACAGCCTGAAACACTTATCAGGATACATGACATTAAAATCATTGATATTTTTTTCATGATATTTCTATTTGATAAATGATAATTAAAGGGTAAGTTTTAAGCTAAAATCGATAGACCGGGATGTTGGCACAGAAAAGGAATAAATACCCTGTGAACCATTTGATGAACCGAATGAGCTTACTTCGGGGTCGCCGCCTGTAAAGTGTGGTGCATATATCCACAAGTTACGCCCGGTAACACTGAAGTTAACCGCTTTGAAAGGACTACCCCTTAACCATGATGGTTTTAAAGTATAGCCCACGCTTACATTTCTTAATTTGATATAGGTACCATCCTGTATTACAGATTCGGTTATACCATTTATACGCTGGTAGTAAGCTTGTCCGTCAACAGCTACGGTATTGGCTTGTCCTGTTGCGTCACTAATTCCCGGAACCACTCTCAGCCCTCTGTTTTCTGTTACTTTAGGTGTTCCGTAAAAATATCCGTACCCATCCACATTATTCTGGATATCACCGCCTTTTTTCACATCAAAAAAGAAACTTAAATTAAACTGTTTGTATTTGATATTATTGGCAAATCCGCCTGTCCAATCGGGGTTAATATTACCTATGATACCCTGTGTAGCATCTGCGTAAGGTAATCCACCGGCATCAATCAATAACTGACCCTGTGCATTACGTGCATAGCGTGTACCATATATAGTTCCATAAGGCTGACCTTTAATTATTGTCGTAAAACCATTCGCAATCTGTTGCAGATCACCATCTATGGCCAGTACTTTATTCCTGATGCGGCTAAAGTTTAAGGTCATGTTCCAGGTTAAGTCTTTTGTTTTTATGGGCAGCACATTCAATAATAGTTCAAGACCTCTGTTTTGCATTATTCCGGTGTTTACAGTAGTACCGCTGTAACCTGTTGATGGCGCAATACTCACACCCGGGATCAAACCGTCTCTAGTCTTTTTAGCAAAATAAGAAGCTTCTAAACTTATCCTGTTATTAAAAAAACCGGTTTCAAAGCCTGCTTCAAACTCATTTATCCTTTCGTTCTTTAAATTAGGATTACCCAGCGTAGGGTTCAGTAAAAATCCTGCTTGACCGTTATAAGGGAATGAAATGTTACGAATAATATTATCTTTACTTTGAGTAATATACGGAGTGGTAAGTGAGTAAGGATCAACATTACTGCCGCCAACTGTAGCATAAGATACCCTGAATTTACCCAGGTTCATAACATCCTGAAACTCTTTTGAGAAAAATTCGGAAAATATAAAGCTGGTTGCCACTGACCCATAAGGGTAAAAGTTGTGCGCGGTTGATAGTACAGAGCTGCCATCATACCTGCCGGTTAATGACAGGATCAGGAATTTTTTGTAATCAATATTTGACTGCGCGTAAAAGCCTATTTTCCGCGTATTGTAGTGATTCTCGATAAAAGTAACCGTCGAAGCAGAACTGATATTATCAAGGTCGGCAACTGAAAGCCCAATACCATTGGCATAAGCAGCTTCTGTATATTTAGAATAAATATTGTTTCCGATAATGCCATCTATATTAAAATCACCAAACTGATGATTAGCGCTTACAACCAGGTCATTATTAAATTGTCTGAAATTGGCATTATTAACTACAATACGACCGGTAGGATTAGATACTGACTGGGCCGATTCATGGTATCTATCCTGTTCGGTATACACATCAGCGCCAAATCTTTCCGTTATAGTTAGCCACTTTAATGGTTTATAATCTGCCGTAAAGGTTGGCAGAAAACGGTTTACACCCGATTTGTTAGAGATATTATCCAATACCCAATAAGGGTTGTTTCTGGAATAACGATACAAGCGCTGCGTGCCGTCTGCATTTTCATAAGGCTGCAGGTTATATGATATAGGCGCTGTAAAAATAGTCCATACGGGGCTTTCTAAAGCATAACCTTCAGGCATACGGGTATTTTGCGAGTTGGTATAATTCAACTGAAATGTTGTAGTTAAATTTGGAAGAATCTGAGCGCTGTATTTGGCAAATACTGAGTTCCGCAGAAATTTGGTGGTTGGCACAGTACCCTCCTGATTGAAATTGGAATAAGATATATAATAGTTAGAAGCAGCGCCCCCACCGTTTACACTAACCACATTATTATAAGTATGCCCGGTTTTAAAAAACAGATCAGACTGGTTATACTTTTTTGCAGGCTGACCGTTTATTTTTAAGGTATCCATTAAAGGTCCCCAGGAAGTACTGGTTTTCATATCATCACCATTATAATAAACACCACCTGTACCCAACGCGTATTTATCCTGTATTTGCGGAAGCAAGGGATTCTCGAATGAGAAATCGGACGAAAAATTAATAGTAGGTTTTTTATTGGTGCTGCCTGTTTTAGTGGTGATAATGATTACCCCGTTTGCGCCTAACGAACCATATAGTGCGGTGGCCGCAGCTCCTTTTAAAACGTTGATACTTTCAATTATTGACGGATCAATGTCAGCAATCCTGCTTGTACCAGGTCCTGAATTCAAATTACCTGTTTCGGTGTTATCAATCGGGATACCATCTACAACCATTAAAGCGTCGTTATTTCCGTAAAATGATGATGTACCACGAACAACAATACGCGTTGAACTACCGGGACTACCAGATGAGCTGGTGATCTGCACGCCCGATACTTTGCCGGCTATATCATTAACCAGGTTAGGGTCTTTTCCTTGCACCAGGTCTGCACCTTTTACCTCCTGGCTGCTATAGGTTAGTACTCTTTTGTCCCGTTTTATACCAAGCGCGGTAACAACCACTTCGTTAAGGGTTTTATTGTCTTCGGCTAAAGCAATATGGAGTGTCGTTTCCTGGTTTATTTTAATTTCTTTTGTGGTATAACCAACAGCCGAAATAGTAAGTGTGGCCGGCCCTGTATAATCAAGGGTAAATAAACCATCAGCGTTGGTAATGGTACCTTTGGAAATGCCCTTAGCCGTTTTTATTCTAACAGATGCGCCGGGTACTGATATACCTTTTTCATCTGCTACCTTTCCTTTTAATGCAATTGTTTGTGCGTAAGTGTTACAACAAAACACAACAACGCTTAATAAAGGTAGAATAAGCCTTTTGAGTAATCGTTTTAGTTTCATAAATTAAGTTTTGGGGGTTAAAAATTCGTTTAATCAAGCCTGATACTTCAGATGATGTAAATTTATTTACCCCAACACTCACTTTTTTATCAAAAACTTGCCAATACCAACTATATATTAACACAATTATTAAAAAATAACCAATAAATTGTCATTATTACATTAAATAATTGGTTTTTTTATCAAAAACCACACTCAAACGTTAAATTTTGTTAAACAAACAGCTCATAAGTCTAAAAATTATGAAACCAGCTAAAATCCGGTTAACACCTGCAAATTATTACCAATAATTGTTACTTTAACACTCATAATTTTATAAACTGATTTTTATACTTACACATCACAAATACTATGTTGTTAATAAAGAAGTGGTTTAAATTGAATTTATGTCTTGTTACAGGTTTAATAGCGGCAAAAAGTGCCCAAGCCCAATCATATGTACCTGAATGGAATGATACCCGGATAAAAATAAAACCCCAAACCACCATCAAAGCCTACTCATTTGATCTGAAAGACGTTCAACTACTAGAGAGCCCCTTTAAAAAAGCAATGCAGGCTGATGCTGCTTATTTATTATCAATTGAGCCTGATCGTTTGTTATCAGGATTCCGCTCCCATTCAGGTTTAAAGCCAAAAGCTAAAATTTACGGTGGCTGGGAATCATCGGGCCTGGCCGGTCATACACTGGGGCATTACTTATCAGCAATTTCCCTGCACTATGCATCAACCCGCGATCCTGAATTTTTAAAACGGGTAAACTACATAGTTCAAGAGCTTAATGAATGCCAGGTAGCACGTAAAACCGGTTATGTAGGTGCCATACCCAAAGAGGACACCGTATGGGCCGAAGTTGCCAAAGGCGATATCCGCTCAAGGGGCTTTGACTTAAATGGCGGCTGGTCGCCATGGTATACTGTACATAAGGTGATGGCAGGCCTTTTAGATGCCTATTTATACAGCCACAATACCCAGGCGCTTAAAATATGCGAAGGTATGGCCAACTGGACCGGCGAAACCATCAAAAATCTCAATGACGATCAATTGCAAAAAATGCTATTGTGCGAATATGGTGGCATGGCCGAAACCCTTATTAATCTATACGCTATAAATGGTAATACCAAATACCTGGAACTTTCCTATAAATTTTATGACAAACGTATATTAGATCCGCTTGCCGAAAAGCAGGATATATTGCCCGGCAAACATTCCAATACCCAGATACCCAAAATAATTGCCAGCGCCAGGAGGTATGAACTTAATGGTGATAAAAAAGATAAAGCGATCTCTGATTTTTTCTGGGAAACCATTATCAGCAATCACTCTTACGCAACCGGTGGCAATAGTAATTACGAATACCTTAGCGAGCCCCGTAAGCTGAATGATAAGCTTACTGAAAACACCACCGAAACCTGCAATACCTATAATATGCTTAAGCTCACCCGTCATTTGTTTGCCGTTGAGCCATCGGCAATGTTGATGGATTATTACGAAAAGGCGTTATATAACCATATCCTGGCTTCGCAAAACCACGATGATGGCATGATGTGCTATTTTGTTCCTTTAAGAATGGGCGGCAAAAAAGAGTATAGCAACCCATTTGATACCTTTACCTGCTGTGTAGGCTCGGGCATGGAAAATCATGTTAAGTATAACGAAAGCATTTATTTCAGGGGCGCAGATGGCAGCTTGTATATTAACCTGTTTATTCCATCTGTATTAAACTGGGTCGAAAAAGGTGTGAGCATCAAACAGGAAAGCAATTTACCTGCCGCTGATCATATTACTTTTACTGTAAGCACCGCAAAGTCGGCTACATTTGCCATCCGCATACGCAAACCTAAGTGGACCAACAATGCCAGCATCAGCATCAACGGGAAAAAACAAGAAGTTACTGCCGATGAGCAAGGTTATTTGGTTTTAAACCGTAAATGGAAAAACAACGATAAGATAGAATTCACTACTCCAGAGAATATTTATACCGAAGCCATGCCTGATAATGCCAATAGGCGCGCCATATTCTACGGCCCGGTGTTATTGGCAGGTATTTTAGGCAATACAGAGCCCGATCCGCTTAAAGGTGTACCTGTTTTTGTTACTAATGAAACCGATCCTAACCAATGGCTTCAAATGGTTGATAAAAGTCAGCTTGATTTCCGCACGGTGAATATTTCAAAACCCGAGGAAGTTAAACTGATACCGTTTAATCAAACCAAAAATGAATACTATTCTGTTTACTGGGATGTATTTACACCCGAGACATGGGCCGTACAGCAAAAAGCGTACGATGAGCAGAGGAAAAAACAACAGGAACTGGAAGAACGTACCATGGATATATTGCGCATAGGCGAAATGCAGCCAGAACGTGATCATAATTTTAGTGGCGAAAATGCCATTACCGGCGAGGATCATCAAAAAAAATGGAGATCGACTGAGAACGGAGGGTATCTCTTATATGAAATGAAGGTTGATGCCAATGCGCAAAACACCCTGATCAATACCTATTGGGGAATGGATAACCGGGGGCGGACCTTTGACATACTGGTTGATGGTGTAAAGCTTGCCACCGAGGATCTGAATCAATATAAGGAAAGCCGTTTTTATGATATCAACTACGTTATTCCTATTGAACTTACTAAAGGCAAGCAAAAAATAACCATTAAGTTACTACCAAAAAAAGATAACAGCGCAGGTCCCGTTTACGGCAGCCGCATGGTAAAAAATTAAATTAATAACTCCGGAAAGAAATTAAGATCATGATCAATAAAAGGAAAGCAGTATGTGTACTATCACTAACCATGATAGGATTTATAAATCAGGCACTTTCGCAGCAAAAGGATTACCCCATACAGCCTGTTGCTTTTACCAGTGTGCATGTGAACGACAATTTCTGGCGGCCCAAAATGGAGGTTAATGCCAATGTCACCATTCCCTATGTGCTTGCCCAATGCAAGGCAAATGGGCGCATGGATAACTTTTTAAGGGCCAGCAAAAAATTGGATGGAGATAAACTGAGCGAATTTCCGTTTGATGATACTGATGTTTACAAAGCTATTGAGGGGGCATCATATTCGATGCAAAACAAAGCCAACCCTAAACTGGACAGGTATATTGATACCCTGATCAGCATTATAGGTGCTGCGCAGGAGCCCGATGGTTACCTATACACCTTCCGTACGGTGCATGCCAAAAAATCACATGAATGGATAGGCTCCAAACGCTGGGTAAACGAAGAAATTCTGAGCCATGAGCTGTATGATTGTGGACATCTATATGAGGCTGCCGTGGCCCATTATCAAGCTACAGGTAAACGCACTTTACTTAACATTGCTATAAAAAACGCAGACCTGCTGGTTAAAACTTTTGGGCCGGGTAAACTGGAGGAGTATCCCGGTCACCAGATTGTAGAGATCGGTTTATCAAAAATGTACCGGGTTACCGGCAACAAACAATACCTTGATCTGGCCAAATTTTTCCTGGATGTTCGTGGGCCCAAAGGCGACTCCTATAATCAGGCTAATAAAAAAGTAGTTGATCAGCATGAAGCAGAAGGGCATGCGGTAAGGGCAGCTTACATGTACACTGGCATGGCAGATATTGCCGCCTTAACTGGCGATACCAAGTATTTGACCGCCATTGATGATATATGGGGCGATGTGGTCAACAAAAAACTCTACATCACAGGTGGTATAGGTGCTACCGGTAATGGCGAAGCTTTTGGCGATGCTTATCAACTGCCAAACATGTCGGCCTATGCAGAAACCTGTGCGGCTATTGGCAACGTTTACTGGAACAACCGGATGTTTTTGCTGCATGGCGATTCAAAATATATTGATGTTTTAGAACGGACGCTTTACAATGGCCTGTTATCCGGCGTTTCCTTAAGCGGCGATCGCTTCTTTTATCCCAACCCACTTGCTTCCATGTTTCAGCACCAGCGCAGCGCATGGATCAGCTGTGCCTGCTGCATCAGTAACATGACCCGCTTTTTACCATCGTTACCAGGGTATGTTTACGCCAAAAACAAAAACGACCTGTACGTTAACCTGTTCATGAGCAACACGAGCAATATTAAACTTACCGCGGGTAACGTAAACATTGTTCAAGCAACAGATTACCCGTGGAAAGGCAAAATTGATATTACTGTTAATCCTGATAAAACCACGCCATTTACTTTAAGGATCCGTATCCCGGGCTGGGCAAAGCAGCAACCTGTTCCCGGCGATTTATACACTTTTATGGATAAAAAGCCATTACCGGTAATTTTATCAATAAACGGACAGGCAACATCGTTTGTAAACGAAAAAGGCTATGCCGTATTAAAACGCACCTGGAAAAAAGGAGATAAGGTTACGCTGATACTGCCAATGGAAACAGAGAAAGTATTGGCCAATCAGCAAGTGAAAGATGATAGGGACCGTTTTGCGTTTGAACGCGGCCCCATTGTATATTGTCTTGAGGGACCAGATAATAAAGACAGCCTGGTACAAAATATCATGATCGATAAAAACGCGATTGCTAATGCCAACTACCAGGCCGATCTGTTAAATGGTGTTGATGTAATAAGCGCCGAAGGTAAAAGCACCAAAAGACAGTTAAACAGCAGCAACCTGATTGAAACCAACCAGCAAGTAAAGGCTATCCCCTACTATGCCTGGGCCAATCGCGGGCCAAGCGAAATGACTGTATGGATACCTTATGAAGCTTCGGCAGCAAGGCCTAAACCTGCACCAACCATAGCAAGCACCAGCAAAGTTTCGTCGTCCTTAAAAAACATAAGGATGTATAACGCCATAAAAGATCAATATGAACCAGCAGACTCCAAGGATACCAACTACCCATACCTACACTGGTGGCCTGCAAAAAACGTAAGCGAATATGTTCAGTATGATTTTGATGCCACGCACACTGTTAGCGAATCAAAGGTTTACTGGTTTGATGATGGACCATGGGGTGGTTGCCGCATACCGGCATCATACAAAATACTTTACAAAAAAGATGGTGAATGGGTACCCGTAAAAAACACTACGCCATACACCATCAGTAAGGATAATTTCAATACAGTAACTTTTGAACCGGTTAACACTACAGCGCTACGGATGGAAATTCAATTACCGGTTGATAATTCCTCGGGCATACATGAGTGGGCTGTTAAATAATATTTTAGGGCTGACGGCGATGAAGTGTTAGCCCTAAAATTAAACTGCCGTAGACTCTCTTTTTATTAAAACAGACTTTAACACCCGTGTTTCATTAGGTTCGAAACACTTTTTATCGAATATTTTAAACAGGATACCGGCTGCCTCACTTCCTATTTCAAATGCTGGCTGTGTAATGGTGGTGAGTGATGGATTTAAAAGAGGTGCGCAATCCAGATTCGAAAAACTGATAATCTTTATATCTCGGGGTATATTTAAATTTAACTCCCGGCATGCATAATAGCAGGGAAAAGCCAGCTCTTCAATCGACGAAAGTATGCCATCTGGCTTATTGTTCGCCAGTAAGTTTTTAATCAAGGCATAGTTTTGGTTGCTATCTACCGTACTGGTAACCAAAAGATTTTTATTAAAAGGGATGCCGTTATCCTTTAATGCAGTCAAATAACCGTTTAACCTTTTTTCGCCGGTAGATAGATTATGTAAAGCCAACAGGTAAGCTATTTTTTTACAGCCCGCTTCAATTAAATGCTGAACCGCCTGATATGAACTTTCATAATCATCGGTTATAATTTTAACTCCTTCAATATCCTCATAAACCCTGTCAAAAAAAACTACAGGAATACTCTGTGAAGCCTCAATAAGATGCTGTTTATTATTCGTTTCGCCTGATGTTGATATCAGTATACCATCAACCCTGCCACTTAAAAGCTTAAGTGTAAAGGCAATTTCGGTTTCGCTGTTTTCATGGGTCTGGTAAATTAACACATGATAATCCCGCTTTCTGGCAATTTCTTCTATCCCGTTAATAGCCAATGAAAAAAAATGATTAGCCACTTCGGGAACAATTACGGCAATAGTTTTACTTTTTTGATTGCGCAAATTACTTGCAAATGGATTTGGCTCATAGTTTAAGCTTTTTGCCAGTTCCAACACCCTTCTTTTAGTTTCACTACTTATCTGATAGTTATCCGTTAAAGCCCTTGAAACCGTAGCTGTTGACAGATTCAGTTCCTGGGCAAGTTTTTTGATGTTGATATTACTCATAAAGCTATGTAAAACCAGATTTTAATGAACATTCAAAAATTAGTGTTGTAATCGTTTGCGTAAATAAATAATGGGAATTATAAAAATTCGCCTTAAAAATTCTACACTTTTAATCGCCGATTTGTGGTTATTACCTGCCAAATACAAATCATAATTATAAACTATAAAAGAGTAACAATAAAAGTTGCTGCCCTGTTAAAAACAGTTTTTTATTTCAATTAGTATCATTCTTTTATTAGCATGATGATAAATTTGGTCGAAAATTTAAGTGTTCAAATAACACAAATTAACAAACGTAAAAATAGCTAATTTATGATAGATACCTGACAAATAAAATCAACAATTTAAGTGTCAAACAAACACAAAACCAATTAATTTAAAACAATAATTACCAATCATGATTACAAACAGACCAAAACAATTATGGAGGAAAGCCCGGCCGGGTATAGTACTCATGTTGCTGTTATTTATTTCAACTTACAGCAATGCACAAACCACCAGCACCATCAAAGGAGTGGTTAAAGATGCCAAAGGCGAACCTTTGCCGGGGGTAACTATACTGGTAAAAGGCACAGATCAATCTACAGCTGCGGCGGTTAATGGATCCTTTACCATCCGTGCCGCCAAAGGCAGTGTACTGCAATTTCGTTTTATAGGATTTGATCAAAAAGAGGTAATCGTTGGCGATGAAAGCAACATCACGGTAACCCTTGCCGAAAACCAAAGATCTTTAAATGAAGTGGTTGTAGTAGGTTACGGTACTACTACAAAAAAAGAACTGACCAGCGCTATTACAACCGTTAAAGCCGAGCAATTTAACGCGGGCGTTGTATCAACACCTGCCGATCTGTTGGAAGGTAAGGTAGCCGGTTTAAATATTACCAACGATGGTAACCCGAACGGAACCGCAACGGTTACACTCCGCGGTCCGTCAACCGTACGTCCTGCAGGTTCAGCGGCCTTTTATGTAATTGACGGTGTACCTGATGCCGATTTTAAATTGCTTGCACCAGCAGATATTGCCTCAATTGATGTATTGAAGGATGCCTCTGCCGCTGCTATTTATGGTACCAGGGCTACTAATGGGGTAATTATTGTTACCACAAAAAAAGCCAAACCGGGGCAGCTAAGAATGACCTATGATGCTTATGCATCAATGGACAAGATATCCAACTCGTTTAAAGTAGCCAGCGCCGATCAGCTAAGGGCTTATGTTAAAGCCAACGGACAAAGTTTTACACCGGCTAATGATAACGGAGGTAATACCGACTGGCAAAAAGCAGTGGAACGCAGCAGTGGTTTTTCCCAGAACCATAACCTTTCATTTGGCGGTGGTACAGATAAAACAGTTTATGGCGGAAGTTTAAACTACCTGGATAATCAGGGAATTGTAAAGACCAGCGATTTAAAGCGTGTTATAGGCAGGCTCAATGTATCGCAAAAAACATTAAATGATAAATTAAAGCTTGACTTTTCTGTAAGCAACTCAGTAACCAATTCAGGTTTGCTGGTGAACGATATTCCGTTGACAACAGCAAATGGCCAAAGTCCGGGATTGTTTAAATCAATAGTGCAATATTTACCAACCCGTACAATTTATAATGCCGATGGTACATTGTATAATGACCCTACTTTAAAATTGGGTTATAACCCGGTAGGCTTGATCACCAATGATACCTATCAACAAAAAATTAATCTTTTATTGGCTAATACCAAAGCCGAACTACAATTGCCATTTGGTTTATTGTATAATTTGAACCTGGCCTATCAGAGCAGGACCACCAATAACAACACCTATTATGATTCTGCTTCAGAACTGGCACCAAACCTCGGTGGAAAAGCTATACGCTCAACCTATGAGGATACCAAAAAGGTATTTGAAAACTATTTATCCTATGCCCATAACTGGAACAATAAGCATGATTTTAAGGCTTTGTTTGGTTATTCGTATGATGAAACTACGGTAGGCAATGGTTTTCAATCAGCTGCACAGGGTTTTCCGTCTGATGCAACCAGCTATTATAACCTGGGTTTAGGTAGCCAGACCGGCCTTAGCTCAGATCTTGGCAATACAACCACATCATTTAATACACTACGTTTAATATCATTTTACTCACGCTTAAACTACAGTTATTTAGGCAAGTATATTTTACAGGCTTCTATACGTCGCGATGGTTCAAACGCGTTCGGTACCAATAACCGCTGGGGGTATTTTCCAGCAGCTTCAGCAGCATGGCGCGTTATTGACGAATCGTTTATGAAATCACAAAACTTGATTGATGATCTGAAACTTCGTGTAGGTTATGGGCAAACAGGTAATGCATTAGGATTCAATCCTTACACACCGCAAACATTATATGGTACAACAGGCTACTTTTATTATAATGGGGCTTATACTAGTGCCGTTGGCATAACCCAAAACCCAAATCCCGATTTAAAGTGGGAAGCCACAGCTACCTTAAATGGTGGTATCGATTTTTCAATACTTAAAGGACGATTAAGTGGATCAGTTGATGTTTACAATAAAAAAACAACCAACATGATCTTTGATATTCCTGTTTCTACGATCAATAATTTTGTGAACATTACTACGGCCAACGTGGGTAGCATGAGCAATAAAGGGGTGGAGATAGCTTTAAACGGATCGCCTATAAAAACAAGAGATTTCACCTGGAGCAGCTATGGAAATATTGCCTTTAATAAAAACAGGATCACCTCAATGGGTGCTAACCTTTCAAAAATTTATGTGGGTGACCCGGAAGGCCCGGGACAGAGCGGTATCAAAGTTTCAATCATTGAAGCCGGGTACCCACTTGGTGAGTTTTATACGTTGAAATATCTCGGGCGCACTAACGGCGTATCAACTTTTCTGGGTGCCAATGGCCAGCCCACTACTACGCCAACAAGTGCCGATCAAACCTATGCTGGCAACGCGCAGCCAACTTATACCTTTGGTTGGGGTAACGATTTTACTTATAAAAAATTCAGCCTGAATTTCTTTTTCCGTGGTCAGGGGGGTAATAAAATCATGAATGCCTCGCTGGCAAGCTTCAATCAGCCTACACAAGCTTCGGCACATGGCGTACCGGTGTTAACATTGAGCGAACCTGCTAATGATGTAAATGCGAATTTATATTCAACCCGTTACCTGGAGAGCGGCACTTTTGTTAGATTAAGTAACGCTACTTTGTCATACAAAACTAAAATCCAGGGCAACTATATACATGGGTTGCGTTTATATGTTACCGGTACCAACCTGTTTATTATTACCAAGTATAAGGGCGTTGACCCTGAGTTGAACCTGAGCCTGAATAACCAGGCCAGCGGTCAATTTATAGGAGTTGATAGCAATAACTTTTATCCCAAAACACGGAGCTTCCTGGCTGGCGTACAAGTAGATTTATAATACCTAAAACTTAATTGACATGAACCACATAAAAATATATAAGAAACTCAGCATCGTAGCTTTGCTTGCAGGAGCAGTTTACCTGCCGAGCTGTACAAAATTGGATGTTGCCGCAAAGTCTGCGCTTACACCAGAGAATTTCCCAACAACAGCCGCGCAATTTGTGGCAGCAACCGGACCTATTTATACTTCATTCCGTAGCGCGGTTGGTCGCGAGTATTGGCTGTTACAAAACCTGAGCACAGATGAAAACGTACTGGTGGCCCGCGGCGGAAACTGGTTAGATGGCGGTACATACTCCACCGTAAATCTGCACACGGTTACTCCTGATAATGGCATGATTGAAACTTGCTGGTCATGGGGATACACCACCATTAGTAACTGTAATAAGGTATTGTCGGTATTTGCTTCAGCACCCGAAAGTGCAGCTAAGCAACAAACCATTGCCGAAATAAAAACAATGCGTGCTGTATCATATTTCTATATGATGGATTTATTTGGTAACGTGCCTATATCTAAAACTTTTGGCGATACCACCAATTTAGGTACACAGCCAAGGGCACAGGTATTTGCTTTTATTGAAAGCGAATTATTGGCACAGATCCCTAATTTGAGCTCAACAACAGGAGCTGTAACCTATGGCCGGCCTACAAAATATTTGGCATACGCGGTTTTGGCTAAAATGTATTTAAACGCACAGTACTACATCGGTACCCCACGATACCAGGATGCGGTTACCATGTGCGATAATATTATACAAGGCGCTCAGTATAGTTTGGATACCGATTATCTAGGTATGTTTAAAGCTAGTAACGGGCCACAGATAAAGGATTTTATTTTTGCTGTTCCTTTTGATGCTTTGCTGGCCCAGGGCATGTATTATTCGCGTTGGACGATAAACCCGAATTTAGCAAGCAAATACAAAATGCCGTACACTCCTGATGGCCCGGTGTATACATTTAAAGAGTATTATGCTTTGTTTAATGATGTTAATGACATCCGCAGAAAGCAATACCTTACCGGAAAACAGTATAATAATGACGGCACACCAATTAACATTACCACAACCAATATAGGCCTTGATGCCAGCTATAGCGGCCCAAATCCAACCGCTCAAGTTGTTCATCAGTTGGAGTTTACGCCTGATATTGTATGGAAAAACGTTGCCACGTTTGATATTGGCAATGATGAATTGGCTAACGAGTCAGGTTACAGGAACAATAAATTTTATCCGGATAGCTTAAGCACCACCCGTAACCAGAGCAATGATGTACCAATGTTCAGATATGCCGATGTTTTATTAGAAAAAGCAGAAGCCATATTAAGAGGGGCGACTACCACTAATGGCGATTCGCCTTTATCATTGGTTAATCAGGTTCGCACACGTGCTAAAGCAGCATCGTTAAGCGCCGTAACCCTTTCTGATGTATTGGACGAACGCGCCCGTGAATTGGCTATGGAAGGCTGGAGAAGAAATGACCTTATCCGTTACGGTCAGTTTGAAAAGGCATGGGGTATAAAAACTGATGCCAATCCAAACAAACGTATTTTCCCAATTCCAAGACCAGAAATGCAGTTGAACCCTAAACTGGTGCAAAACCCGGGTTATTAATAAATGATTATTTTTAGTTGAGATCAGAATATGGGTTAATTACCCATATTCTTTTTTCTATTTCAACGACCCCTATATTTAAAACTCGGCATAGTCATAGCTCTATTTTATGAAGAAAAGAACCTTTTATAATCTTTATTGTCTAGGTATTGCCTTAATACTTATTGTGTTTAGCTGCATATCATTAAAGGCACAGGTAAATCCGGGTGCATCCTATGCCCTTATTAAGCGGGTAATTCCGCAAAAGGCTGCCTACTTTATGGTAAAGGAAATAAATGATGAGGCTGGCAAGGATGTATTTGAAATAGAAAGCAAGGACGATAAAATTATACTGAGCGGAAATAATGGGGTAGCTATAGCCTCGGCATTATATTATTACCTGACTGAATATGCTCATTGCCAGCTTACCTGGAATGGCACCAATCTGAACTTGCCGGCAAAGCTGCCGGTATTAACTACCAAAATCCATAAAAACACACCTTACCAGTATCGTTATTATCTTAACTATTGCACATTTAACTACAGCATGAGCTGGTGGGACTGGAAGCGGTGGGAAAAAGAAATAGACTGGATGGCTATGCATGGCATCAATATGCCGCTGGCCTTAACTGGCCAGGAATATACCTGGTACAAAGTTTACAGGGGCATGGGCTTTACAGACAAGGATCTGAGAGCATTTTTTTGTGGCCCTGCTTATTTTTCGTGGTTTTGGATGGGCAATCTGGATGGCTGGGGCGGCCCGCTCCCAATAAGCTGGATGCTATCCCATCGTACTCTGCAACAAAGAATACTAGGCCGCGAGCGTGAACTGGGCATGAAGCCGGTTTTACAATCATTCACGGGTCATGTCCCCCCCTCTTTTCAAAAACATTTCCCGGCATCCAAACTAAAAAAAACAAACTGGAATAATGGCTTTGCCGATACCTATATCCTGGATACCAACGATCCGCTTTTTGCTGAGATTGGTCGTAAATTTATTAAGGCGCAAACCGAACTTTATGGTACCGACCATTTGTACTCTGCTGATACCTTTAATGAAAACGAACCGCCAACCAATGATACTGCCTATCTGGCCGCGCTAAGCAACCGGGTTTATCAGGCCATGAGTAAAGCCGATCCGAAAGCTATTTGGGTAATGCAGGGATGGCTTTTTTACAGCGATCGTAAATTCTGGGATCCCCCGCAGGTAAAAGCTTTGTTGGATGCCGTACCCAATGAACATATGATTCTGCTTGACCTGGCAACAGAGATTGAACCTGTTTGGAAACGAACAGCAGCATTTTACGGAAAGCCCTGGATCTGGAATATGCTAAATAACTTCGGTGGCAACGTTAATCTCTTTGGGCGGATGCAAGGTGTGGCAGATGGCCCGGCGCAGGCACTGCATGCTGCTGATAAAGGTGATCTGAAAGGAATAGGCCTAACCATGGAAGCCATTGAGCAAAACCCTGTATTATACGAATTAATGCTACAAAACACCTGGCAGGATTCTGTGATTTCAGTTGATGCCTGGCTAAGTAAGTACACCCGGAACCGTTACGGTTCCGATAACAAAAACGCTGTTGCTGCCTGGCAAACACTAAAGAAAACAGTTTACAACGGCACAGCTATTCGTGATGGGGCCGAAAGTATCATTACCGGCAGACCGACGTTCGATTCAACAACCGTATGGACCAGAACAAAACTGAATTATAAACCAAAAGACCTGCTACCCGCCTGGGATGATCTAATAAAGGCTATCCCGGCCTGCAAAAATAGCGATGGCTTTAACTACGACCTGGTTGATGTAACCCGGCAGGTACTTGCCAATTATGCCTCACCCTTACAACAGCAATGGATCAAGGCATACCGCGAAAAAAATATAGCTGAATTTAAACTATACAGCACGCAATATTTACAGTTAATAAGTGATATGGACCAGTTGCTGGCAAGCCGCAAGGATTTTTTACTGGGCCCCTGGATAAGGGATGCCAGAAGCTGGGGAACTACGGTTAACGAGAAAGCCATCTATGAGCGTAATGCCCGCGATCTGATCACCCTTTGGGGCGATGCTGATAGTCCGCTTCATGAATATGCCAACAGGCAATGGAGCGGCTTACTCAATGATTTTTATAAAGTAAGATGGGAGAAATTCTTTGCTATGCTAACGGCTTCACTACAGTCAGGGAAGGAAGCAAACCTACCCGCTTTTGAGCAATCCATAAAAGCATGGGAATGGCAATGGGTAAACAGCAAGAAGGATTTTCCTGTACAGGCAACCGGTAACCCGGTTACGGAATCTGAGTATATGTATCAAAAATACCGCCAGCAAATTGAACAGGCTTATTAGTATGAACTTAGCAAAATTATGGAGCAGATAACAACTCCCGCTTCGGCCCCTAAAGTAAAACGGCTGGTTTCGCTCGATGCCCTGAGGGGCTTTGATATGTTTTGGATAATGAGCGGCGAGCAGATAGCACATGCGCTGGCAAAAGCAACCGGATGGCCGGTATTCTTGTGGCTTTCCGGGCAACTGCACCATACGGTATGGGATGGTTTCACTTTTTACGATATGATCTTCCCGCTGTTTCTATTTATAGCCGGGGTTTCCATGCCCTATTCTATGATGAATAAAATAAGCAAAGCCGGGGTTAATTCCGCAACACAGCTGCCAGGCGATGCCAAATGGACCATCTACAGATCAATGATCAGGCGTACACTGATCCTGCTTTTACTGGGGATGATCGTTAATGGTCTATTAAAATTTAATGGGTACGAAAACACGCGTTTTGCCAGTGTTCTAGGCCGTATAGGTTTAGCCTGGTTCTTTGCCGGATTGATCTATTTAAATTTCAATCTGCGTGGTCAAATTATCTGGTTTGTGGCCCTGCTTGGCGGTTACTGGGCAGCTATGATGTTTATTCCGGTTCCGGGCTTTGGGGCTGGTGTTTTAACCATGGCCGGTTCTTTTGAATCGTACGTTGACAGATTGTTATTACCCGGTAGATTACATGATAAGATACATGATCCCGAAGG
Organism: Mucilaginibacter sp.; assembly: GCA_030445275.1. Taxonomy (GTDB): domain Bacteria; phylum Bacteroidota; class Bacteroidia; order Sphingobacteriales; family Sphingobacteriaceae; genus Mucilaginibacter. The sequence goes on from JAUCSE010000104.1 coordinate 67,010, forward strand.
TGTATTATCAACCATACCAGCTATTGGTACAGCATTGCTCGGTGTTTTTACAGGCAGCTTTCTAAAATGGGATTCGCCCAAATGGAGCATGTTAAAAAAGGGGGTTGCATTATTTGCAGCTGGCCTGGTGTCTATTATTGTCGGCAAATTATGGGGATTGGAGTTCCCCATTAACAAACGTTTATGGTCAAGTTCATTTGTATTATATGTTGGCGGATGGAGCCTGCTTTTCTTGTCTGTTTTTTATCTGATCATTGATGTCGCTGGTTTTAAAAAATGGGCATTCCCATTTATCCTCATCGGCACAAACTCCATCGTGATCTACATCTGTTCAGAGGGGCTGGTTAATTTTAACTATACCGCCAATTATGTATTTGGCGGACTTATAAACCTAGCTCCTGTAGCGTGGCAGGCTGTTTTTGCAACAACGTCCATAACGCTGGTTCAACTGCTATTCCTGTATTTTTTATATCGAAACAAATTGTTTTTAAAAGTTTAATTAATTGAAACATAAATTAATGAAATCATTATTTCTACTATCTATACTAGCATTAATTGGCAATACCGCTTTTGCCCAGCAAAAAGTGTATAACATAACTGCTTACGGCGCTAAACCCGATGCAAAAACCAATAATGCCCTATCCATTCAAAAGGCTATTGATGCCGCAACTGCTGATGGTGGTGGTATGGTGCTTATACCTGCAGGCAAATTTGTTACCGGGGTAATTGATTTAAAATCGGGAGTTGATCTTCATCTGGACGCGAATGCCCAACTGCTGGGCAGTACAACAAGAGCCGACTATGGCCCTAAGCATGCATCGGCATTAATTGTAGCCAACCAGCAACACCACATTGCCATAACGGGTAAAGGTGTAATTGACGGGCAGGCTGTTGAACTTTTAAAAGATGTTTACAAACGTTTACATGACGGCACACTGGAAGATAACGAGTGGAATGTATATAACCCATGGCACCAGATGCGGCCATCCGAAGCAAACCGGCCAAAGTTGATTGAATTTATAAATTGCGATGATATCAACATAAAAAACATAACACTTAAAGATGGATTGTCCTGGGTACAGAAATATAATCAATGCTCCAATATGATCATTGATAGCATGAGGGTTGAAAGTACTACTTACTGGAATAATGATGGCATTGACCTGGTTGACTGTAAAAACGTAAAGCTTACCAATAGTTTTATTAATGCTGATGACGATGGTATCTGCCTCAAATCGGAAGATCCAAAGGGAATCTGCGAAAATATTTATATCGCTAATTGTACTATTCGCTCTAGTGCAAGCGCTTTAAAATTGGGCACCGCTTCCTTCGGTGGGTTCAAAAAAATAACGGTCAGGGATATTAAGGTATACGATACTTTCCGATCTGCTATAGCCCTGGAAAGCGTTGATGGCGCTGTTCTGGAAGATATTGATATACGGAATGTAACGGCTAAAAATACAGGTAACGCTATATTCATTCGCCTGGGGCAACGCAATAAAAAAGCCGACCCGGGAAAAGTACGCCATATTTATATTGGCAATGTAAAAGCTGAAATACCATCAGGTAAACCAGATAAGGGCTATCCAACAGAGGGGCCGGCATCGAGGTTCCCGCATAATGTTTTCCCTTCGTCAATTGTAGGCATCCCGGGTTACCCTGTGCAGGATGTTACACTCGAAAATATTGAAATAACCTATGGCGGTGATGCAAAAAAGGAAACGGCCCATTTTGGATTAGACAGCCTGGATAAAGTGCCTGAAAACATAGCAGGTTATCCGGAATTTTCTATGTTTGGCGAATTACCGGCCTGGGGCCTTTATATCAGGCATGCCGATGGTATCAAAATAAAGAACATGACATTAAAATATCAGAAGGATGATTTCCGTACGGCTTGTATTTTTGATGATGTAACCGGCTTAAACCTGAATGAGGTTAAAATACCAACGGCAAAAACATACCCTGTAATACTATTTAAAAACGTGACTAATCCGCTGTTAAAGGCAATACAAATACCCGGTGATAGTAAGGAAACCATAAAAAAGCTATAAATAATGTTCAAAAAGTTATTATTGATAACCGGTTTAAGTGGCTTATTTATTAACGCTGGTCTTGCACAATCAACTGATCTGGTTAAATATGTGCAGCCATTATCGGGCACAGCGGCAAGTACTACATCATCGGCATTAAAACATGGCAGCGGGACGGAAAGCTATGCCAATACCATCCCAGCGGTTGGACTTCCTTTTGGAATGACCCAGTGGACACCGCAAACCCATACTTCTGAAAACAAATGCCTGCCGCCATACAGCTATAAGGATAGTCTGCTCAACGGCTTCAGGGCTACACACTGGCTTAGCGGTTCCTGTACACAGGATTATGGCAGTTTTACCATAATGCCCATCAGCGGAAAGTTAAAAACGACTCCCGAAACTTATGCCGTTCCGTTTTTACATCAAAATGAAATTACCACACCGGCATATTATCGTGTTGATTTAAACAACTACCAGTTAAGTACCGAAATAACCGCCACCCTCCGATGCGGTATGTTGCAATTCACCATGAATAAGGCCGATAGCCTGTATCTACTAGTCATGCCCAACAGCGATAAGGATAAAGGTTCCATAAACGTTGATGCCAGTCAGGGTGAGGTATACGGCTATAATCCTGCCTATCGTATTTACCAGGGATGGGGCAACCCCGCTGGCTTTAGTGGTTATTTTGTAATGAAAGTTGAACGCAGCATAGGCAACAGCGGCACATTTAACGGCGACCAGGTATTTTCATCCAGTAGTATAAAAGATCTTAAAAATATTGGTGCTTTTATAGGCTTTAAACTTCAAAAGGGCGAAAAACTCAGGGTAAGGATCGGCACATCATTTACCAGTATAGCTGATGCCAGGAAAAACCTGCAGGCCGAAATTAAAGACTGGGATTTTAATGCCTTAGTTAAGCAAAACAAACTGGTATGGCAAAATGAATTAAGCCGGCTTAATGTGGTAACCGCTAATGAATGTGATAAATATATTTTTTATACCGCGTTTTACCATGCCATGCAGCACCCTCGTTTGTTTAATAACGTGGATAGAACATATCCGCGATTTGCCGGCAACTATCAAACAGAACACCTGGACAAGGGGAATTATTATGATGATTTTTCCATGTGGGATATTTACCGGGCGCAGCTGCCTTTATATGAGATCATTAAACCAACTATGATCAATGATTTTGTACGGTCAATGATCTTAAAAGGGCAGCAAGGGCAATGGATGCCTATATTTCCCTGCTGGAACAGCTATACCTCGGCCATGATCGGCGATCATGCAACTGCTTTTATAGCCTCGGCATATGCTAAAAATATCCGTGATTATAATATAACCGAGGGTTACCTGCTGATGCGCCAGAATGCTTTTGATGTGGCTTCCAAAACTGATTATTTAAATGGCAAAGGAAGGCGGGCGCTTACCTCCTACTTAAAATATGGTTATATCCCGATGGAAGATAGTGTACAGGAGGCTTTTCATAAAAAAGAGCAGGTGAGCCGCACGCTGGAGTATGCCTATGATGATTATGCGCTTGCCACCATTGCCAAAGCATTGGGCAAAACCACCGATTATCAGTTGCTAAGCAAACGCGCCCTGAACTATAAAAATGTACTTGATCCAAATACCGGCCTGGTACGGGGAAGGTATGAAAATGGTAGCTGGTTTACCCCTTTTAAACCCGATAATCGTGAATCTTATATTACAGAGGGTACTCCAAGACAATATACTTTTTATGCTCCGCAGGATGTTCCGGGACTTAGTCGCCTGATGGGCGGACAAGCACAATTAGAGAAAAAGCTGGATACCCTATTCCATAAAGATGAGTACTGGCATGGTAACGAACCCGGACATCAGATCCCATTCATGTATAATTATACGCGTGCCCCCTGGAAAACACAGCAGGAAGTAAGGCGTATATTATCTACAGAATATACAGATGGCCCCGGCGGTTTAAGCGGCAATGACGATGCCGGGCAAATGTCGGCATGGTATATTTTTGCATCTGTGGGATTTTATCCTGTTGATCCCGTTTCTGATGAATATCTTTTGTGCTCCCCCATTTTTGACCGGGTAACGGTAAAACTTCCCGAAGGCAAATCATTAGAGATCATCGCCCATAAAGAGTCAAAAAACGCAGTATACATTAGCACGATGAAGCTGAATGGCAAAGCATATACTAAAAATTATATTCGCTATAATGCCTTAATGCAGGGTGGTAAACTGGAGTTTTATTTAAAAAACAAGCCAGATAAAACCTGGGGAACAAAAACAACAGACCAGCCTACAGGCTTATCCTCATCTTTCAACTAAATCTCAAGAATAAAATGCGATCAAGAATAATATTACTATCCATATCAATAACCCTGTTATCATTTGTAGTTCTGGGGCAACAGGTCAAAAAAAGCGTTTCTAAAGTATTTGATATCAGTCAATACGGGGCAGTTAATGACGGAAAGACTAACAATGCAAACGCCATACAACGCACGATAGATGCCTGCGCTGCAGCTGGCGGTGGTCAGGTATATGTACCTGCGGGTGGCACCTTTTTAAGCGGGCCTTTTAAACTAAAATCGTTTGTGGAACTATACGTAGAAACAGGCACCTGCATCCTGGCATCGGCCGATGAAGCACTTTATACTGAAAGTGCTTTCAGAGAAAACAAAGGTGAAGGCACACTTTGGATAAGCGGCGAAAACCTGGAACAAGTTACCATATCCGGCGGTGGTATTATTGATGGTAATGGCATTGCGTTTATGGGTAAGGAACTGGATGATTCGTATGAACTGAAACCATTTCATATAGTTGACCCACGTCCTCACCTGCTTACTTTGGTTGGCTGCAAAAATGTACGTATCCGCAATCTCACTATCCGGAATTCGGCTTACTGGACCGTGCATCTGGCCGGGTGTAATGATGTGGCTATTTCAGACATTACGTTATTGAACAGTATAAAAGTGCGCAACAGCGATGGTATTGATATTGATCATAGCAAAAACGTTAGGATAGCCAATTGCTACATAGAATCGGGCGATGATTGTATTTGCTTAAAAAACCGCCGGGAATACCAGGAGTTTGGCGCTTGCGAAAACATTACGGTGAACAATTGTACCATGACTTCAAGTTCATGTGCCATTAAAATAGGATCAGAAAATATGGATAGGATAAGTCATGTGGTTATCAATAACTGTATCATTAAAAACAGCAACCGTGGCCTGGGTATTCAAAACCGGGATGAGGGTACTGTAAGCGATGTGATATTCTCCAATATTATTGTCGACTCACACCTGTTTTCAGATGTTTGGTGGGGCAAGGCCGAGCCTATTTATATTACTGCATACCGCAGGGCAACCGCAAACAACAAAGATGCCGGTTGGCGATTACCTAAGGGAGAAAAACAAGGTCGTGTAGGTGCGGTAACCAACATTTTCTTTAGCAATATTAAATGCAATAGCGAAAATGGTATTTATGTAAGCGGCGAATCTGCCGACAAGATCTCCAATATATATTTTGACCAGGTAGATGTTCAAATCAACAAAACCACTACGCAGCCTGGCGGCGTTTATGACCGCCGCCCGAGCGAGGTTGAGGGTTTAGTTAAAGGGCGCACCTCGGCCTTTTATTTAGAACAGGCAACAGGAATAAATATCAGGAACTGCTCGGTAAACTGGGGCATCAACCGCCCTGAATACTTTGCCCATGTTGTTGAAAGTCATAATGTACAATCATTAATTTTAAACAACATTACCGGGCAATCGGCCGATCCTAAAAAGTGGGAAGCCGTGAAAGCTTACTGATGCTTTACCTTGAATTTACCACCACTTTAAGGGGAATTCGATTTTATCAACCGAACCAACAATCATATCAGGTTTAAAAGCGTAATGACTAAGCTGGTCTTTATTTGATATTCCTGACAATACCAGTATGGTTTTATAACCCATTTGTACGCCCCCCTGAATATCGGTTTCCATCGTATCGCCAACTACTGTTGTTTCGGCTGTTTCCAGTCCCAGAAACTTCCGGGCAGACCGCATCATTACGGGGCTGGGTTTGCCTGTTACAAAAGCCTTGCGACCGGTAGCTTCCTCGATCATGGCGGTTGTTGCGGCAATCCCTAAATTATTCCAGCCTGGTTTTTTAGGTGATGGATCCCTGTTGGTAGTAATAAATTTAGCGCCTGCCAAAATCATGTCAACTGCACGCTGCACCATTTCCAGTGTAAAATTCCGCCCCTCACCCAAAACCACAAACTCCGGATCAGTATCAACCAGTGTAATACCATTTTCATGTAAACTGGTCAGTAAGCCGCCTTCGCCAAGTACATAAGCTGTGCCATTTGGACTTTGATCGCCCAGGAATTTACCGGTCGCCATAGCGCTGGTATATACATGTTTTGATTCAACAGTTATACCTAACCTTTTTAGTTTACGAACAACCTCCAGACTGGTTCTTTGACTATTGTTAGTCATAAAGGCAAATGGTATCCCCTTAGTCAGCAAATGTTTGATGAATTTATCAGCCCCGACAATTAACTCCTCCCCACTATATATAACCCCATCCATATCAATTAACAATCCTTGTTTCATATTTTTAGAATTTATAGCTCTATTGTTATTTCGCTATTACAAATAAAATACAATTTCTTAATAAAACTTCATTTGTTAACGGTGTTATAATAATTTAACGGCAAACCCGATATTGCGTTTTTATGCACGATTAAAATAAAATTAGCTAAACCATGCACTAATTAAAATTATATTTATATATCTTTAGGCATAGGCTTTATTACTATGCGGTTTGTTGCATGATTCATGCAATTAAAACAGCTAAAATCCGTGTACCCCCGGATCAGATACGTACTCAACAACTATAATATATACTAACTAAACTTTTCGCTTATGAAAAAAAGTCTACTCTTTTTTTTCCTGATGCTTTGTTGCTGTGCTATCCAAACTATGGCCCAAAGCATAACCATTTCAGGAAAAGTTACATCGGCCGAAGACGGCACCCCCCTCCCCGGTGTAATTGTAAAAATTAAAAACACAGGCATTGGCAAACAAACAGATGCGGGTGGTAATTATACCATTGCAGCAAGCGCCGGCCAGGTATTGGTATTTTCATTTCTGGGTACAGTAAGCCAGGAATTTACCATTGGTAAACAACAGACCATCAATGTTGCATTAAAGGCCGATAGTAAAAGCCTGGATGAAGTAGTGGTAACAGGTTTTGGCGTAAAACAAGACAAACGGGATCTTACATCGCCGGTACAAACTGTTTCAGGTGCTCAGATCCAGCAAACCCAGCGTGAAAACTTTGTGAACGCATTGCAGGGACGTATTGCCGGCGCAACCGTTACCAGTACAAGCGGTAACCCCGGCGCTTCAGCCTCTATTGTGCTGCGTGGTATTAACTCCATCGGAGGTTCCAACAGCCCGCTGTTTGTTATTGATGGTGTACGTGTTAGTAATGATGCTATTGATCAAAATTCGTTAACATCGCAGGGCGATAACCGCCGCAATGACTTTACCAATCGTATTGCCGATATCAACTCAGATGATATAGAATCAGTTACTGTGTTAAAAGGCGCTGACGCGGCTGCGGTGTATGGTTCATCAGCATCAGGCGGAGCTATTGTCATCACTACTAAAAAAGGGCACGCCGGTCCGGGTACCATTACTTATGATAACAACTTTGGCGCTGCCACCGCCTATCGTTTCCCAAAAATCCAGGATGTTTTTGGCGTAGGTACCAACGGAGCAGCCAGCGCCACAGTACGTACTGCATTTGGGCCAGCCTATGCGCCAGGTACAACAACCTATGATAATGTAAAAAACACCATGCAAACCGGGCACTCCATATTAAACAATCTTGCGTTTGAAGGTGGAACCGATGTGGCCACTTATCGCCTGTCGGCTTCCGTACGTGATGCTACCGGTGTTTTACCTGTTGCCGAAAACAATAAAATATCACTACGTTTATCAGGGAGCGCCAAACTATCATCAAAGTTAACCAGCACCGCTGCATTTAATTACTTTAGTATAGATAACCGGAAGCTGAATAAGGGCAATTCAGGCACTTATCTTAATGCATTATCATGGCCTACTTATGACGATGTACGTAATTATTTAAACCCCGATGGTACAAGAAGAACATTAATTCCCCCAACCACCAGCCTTGCTGATGGCAGTATTGACTATGACAACCCCATATGGGATGCGCACAATAACATCAGCCGCGACAAAACAAACCGCGTGGTTGGTACAGTTGACCTTTCTTTCGATGCCACACCATGGTTAAATCTGAGGGGTTTAGTAGGTATAGACTTTGCCTCTACAGCAGGTAATAACTTCCTGAGCCAGTACAGTTCATCCTACCAAAACTCGGCCGACTTTAACTTTGGTGCAACAACAGGGATATCAGCCGGCGGTATTATTGACAACTATAACGATAATAACCAGCAAATTAACGGTTCATTCTTTGCCACTGCTAAAAAAACTTTTGGCAGGTTTCGTACTACGCTGGCAGTTGGTGCCGAGGCTATCAGTAACAGGGATGAAATTACCGGCTCCTATGGTGAAAAGTTTATACAGCCTGACTTTAACAGCATTAACAATACACTTCCTACTACACAACGCACCAGTAATTACTTAAAACAGGTTCGTTACCTGTCAGGTATTGCCCGTTTTAGCGCTGTTTATAATGAGTTATTAACCTTAAATGCAACCGCCAGGGAAGAATATTCTTCTAAACTTTCGGGTACGCAACAAGATCATTACTTCTATCCATCTATTGGTGCGGGCTTCATTTTCACCAGTCTGCCTGTCTTTGCTGATAATAAAATACTATCATATGGTAAACTAAGAGCATCGTATGCCGAAGTGGGTAAAGATCCTGCCCAGCCTTACAAAATCTTCTCAACGCTATTGCAGCAAACTACTACTGGTGGCGGCTTTGCATACGACGTTACGGGTAACAATCCTAATCTGAAACCAGAAAGAGATAAAGAAATTGACCTGGGTGCTGAGTTCCAATTTTTTAACGGTCGCCTGGGTGCCGATATCAGTTATTATCAGGTAATTGCAACCAACCAGATATTTAATCCCCGTATTAGTTATGGTTCAGGTTATATACTGGAATATCTGAATGGTGGCGAAGTAAGAAATCATGGTGTGGAAATATCACTAACAGGTTCGCCGGTTAAAACAAAAGGCTTTACCTGGGATATGCTGCTTAACTTTACCACAGCACGCGGTAAAGTTACCAACCTGGGTGGTTTACCGGAGTATTATAATTCTGATACCTGGATAGCCGGTTATAACGTACGTTCAAGTATATTTCCCGGTAGCAGCACAGGTAATATAGCAGCCTACAGCTATGCCCGTAATAATGCCGGCCAGGTATTGGTTGATCCAGGCACCGGTTTACCTATTAGCAATGCTACGTTTGTTACTGTTGGCGATAGGTTACCAAAATTCATGATCGGCTTTGGCAACCACTTCACTTACAAAAATTTCGACCTGAACTTTTTGTTTGATATCCGCAAGGGAGGCGACGTATATAACGGTAATGAGGAATTCCTGACCAGGTATGGTTTAAGTACCCGCACTTTAAACAGGATGACACCTATTGTAGTTCCTGGTGTGATTAAAGATGGCAATGAAAACACGACACACCCAACTGTTAATAATATACAGGTAACTCCTTATTACCAAAACACTTATTATACCAATAGCATTGATGCTGATTTTATTGAGCATAACATTAACTATATCAGGTTAAGCGATATTACTTTAAGCTATAATTTACCACAAAAATTACTGGCGCGACAAAAACTATTTAAATCTGCCGGAATATTCGTCACCGCCACTAACGTATTCCTGATCACCAATTACACAGGGGCTGATCCGAATGTAAACGGCACCAATGCATCAACCCTGGGTTCGGGCGCAGCCGGTTTTGATTATGGCACGGTACCTGAGCCACGCGTAATTTCATTAGGTTTAAGAGTTAAGCTATAAACAGTAAAAGAAAATGAAAAAATTTAAATACTCATTACTTGTAGTGCTTATTGCATGTGCTGTAAGCAGCTGCAAAAAATATATTGATGTAAACAACAACCCCAATGCACCCGTAATTGTTGATGCATCTACCCTATTGCCCCCTATGCAAGCCGGTATGGCCCGCGGTGTGTGGTATGACAGCCGTTATATTGGCCAGTACGCACAGGTTTGGGGATCAGCAACAGCAAACAATATCTATGATCAGGAAGGCTATGCCCCGGCATCAGATGCTGTTGGCGAAATGTGGCGTACGGTTTATTTTAGCCTGGGCCAAAACGTTACCTTGATGTGGAAGGATGCAATCCCTAAACAAAAATGGGATTATGTGGCTGTGGGTTATGCACTCAGAGCCTGGGGATGGCAAAATGGCGGCGACCTCTACGACCACATGATTGTTAAGGAGGCCTTTGACCCAAGCCGTTTAACCTTTGATTATGATAGCCCGCAGGATGTTTATGCAGAAGCGGTAAAGGATTGTAAGCTAGCGCTGAACTATATGAACCTGGCCATTAAAACTGATGCTTCAACACAATCAGCATCATTGGCAAAAGGCGATTATATATACTACGGCGACCGGGCCAAATGGATCAAATTTATTTATGCCATACTGGCTCAAAACGCTATACACTTAAGCAATAAGACTACATTTAATGCCGATGTTGTTACTAAGTACATTGATAGCTCATTTGTAAGTAATGCCGATAATGCCAGTGTAAAATGTAACGGTTCCAACTCAACCGATGCTAATTTTTGGGGTGCGGCACGGGGTAACCTGGGTGCTTACAAACAATCAGATTACATGGTACGTTTACTTGACGGACGCATATTTACCGGATCAACAACACCTGACACTTCCCTTGATCCCCGTATTAAACAACTCATTTCTATAAGTAAGGACAAGGTTTACCGCGGCGTAATTGGCAGCAATGGCGACCCTAACTCGGCTGATGCCAAAACATTGATTCCTTTTCTATTTGCAGATAGTGCCAGCACCTATCCTACTACTGCAGGAACCAAGCAAAGATATATCTACAATGATGACGCTCGCGGTGTTTTTATGACCTATTTTGAACTACAGTTCTTTAAAGCCGAAGCGCTATTTAAAAAAGGTGATATAGCAGGCGCTTATGCGGCCTATATTAATGGGATTAAAGGCAGCCTTGACTTTGTAAGTAACCCACCGCAGGTTGATAACTTAACCGGTACACAAAACAGGATAAAAGCAACGTCCATAACCAAGTACCTGGCCGGCCCATGTGTTAAACAAAGTGCAGCCACATTAACCTTAAGCGATATCATGCAGCAAAAATTCATTTCCTTATTTGTATGGGGCAATCTGGAAGCCTGGGTTGATATGCGTAAGTATAATTATGACACCAATATATTCCAGGGCTATAGCAAACCAGCTTCACTTTATCCTGATAATGCTGGCAAACAAGTTTATGTAGTACGGCCACGCTATAATTCAGAGTACATCTGGAATATACCTGCGTTAAAAGCATTTGGCGCAACAGAGCCTGATTATCATACTACCAAACCATGGTTTATTTTACCTAATTAAGTTAAACATCAGCATGAAAAAAATAATTTATTTATCAGCATGTTTATTTGCCTTAGTGGCAAGCGGCTGTAAAAAAAATGAAATAAAACAATTAGGCGGTCCGGCAACAGGGGCTTTAATTAAATTTATACACGTTGCCCCGGGAACACCTGGTCTTGACGGTTATATTAACGATACAAAAGTTACACCAGCAACCATTGCATCCGTAACCGATAACCTGGCCCCCACGTCAATAACCACGGGATACACTTATAACAATGTATTTCCGGGTAGCAATTATGCTGTTACCACTGCGGGTAACACGGTTATTAAAGTGGTGGCCGCTACCAATGTACCGGCTTTGATAAGCGCGCAAACAGCGGCACCCGGTGCCGTTATTGGTACAGTTACCCAAGCCACCACCAATGGTGCGGCTTATAGCGTATTCGCCGTTGGCTTACCAGGATCGACCACAACACCACTAACCGTTAAAGTTGTACAGGATAATTTCCCAACTGCTGCCGCAGGCAAGGCTTACGTACGCTTCGCCAACTTTATACCTAATGGCCCGGCCCTTGATCTGGGTGGAACTTATACCCCCACCGGTGGCGCTTCAACCACGGTATCTGTATCAACAGGCATTGCTTATGGTGCGCTATCTGATTTTATTGCAGTGGATGTAAACCCATTAAGCACAACCTCATACGTATTTCAGGCTTCCAGTACGGGTACCACAACAAAGGTTGGGACTGTCAGCTCTGCTGCCAGTTTAGCGCCGGGCAGGTACTACACCTTAATAGCCTCTGGTTTGTATGCCGATTATGCAGTACCGGGTACCAGCATCACCTTAAAAGCAACCGCAAGGCCCAAATTACCAACTACCGATCCCGTCACCAGATACCCGGAAATTTATTTCAATGTACCTGGTCTTATTTACTACACCAATAAATAATAGTTGTAGTTCACTGATCAAACAAAGCGCCCCGGATGTATCCGGGGCGCTTTGTTTATATAATTAGTTTTTGTTAAAATGCCCCTAAAGCCGTGTCGTTTTCATCAATTCAGCACCCATTGTTAAGTTAATATTATTATTAGGTTATTGATTTTACCAAGTCAAAAAAAATCAGTTTTTCTCCAACATTCAGCGGGTTTCTTTGCGAAAATTTAAAACCCGTTGTTCATGAAACACTCCTACTTTCTTTACAGGCTATTATTATTCTTTTCTCTTAGTTTACTATTTCCCTTTTCGTCTATCGCTCAAACGATTAAGGGAAAAGTAACTGATCACAAAACCGGCGAACCCCTCGCCGGGGCTACCGTTCATTTAACGCGTGGTGACAATACCCGGGTTGCCTCTGTTGGTTTAAATGGCGCTTATGCATTTAAGGATTTAAAAGCAGGCAATTATAAAATCCAGGTTAATTATGTTGGATATGCTCCTTCGCAAACTTATGAAGTAGCCGTAACCGATATGGTTGATCTAAAAGTTGTAAATATTGATTTACAGGATGCCAGCACGCTGATGAACGAAGTAAGGATTACCGGGCAAGGCAACAAGGAATCGGACCGGGCGGCACGCGGCATCGAAAAAAACGCGGTGATGATCGAAAACATTTTATCGGCCAATACCATACAGCTTTTGCCCGATGTAACCGTAGCTAATGCATTACAGCGTGTGAGTGGTGTAACCGTGCAGCGGTCAGCCAGTGGCGAGGGGCGTTATGCCATTATAAGGGGGATGGACCAGCGTTACAATTCCACATTGGTAAACGGTATAAAGATCCCAAGCCCTGATCCGCAGTACCGATTTGTGCCCATGGACATCTTTCCGTCAGAGATGCTGGAACGCCTCGAAGTGATCAAGGCCTTAACTCCAAGTATGGAGGGTGATGCCATTGGTGGAGTGATGAACCTGGTCATGAAAAGTGCACCCAATCATTTTATTTTAAGCGCTAATGTTTCCGGTGGGTTTTCTAACTTATTCTCCTCTGGCAGACCATTTGTGGCGTTCAACCCGTCGCCTAATCGCCAATCACCCGCGGCCATCAACGGCAACAACTATGCTGCAACTTACAGCGACTTTAATAATAAGGCGCTTACCAGCGACAAAAACATGTCATCGCCTTTCAGCTCAACAGCTGGTCTTACCATCGGCGATCGTTTTTTAAACAATAAACTGGGGGTTATTGTATCGGCAAGCTACCAGAATATTTACCGGGGCTCAAATTCAAAACAATTAACCCCAAATGCGCAGCCCTCGGCTATCCCCTTGCCTAACTCTCCGCAATTTTCTGATTCCTATGATCGTACTTATTCCACGCAGACACAGCGTTTAGGTATTCATAACAAAATTGATTACGTGATTGATGATAAAAACAAGTTGTCATTGTACAATTTATACATCCGTCAAAGCGAGTTTGAATCGCGTTTAACATCTGATACGCTTGGTTTAGGCTTAAATTCAACGGGGCTGAGTAAGCAAATAACGCTGTCGAACAGAAGCACTTTAACTCAGCAAAATATATATAATTCCACCCTGCATGGCGACCATATATTAGGCGACAAATGGCGCTTTAACTGGGATGGTGTTTATTCGGTGGCAACCAGACACATGCCCGATCGTACAGAATTTTCATATGATGCTAATAAATCATTAAACAGCGCCGGTGCGGTAACTACCGAAATTGATAACAACACCCAATTAACCCATCATTGGGAAAACAATAGGGATCGTGATATATCCGGGTACGCCAATCTGATCTACACCGCAAAAATAGCCGGTCATGATGTCGAGTTTTCTACGGGTGGTTTATATCGTCATAAGATCAGGGATGCCGATTATATTACCTATTCGTTAACCGGGGGTAAATCAACCCTGTATAATAATAACTTCAGCGCGATACCCTTTGCCTTTAACTCGGCAGCTGATGGTATAGGCAGTAACAATCCCGACCTGCAAAACAACTATCATGTAAGAGAGGATGACAATGCAGAATATCTGCAGGTGAAATTCGATCTTTTTCCTAAGCTACAAGTGTTAGGCGGTGTAAGGGTAGAGAACACCTATATGACCTATGCCACACAATCGCCAGAAACGGTGGCACAAAGGAATGGAACTATTATCTATACCGATGTTTTACCCAGCATCCATTTAAAATATGAATTAACAGATAATCAGAATATAAGGGCTTCTTATTTTGCGTCGATCAGCCGCCCTGGTTTTGGCGAACTGGTACCTTATAAAGTTAGCGGGGAATATTATGACCAAGAAGGAAATCCACTGTTAAAACATATCACTGCTGATAATTACGATGTGAGGTATGAGTTTTTCCCAGGCGGATCTGATCAGTTATTGTTAGGTTCTTTCTATAAAAAGATCTATAATCCTATTGAGTACTTTGTGGTTCGCGACGGAGGGCCAAGCAACCAGGTAATTAAGCCCCAGAACGACCCGGGTAATGCTACCAACTATGGTTTTGAAGCGTTGGCAACAAAATTCTTTGGGGTGATAGGTTTTTCTGTTAATTATACCTACACCCATTCCAGGATAACAACCTCCAAGTTACTTTATTCTAATGATGCCACTTTAGGTTTACAACAAACCTTTGTAAATGAATCGCGCCCGCTACAGGGCCAGGCAGACCATGTGGGTAATGCTTCCATCCTATTTAAAAGCGCAAAATGGGGTTTAGATATGCAGCTGGCCTTTGTATACACAGGCGAACGTTTAGCACAAGTTTCCCCGTATTATAATCTGGATTTCTATCAGCATGCTTATAACCAGTTAGATTTTTCTTTTGAGAAAACGATCATTAACAAACTCTCATTTTACGGTAAGATCAACAATATCACCAACGCGGCCAGTAAGATCTACCTGAAATTCCCACACGGCAGCCTTGATGCCAAACAGCAGGAGTTTTTAGGCAAACAAGATATAACCTCACAAACCCTGGTTCAAAGCGATTATTACAAAACCCTGTTCCTGGGTGGTTTCAGGTATAAATTCTAAAAACAATAAGACAATGAAAAAATATATAATTCCAGTCTTTTTAATAATCCTTGCTGCATCTTTTTCAAGCTGCCAGAAATGGAAAGGCGAGCACACTGATATTTACAGTTACACCCCACCGGCAGCAAGTCCGGTAAGCGATAAAGCCCCGCTTTCCTGCAGTGGCGGCAGTACAGTTGTGCCGGTAAAAGGCACTATGCTTAGTGGTAAAACCTATACCGTATCTGATGGCTGCGACCTGGTTATTAACCCGCTCGACACTTTGTTAATACAACCAGGTGTTACCTTAAATATGGGTATTGGCAGCAGCTTGATAGCGCTCGGCACCTTGGTTAGCAACGGATCAAAAGATCAGCCTAACTGGATAACGGTAAAGGGAATAACTAAAAACGATGCGCCCGGCGGTATTGCTCCCGCTGCAGATCCGGCCTATGCCGGTAAATGGAAAGGGATTATTGGTGGCCCTACCTGTAATTTACTGGTGCTCCGCTGGACACATGTGGAGTATGCGGGCTTAACCGAGGGCGAAGCTACTTCAAAAATTGCCGCAGCCGGAAATGGTAATCAATACAGTATTTTGTTTGCCAACTACAAAGGGAGCTTTATTATGGAAGATTCCTGGCTGTATGGCGGTGTGGATGATCCTATCCGGATATCTGCCGGCAAAATTGCTATTTTTCGCAATACCTTTGAAAAGAATGGGATTAGCGGCGGCGATTGTTTAAACACTAAAGGCGGTACGGTGGGTACCATGGCTTATAACATGTTTATCGGCACGGCAACAAACGGGCAAAAAGCATCTAACAAAGGTCAGGCTACAGGCGCTCCTCAAACCAATATAGTGATGTATAATAACACCTTTGTAAGTGGTGGTTACCGCCAGGTACAAAGCGGCCGTGGTGGTTGCATCAATTATGAAGAGGGTGCAGCGGGCATGTATTATAACAATGTGGCTATTAACTGCCGGTTTGGTTACCGGGTGGTAGGTAGCCCGGTTGCCGATGTGGCGCATCTGTCATACGGGAACAATTATCAATGGGCCGATTCATTAAGTGTAGCTAACCAATTTTATCCAACTGGCTATATTACCAAACCGCAAAGTTCTGATATTCCATCTATCACTATTTCGGCCAAATACCTTCCTACTAATTATGTGTTGGGGTCAATTTATGATGGCAGCGATGTTGTTCAAAAGAACAATCCCATGTTCCTTAATTTTCCATTACCAACAACAGGGCATGCATTGGCTCAATATAGCGCTGTAGGTAATTTCAATTTCCATCTTCAGCCAAATTCACCGTTGATAGGTAAAGGTAATACAAGCATAAAACCTTTAATTACCGTTCCTCTCGACAAAATATATGGTTTGGCTGATGCAACGCTACCCGGTGCCGACCTGGGCTGTTATCAATTTAACGGCACAGGGAATCAACATTAATAAAAAAATCACCAACGCGATAGCAGCATTTCATCAATGCCGCTATCGCGTTTTATACAAACATATTTCATGAAAAAACTCCTTAAAATATATTCTATATTACTGGTATGCACCGGCTTAACTGCTTCTGCCGCACTGGCACAATCGGCCGATTTAAAAATTGTATTTATCCGTCATGCCGAAAAACCGCTTAAAGGCGATAACCTAAGCTGTCAGGGGTTAAATCGATCTGCCGAGCTACCTGCTGTTATTCATGCTAAATTTGGTATACCGGCATATACTTTTGTTCCGGCCATTGGTTTGGGCGAGGCTACTAAACATTCCAGGATGTTTCAAACCATCGTGCCCCTGGCTGCAAAATACAATCTGATAGTTAACAGCAGCCGTCAGGAAAAGGATTCATTGGGTATGGCTGCCGACTTAAAAAGCAGGTCAGGCACCGTACTCGTAGTTTGGGAGCATAATGGTATCGCTCCCATTGTTAGAGCCTTAGGCATCAATAAAACGGGCCTCGTTTGGCCTGATAATGATTATGACAGTATCTGGATCATCACTTTTAAAAACGGAAAGGCCAATATGGAAACTGATAAAGAAAATATTAATCCATCAACCGATTGCGGATTTTAAAGTACCAGTTTTCTACAGAATTAAAACTGATATTCATTGACTAAATCATCAAACTGAAAAAAAATGAAAAAACTGATTTTAAGCTTTGCAACAATAGCTTTTACCTGCCTTATTCCTCAATTATCACATGCACAGACTTATGTACTGGATAAATCTATTTCGTTGCCCGGCGACGGTGGGTATGATTACCTGTCAATTGATAAAATAAATAATCGCTTATATGTTTCACACGGCACTTCAGTAAATGTTATTGACCTCGCCACCGAAAAGCCGGCTGGTGTTATCAGTGATATGAAGGGCGTGCATGGCATTGCTATTGACAATAAAGCCAACAAAGGCTTTATCAGCGATGGCAAGGCTAACGCAATTGTGGCGTTTGATTTAAAAACGCTTAAGGTTGTTGCAACCATTCCCTTAACAGATGCCAACGGACCTGATGCTATTATGTATGATCCTTATGCTGATCGTGTTTTTAGTTTTAATGGCGAAAGTAATAATGCATCAGTAATTGACCCAAATACCCTGAAACAGGTTGGTACGGTTGCTCTTGGCGGCGCTCCTGAATTTGCTGTAGCTGATGGAAAAGGCAAAATTTATAATAACCTGGAAGATAAAAGCAGCTTGAACATCATTGATAGTAAAACCTTGAAAGTGGTTAAAAACTATTCATTAGCGCCTTGTGGTGGTCCTACCGGCCTGGCGCTGGATGCCAAAAACCAACGCATATTTACCGTTTGCCGTGCAAATAAAGGCGTTAGTGTTGTTGATATTAACACCGGAAAAGTAATTACCACCTTACCAATTGGTGCCGGCGTTGATGCCGTGGCTTATGATGCAGAAACAAAGCTGATATTTTGCTCATGCGGCGATGGAACCACAACCATTATTAAACAACAATCGGCAAATGATTATGCGGTGATTCAAACGCTTCAAACCGGGAACCGCGCTAAAACATTAGCATTGGACCCTAAAACCCATAAAATTTATTTGAGCCTGGCCGAGTTTGAAAAAGGGACACGAAAAGTATTGCCCAATACTTTCAAGGTATTAGTTTACAAACAACAATAACATTTAAAAATGCAGAAGACCAATAAAATTATTGGTCTTCTGCATTTCTGTCAATTGCTTTGACGGGTTTATCCTTCCCTCAATTTAAGGATTAGGCTGTATTAACTTGTTAGTTTGAAGCTCGACACCTGATATCGGCCAGATGTAATTAGATGCTGTTACAGCAACAGATGGCGAATTTCCTTGTGGTCCTGATTTGGCAGGAAGAGCTTGCCCCGTACGGAACAGATCTGTAAGTCTGAAACCTTCGCCAAGTAATTCAATCCTTCTTTCTGTTAATATGGTGCTTATTAAACTAGTCTGCGTAGCGATGTCTGCCGCGGCAAATGTAAACGCGGGATCTGACCGGTGCCTTACCGCATTCAATAAAGCAGTGGCGTTAACCAGGTCACCTGTTCTGGCATAAGCTTCGGCTGCATTCAGTAACACTTCACTATACCGCAATACAGGTATATAATCAGTAAAAGGAGATGGTGTATTATATTTACTTAAATAGTAATATATGGTTGTCACTTTGTTTGCGTCTGTAACCGATACGGGAGTAATAAAACCTTTACGCGCATCTGTTGAGCTGGCTCCGCTTAGTGCGGCATTAGCATATATACCGCTTTTATTTAAGTAGTACTCACCATTACCTTTACCTGTACCTGTGGTGAAGTAATAAGCTAACTGGTTTTGAGTACCTGGAGCATCACTGGTGGTAAATGGTAAAAACAATAAAGCTTCTGGACTTACAGTTGTTGGAGCTCCATATGAACCGCCAAAAACGGTAGCTATGCTGCTTTCCAGCTTATTCCCTCCTGTTGGGGACTGATATGGGGCTGTCGCGCTGATCAGTTTAGTGGTTTCTGTGAGTACCTTGGCATAGTTAGCTTGCGCTAAATACACCTTTGCCTTTAAGGCAATAGCCGTATTCTTAAACGCCCGGGTTGCACCATTGGCGAGTGTTGGTGTTGCCGGCAGTTTGGTTTCTGCATCGTCCAGATCTTTTAATATCTGTGTATACACTTGTGCTACGGTACTGCGCGCCAGGTCATTTGTTCCAGTTCCGGTTAGGGTAGTTTCATCTACCAGACGTAGGGGCAAACCCAGGCTTGCGCCATTATCAAAAACATAAGGTTTTGCATAGGTTTGTACCAAAGCAAAATAGGTAAGCGCTCTTAAAAATTCGGCTTCGCCGGTATATTGACTGGCAGTAGCCGCATCAACTTTGGTACTATTGGCGGCTAAACCCGCTAAAAAGACGTTAACCCGATTAATGGCTGTATAAGCCGCGCTCCAAAGGTTAACAACCTCATTGGTGTTTGAATTCACATTTTGATTCCAGGTATCTAAACCGGTAACACCGTTGGGTTTATTTACAATAAACTCTTCGCCGCGGATCTCGTTATAGATCACATAGCGGCCACCGTAAAACTGTCCGCTTTTAACCCCTGCATATAAACCATTAACCTGGCTTAAAATTCTTGCAGGTGTATCAAACGCCTTAGAATCAATAATACTGGTGGTTGGTGTTGGTGTTAAAAGGTCCTTTGTGCAGGAGTTACCCAGCACCATGGTCAATGCCAGCACTGCTGCATTGATGGTATATTTATATTTTCTTATTGCTATCATGGTTATCAAAATTTAAAATCCCACATTTAATCCGAAAGTGAATATCCTGCTTGATGGCACGGTATTACGATCGATACCCGGTGCAAGGTTAGAGTTACCATTGGTGGAAACTTCAGGATCAGACCCTTTGTATCCGGTAACTACGGCCAGGTTTGTTGCCTGTACATACACTCTTACCGATGCTATGCCTGCACGGTTAACCAGTTGTGTAGGGAATTTATATCCCAGGGCAACATTTTTAAGCTTGGCATAGGCACCATTCTGAACGTTAGATGAATTAGGTATAGCCGACCCGTTAGAGTAGTTATCGCCATAAACAACTTTAGGTATATCAGTCACCTGACCAGGGGTTGTCCAACGGTTTAATATGCCTATATCATTATTCCAAAAGCGTTGATCACGCAACGTAGCCTGGGTTCCGTTATATATTTTATTCCCTCCCGAAAAAGTAATACCAATATTCAGGTCAAAGCTTTTGTAAACAAAGGTGTTATTTAAGCCGCCATAATAAGTTGGAATTGCTCTTCCAACAATCCGGCCATCCAATGTACCATCAATGGCCGGCGCTGTTGTGCCGTCAAGATAAGTCCATTTTGATGGGGTACCAACCTGATTATACTGCACCTGCTGACCAAAGCGGTTAATAAATATACGCTGCCCATTGGCTGGGTTTACACCAGCAACGGGAACCACGAAAATAGAACCCAATGTATTACCTACCCTAGTAACACTTGCTGTTTCCAATGATGATGTTGTCCCATAAATGTCTGAATTCCCTTGGGCCAAAGCGGTAACCTTATTACTGAGGGTACTGATGTTAAAATTGGTAGTCCAGCTAAAGTTTGTGCCAATAATGTTTCTTGAAGTAATATTTAACTCAAAACCACGGTTATACATAGAGCCCACGTTGGCAGCAATTGTATTAACAGGATTACCCGGGATACCTCTTGATGGTGATTGAGGTGCGTTAAGGATCAGGTTGTTGATACTATTATTATAATAATCAACTTCGGCCTGAATACGTCCCTTAAATAACCCGAAGCTAATACCAACATCTGTTTTTTTACTGGTTTCCCATTTCAGGTTGGGGTTACCTGCCTGGTTAAAATAAACGGTTGCTGCGTTACCATATAAACCTGAGTTATATAAGGCTAAAGAGGCGAAATCATTTACTCCAACATTACCTACTACACCATAACTGCCTTTAAGTTTAAGATCTTCAAAAACACGACCCAAGCCCGATTCTTTAAAGAATCCCTCTTCGGCAATGTTCCATCCAATAGAACCACCGCCAAAATTACCATACTTGTTATTAGCTGATAAACCTGAGAATCCGTCACGTCTGAAAGTTCCGCTTAGTAAGTACTTTTTATCAAAGTCGTAATTTGCGGTTCCGAAGAAGGATCTGAAACCATTTTCAGACTGAAAATTTCCTGTGGTAGCATCACTCAATACATTCAGGAAATTGCCCTGGAAATTATTAAAGTACGAATCGCCCAGGTTAGTGCGTTGTGTACCGGTACCTACATTGGTAGTATGATATTCTTCATAACCAGCTAATGCGTTGATATGGTTTTTACCCAGGCTGGCTACATAGTTTAAAGTGTTTGTCCAATCTCTGCGGTTATACTCCTGGAAAGTGTTTGAAGCAAATCCATTGGAGCTTTGTCCATCGCCCGAAAGCGGGTTTTGGAATGCGGTATTGGCTATATTGAGTTTATTGATATTATATTGGGTTTTAAACTTTAAACCTTTAAACAACTGTAGTTCGCCGTATAAATTAGCTATAACGTTAGTGGTACTTGACGTATATTTGTCTAAAGCAATTAAGGTAGCCGCGTTTGGATAGTTATTTGCAATAGTATTGGCACCTAAACCTAAAGCACCTCCGTTGGGAGCCAGGTTAAAGGAACCATCAGGATTATAAGGCGATACGTTAGGGTTTAACACCAACGGCAAACGAGCTAAACCTCCGGTGTTATAAGCCTGTCCTTGCAACGATCCACTGTTTGGCCCCTGGCCTAATGCATTACTATAGCTAAAGTTGGTACCTATAGTGATAGCTTTTGACAAGTGATGATCAAGGTTTCCTCTGAAAATTTTGCGTTCAAATGAGTTTGTTTTGATAAAACTTTCCTGATTACTGTAACCGGTAGATATAAAATAAGAAGTCTTTTCTGACGCGCCGGCCACACTCAGGTTATGATTGTGCGATACACCTGTCTGGTAAACCACTTTATACCAGTCTGTTTCTACATCATTACCATTGGCATCCTTCTGAATGGCAAAACCAGGTGCTAAGCCTGCATTGGCACGGGCCTCGTTTTTCAGATCCACATACTGGTGAGCATCCAATAATTTGGGCAAATTGAATGCTTTAGTTATACCTACCCAGCCATCGTAGTTAACCTGTGTTTTACCCAGTTTTCCTTTTTTGGTAGTGATAACCACAACGCCATTGGCTGCTCTTGATCCGTAAATGGCGGTAGCCGAAGCATCTTTCAAGATATCAACCGATTCAATATCATTCGGGTTAATATCGCCCAGCGGGTTATTTGACGCACTGTTAGCCGTGGTATTAACACTGGTGAAAACAGGTACACCATCAACAATAATTAAAGGGTACGAGCTTAAAGATATAGAGTTGAAACCCCTGATCCTGAACACCGGCGGGTTGTTCAATACACCATTGGGCTGTATAATATTTACACCCGCCGCTTGCCCTGATAATGCCTGATCAAAACTTTGAACAGGTTTATTAGCAATCTGGGCTGCACTTACTTTTACAGCAGACCCGGTATAATCTTTTTTGCTGATTCTGGAATAACCGGATATAACCACCTCAGAAAGCTGACTTGAGGTTGCTGTTAAAGAAACATTAAGGCTGCCCGATGTAACAGTAACCGTTTGCGGAGCGTAACCTATAAAGTTAAATGTTAAGCTTTGTTTTCCTGCAGGAATGTTAAGGCTAAAGTTA
Organism: Mucilaginibacter sp.; assembly: GCA_030445275.1. Lineage (GTDB taxonomy): Bacteria > Bacteroidota > Bacteroidia > Sphingobacteriales > Sphingobacteriaceae > Mucilaginibacter. The sequence goes on from JAUCSE010000104.1 coordinate 90,385, forward strand.
CCTTTTGCATCTGTTTGCGTACCAATTACGCCGCCTTTAATAGAAACTGAAACGCCTGGTAATGGTGAGCCATCGCCGGCATCGGTAACGCTGCCTGTAACCTTACGGGTTTGTGCATGCACTTGTGTGCCGGCCAATAAAATTACCCATAAGAGATAAAGTATTTTTTTCTTCATGTTAAGTGTTGTCGTTAATAGTTAATTTAATTAGTTGTTTTCTGGGGATTGACACAACGCTGATCTGATCCGATTTGCATCTGGTTTACTTTTATTTATTTCATTAATAAGAATTTATAAAGTTTGTATTACTAGACCCAGGAAAGTCTTTCAAATGTGAAGACTGTAAGAAGTTTGCTGGTAATTAATCACTAATTACACTGTTATTTAACAACATAAAGCTGAGGAATATAACAGACGACAATTTACGGCGATATCAAACGGCAGTTTATAACGAAGGTTAAGGATCATGTTGTAAATATAATTATTATCTACTAAATACATAGATATAGTAGATAATAATTTATTCTATCCCTCGTCATTTGAAGCAATCGTTCTTTTTCTAAGAACCGGTCCCTATTTGTTGCAAGTATGCTGCCAGTTTTGCAATGCTGCCGGAGGCGGCTATAATTTGCGCCTGCGCTTCCTGCCAGTTACCCTGCTCAAGGGCTTCTCTTATCCCGGGCAGGGTTTTTACGCCATATCCAGTATAGAAACCGGGCGCGTAAAGCGTGTGCTTATACCATTGCCTCCTGGGTAGTCCGTTTGGCAACAGCAATTGTTGCTCAGCCCGGTACAATGCTTTATTAGCTGCATCAACCTGATGAGCAGGCAGATTTTTTAGCTTTTCAGCTAAGTTATTGGAAGCAGTTGCCAATGCTGTTAATGAACTTTGGAGTGCTGCAAAGTCAAGCTTAGGCACCTCTTCTTTTTGCTCAGGAGCTTTATAAGGCTTCTGCGGGTCCTGAACTAGCTTATAAATATTTTCTTTAATCAGTTGATTCTCTGCAGCCCTGTTTTCGCTAAGCTGGCTATTTAAGGTAATCAACTCCTTAACATAAGTATCTATGGTTTTATTCAGGGTGCGAAAATCAAATGGCAGCACATCAGCATCAGCCAATCGTAATGCTACTCTGCCGGCAGTTTGCGATAGGGCAACACCATAGCTAAATCCGGGATCTTTAAAACGGGTATAATCATCATAAGAATCATAAATGGAGTGATATTCGCCGCCGGCATCTTCGCCGCCAAACCCTAAATTGAGCGATGGTACCCCCAAATGCTGTAAAAAGGCGGAATAATCTGATCCTGTACCTAACGCCTCTATTGAAATTTCATTCTTACTGAGTAATTCTTTCCTGTCTTTAAGCGGTGCTTTAGCAACGATCGAAGCCCACTTCCTTTCATAAACACTCACCTTAGTTTGCGGGTCAATCACCTCTTTGGCAACTTCATTTACCAGGGTGGTTAAAGCATGCGAGCCGCCAGCTTCTAAGAAACCCCTCCCATTACCATCTGAATTGATGTATGCCACTGCTTTTTGCTGCAGTTCGGCTCCATGATCTTCTGCCCATTCTGTAGAGCCTAATAATGATGGTTCTTCACCATCCCAGGCTATATACTTTAAAGTGCGTTTTGGCTTGTATCCATTTTTAACCAATACGCCAATGGCTTTTGCCTCTTCTAATTCGGCCGCCAAGCCACTTATAGGGTCACCTGCCCCATTTACCCAGGCATCATGATGATTACCTCTCACAATCCATTCGTCAGGATATTGTGAACCCTTTATGGTGGCTACCACATCATAGGCAGGCACTATATTCCAGTTAAACTCCAGTTTTAAGTGCACTTTAGCATTACCCGGACCAATATGATAGGTAATGGGCAATGCGCCGCGCCATTCGTCAGGGGCAACTGGTCCATCAATAGCTGCCAGCAGAGGCTGAGCATCATGATAACTGATGGGCAATACCGGAATTTTTAAAAGATTCTTTGCCTCGCTCCTATCAATTCTTGCGGCTTTCTGTGTAGCCCCGATATTAGGGGTAAGCGGATCACCCGGATAGATCACCATATCCATTACTGATCCTCTTTGTACGCCGTATTCGTTTTTAAACGCGCCTTTCGGATATACATCGCCCTGGTAATAACCGTCTTCTTTAGGGTCAGAATAAATGATGCAGCCTATAGCTCCGTGTTCCTGGGCAACTTTGGGTTTAATACCCCGCCATGAATGGCCATAACGCGCAATTACAATTTTACCTTTTACGCTGATACCCAGCTTATCCAGTTTTTCGTAATCATCAGGCAAGCCAAAATTTACATATACCAGTTCGGCGCTTACATCACCATCGGCACTCCATGCGTTATAGGTTGGTAATTGATCTTCCTGACCCGAGGTTGCATCTTCTTTTAAAGCGGGTTCTTTTAAAAGAGCAGTATAACCTGTAGGATAGGTTAACTCAAGCACCCTTGTTTTTGGCGTTGGAAAAAGCACATGATAGGTTTCAATTTTAGCATCCCATCCGTAACTTTTAAAACTGGAAAGTATGGATTGGGCTACTGCCTTTCCGTTGGCCGACCCAAGTTCATGGGGCCGCGCCGAAAGTTGTTTTATAGTTTGACCAATATGCTCGCTGCTAAGCTGGTGATCAAACTGTGTTTCAATATCGTTCTGTTTTCTTGCTGAAGTTGCATTAAACCCATTAATTAACTTTGATTGGGCGTTTGCATTATACCCTGTAATTAATAATAGCAGTACTAAGAATTTGGTAAAGTTTAATTTCATATAAAAAAGTTAGGGGAATACTATTTAATATATATAAGCAGAACTCATCTGGCGGGCTCCTTGAAGCCGCTGTAGACGTTAATAAACCGTTAGTAATATATTAAATAATATCTAAAAAAGTGAAATGCGCAGTTATCCATGAATACAAAAACACCTCATTAACAGTCAATTAAAATTATTTTTCTTGTTATTGGGTGAAGCTATAGGACTAGTATTTGCTGGTTTATCAGCTACTTAGCCATTTCAATACACTCCTGTACATTATAAATAGGGCAAAAAAACTATTTCCCCAACTAGGTAAGTGATTGTAATGAGTTTTCACCGTTGATAAGTACCTGTTTATAATCCTTACGGGAAATTCCAATGATTATAGAAACCTAATGCAGCTATTAGTCCAATTGAATCAAAGTAATTACCTGGAAATTACCTTTTGCGATGTATGTTTTTATAACTTTATTGCATCTAATGGTTAACAATATCGAGCTGACAGTAATGTCATTATTAAAAAATTTAATCTGCCCTGAATGCGGCACGGTACATCATGCTGAGGTTATCAATACGGTTTGTACTAATGAAGCCTGCAAATCAACTTTATTTGCACAGTATAATTTAAACACGGGTATAAACAAGTCCATTTTACAGGGACGCGAGGCAACCATGTGGCGGTACAGGGAGTTTTTACCTGTTATTGATGAGAAAAACATCGTTACACTCGGCGAAGGTTTTACGCCCATGATACCGGTTGAAAACCTTAAATCATTTATAGGTGATAACGTAGTATTCTGGAAAGATGAATCAGGAAACCCAACAGGTTCCTTCAAAGCACGGGGTATAAGTGTTGCTGTATCTAAAGCAAAAGAATTAGGTATTCAAACAATTGCTACACCTACAGCTGGAAATGCAGGAGGTGCTTTGGCTGCTTATGCAAGTCGTGGCGGTATGAAAGCCATTGTGTATATGCCCAGGCAAACGCCAAAGGTTTTTAAAGATGAATGTCGCTTATATGGCGCTGACCTGGTGGAAATTGATGGTAATATAAGCGATTGCGGTAAACTTGTAAATGAGCATGCCCAACTCAATAATTGGTTCCAGGTATCCACACTAAAAGAGCCATACCGGCTTGAAGGTAAAAAAACTATGGGTTTTGAAATAGCTGAACAATTTAACTGGCAGCTGCCCGATGTAATATTTTATCCCACCGGTGGCGGTACCGGCCTTATTGGTATCTGGAAAGCGTTTGATGAATTGGAACAATTAGGCTGGATAGGCAGTAAAAGACCCCGCATGGTTGCTGTACAATCCAAAAGCTGTGATGGTATTGTGAAAGCATTTCATGCCGGGCAATATGTTTCTGAATTTGCAGATGGTGGGTTTACCATTGCTAATGGCTTGCGCGTACCCAAACCTTATGCCGATAAAGTTATACTCAAGGTTTTACGTGAAAGCCGGGGAACCGCTATAACCATCAGTGATGAGGAAATGAGCGTTGCCCTAAAAGAAATAGCCAGACATGAAGGTATGCTTATAGCACCCGAAGGAGCCGCATTATGGCAAGCCTTCAAAAAGTTGAAACACACCGGCTGGATAAAGCCCGAAGAAAAAGTGCTGCTTATCAATACAGGGAATGGATATAAATATCTGGAAAACATCAACATATAAATCACTTATCGTTGTGCGGTTTAAAATAATTGTGCAATACAGCCCCTAACCTGGATCAGCAAAACCCTGAAATAATTGGGGTACTATTCGTACCCATTTTTTAAAATAAGTACCGCGCCAGGTTTGCAGATTAGATTTACAAAGCCGTCATCAGTTTGTTTAATGACGACATCTTTTTTAGTAGCCGCAAACCATGTTTTAAAGGGTAATTTCAATTTTGTTTTACCCCCTTTTTCCGAAACAATTTTAACCTCAGCAATTTGACCACCTTCTTTTTTAACACTTACCAAAAAAGCACCTTCGGTCCGTAAGTTCTCAAATGAAATATCGGCCCAGCCAATCGGTACCGCGGGCATTATCTCTATAAAACCCGCATAGCTTTGTAATAACATTTCCTGCAAACCTGCCGCAAAGGCAAAATTCCCCTCCAGTGTAAATGGGCGGTATTGAAATTTAGAATATCCTGATTTGGTTTGATCGCCATTTAAATGAAAGCTATTGATAGAGCAAAATGCCTTTGCAAATATGCCAAGGTCTTTTGCCGCCCCTTCCCCATCCTTTGCTCTTGCTTTCATGTTGGCCAGCCACGCGTAGGAATAACCGCACCAGTAAGCGGGCCCAATGCTATCCAATAAATGAATAGAGTTTTTAATGATAGCTTGTGATTTTGGCCCATCTTCCCATTTTATAAGTCCTAAAGGGTGAATTGCCATCATATTTGAAAAATGGCGGTGCGATTGGTTGTAGGCCATTGATGGTGCAAACATCAGCTCATTGTTTGCTGTAAGCGCAAAATCATCAAACTCCGAATAGATCTTTTTCCAATGTGCCGCTTCTTCATTTAATCCCTGTTCAGCGGCAAGCTCTGCCGCGGCTTTAAATGTAAATTTCATCAATGACAAATCGTAGTTGGTATTTTGCGGAAACCATGCCGTTATATCATTGTCATTTATTTCGGGGCTGGAACTTATAGGTAATTTACGATGGCCATTACTATCTATAATGGTAAGGTTTTCAAGAAATGTAGCTGTACTTTTTATCCATGGATAGGCTCTTTTTCGCAAAAACTCCCTGTCCATACTGTAACGCCACTGCAGATAATAATGCTGAGCCAGCCATGAGGATACTGTAGGCGAAAGTGAATATTGTATCCACCCACCCATTTCTGTGCCATCCAACGTGGTTACCCCCGGTACAGCCAAGCCATCCTTACCGAAATACATTTTTGTATAACGTTCATAGTTAGCCTTGTTGGCATCAAGGTGATCAAGGTAGGCTAATCCTTCCTGCAAATGATTAGCGCTGTAAGCTGGCCAATAGCTTAATTGTGTATTCAGATCGTGGTGAAAATCACCTTTCCAGGGTGGTAACCGGCCATTATCAGCGGTCCATACCGCCTGCAACGAAATAGGCGGAGCTCCCTGCCGTGATGCCGAACCAAATTTATACTGCTCCAGGTACCATTGTTTTTCCAACCCAGCATCTGGTACATGAATAGCCGATTTGCTCCAGAAGTTTTTCCACCATGCTGTATGCGACACATAGTCATTTGCATAATTGTGCTGTAATGCCTGTTTTGACACAACTGCCGCCGCAATATTGATCTTTTTACCGGCATGTTGCGACGAAATGCTCCAAACACCCTCAATAGTGGTTGCATTTACCTGCTGCCATTGCACATTAATTTCATAGGCAAATCCGCCCCAGCCTTGCTGTTGGTAAGTAATACTATTTCCCCGGCGCTTAATAACCCCTTGCGGATATCCCAGTCGCGACAGGTCATCGCCGCCAACGGGATCACCAGATATTTTTATCGTTCCCTGATATCTGGGTGCAATTAATTGAGGTATAATACCGGTTTTTATATGTTCGAATCTAAACCAGCCTACTGGTTTAGTTGCATGTACAAATGTTTTTAGCGTTGTGCCATTGGCCCATTTCACCTCGCATAGGGCATTGGGCAAATACAAATGAACATACTTTACGCTTCCCCAATTTTTAGTATCAAATTCCAGAGCGCCACCGGGAATTTTAGAGGGGGCGGGTTCCCGGTCATAAGGCTCATCAAAGTATTGCTGTACGGGTGCATAGTCTTTCTTCCTAACCTGTTCAACTACCCATGGGTACCTAAATTCGGGCCGGTGCAGCCCCTTCATGGGGCGTTGATCCCAAAGATCAGCGCGATCAAGCGAAAAGCGCAAATGATCTGCCTTTTGCCATACCAGGGCCCCCAGCATACCATTACCCAGGGGAATTGCTTCGTCCCAGCGGTTAGCCAGCGTATCAAAATGCAGATCATGACCAGCAGATTGCGCTAGCACATCGCCATAAAATAAAACACCAATAATAATTGTAACAATCTTTTTCATCAGGAGCATTTTAGCCTATTTAATTAACCGCCTATCAAATATCATTTTATTATCAGTACTAATTTCCCTTTTTAAACATTATCTTATAAAATAATCTATTACGGCCAAACCGTATGGCACAAAATAATTCCTTTTTATTATATTAGGTTGATGATTTTACATCCAGCTCAAGGTGTTAATTATCAATAAACAGACTGAATGAAAGTTGTATTTATATTTATAATAGCCTTTATTACATCATTCAGTTCCTTTTGTCAACAAGCGGTTGACACTACTTACGTAAAGCCATACGATCAAAAAATGTTATTAAAAGGAATTGTTTCCAGCAATTCTATTGAAATAACACAAAATAACAAACAGTACAAACCCAATAATCCACTAAATGTAGGTTTTGCTTTTACATTAAAAAACACTGTCGTGGATTTGAGATCTGATTTTGGACTTATTAATGTAGGTGGTAAAAAACGCGGTAACACCAACGTAGTTGATTTCCAGATTCATCACTATGGAAGGCATTTTTTGTTAGACTTTTTCTATCAAAATTACAAAGGTTATTACCGGGAAGACAATGGCATAGAACTCTACCCTCAACTTGCGGTAAGGATGATCGGCGCAGAGGGGTCCTATCTTTTTAACGGCAACAAGTTTTCGGCTAAGGCGGCTTTTGACCAAAGTGAAAAACAGCTTAAATCTGTTGGCAGTTTTGTACTTGGCGGAGGGGCATACCTGTACAGATTAAATCTTGAAAAAGAGTTGCTGACCTCTGATAACAGCCAGCTTAACAATTTGCAATTGGGCGCGAATGCAGGTTATGCCTATTCGTGGGTCATCAACAATTGTTGGCTTATGTCAGGTAGTGCAACTGGTGGCCTAAACTTAGGGAACGAACCAGGCTTATTAAAAAACGGGAAAATACAGGTTTATCCTACAGCCTTTGCCCGTGGATCAGCGGTGTATCATAAATCAGATTGGGCTGCCACTTTTTTACTCTTAATCCATAATAATTCTGTATATCCTGCTCAGGGAAGCACCCTTAATTTAACTTCCGTAAACATGGAGATTTCGTATGTTAAACATTTTGACAGCTGGTTTAAAAAGAAACGGTGATACTCGAATGGGTGATTACTAAATAAAGTCATTTGATAACATATGTTATCGTCCCACCTTATTGTATCGGCTAATTTTGTCTTAATAAAAAAGATCAAAAATGAAAGCAGCAGTAATGTATCAAAAAGGGGAATTACCCCAATATGTAGATTTCCCTGAGCCAACCGCTCAAAACAATGATGAAGTATTAGTAACAGTAAAAGCCGTAGCCATAAAGCATTTTGATAAAGGCAGGGCCACAGGTAAGCATTACTCAAGCGATGCCCCAAAAGAAAGCGGCCGTGTAATTGGTGGTGATGGCGTTTGCTTACTTAACGATGGAACAAGAGTGTATGGCATGGGTGTAAGTGGTATGCTGGCCGAAAAAGCAACCATTGAAAAAAACAGGATTGTAAAGTTGCCCACCGGTGTAAGTGATGCAGCTGCTGCTGCTTTGGCAAATGCGGTGATAGGCGCAGCGATGGGCCTGCGATTTAAGGCAGACATTCAACCTGGAGATGTGGTGTTAATAAACGGTGCAACGGGCTTTACCGGGCGGGTAGCCGTGCAGATCGCTAAGCATTACGGTGCCGGAAAAGTAATTGCAATTGGAAGAAACGAGCAATCATTACAGGACTTGTTGGAACTGGGTGCAGATGAAATTATTTCTGTAAAACAGGATGACGAACAGTTTCTTGCACAATTGAAGGCAACACATACCAACTCACCAATTGATGTAATTATTGATTATCTGTGGGGACATACGGCCGAAATGATACTGGCCAGTTTAATGGGCAAAGGTTCGTTTACTCAAAAAACAAGATTTGTTTCGATAGGCAGCATGACTGGTGATTTGATCCAATTATCTGCCGCAAATATGCGAAGTGTTAATTTGCAGCTAACCGGCTCGGGTTTGGGCAGCTGGTCGAAAGATGAGGTGCGTAAGCTTTTTGCTGAAATATTACCGGAGATGTTTCAGCTGGCAGCTGATGGAAAACTAAAAGTAAAAACTACAGAGGTTAAATTAGCAGACATCGCTGATCTTTGGAATCTCGACGTTCCGGATGGGCAACGATTAGTGGTGACCATATAAAACTAGAAGCCCCCTCACCTTTGTTGGTGTTGTCACCAATACACTCATTAAGTCCCCAGTAAAAAAGCCCCGATTAAATTTAACACTTAACCGGGGCTTTAATTCAATAAATCTTATTTGCACAAAAAAACAAGATCCTTAATTAACGGATTGTTTGCTTATTAATCAATCAAACCTAAATTAAAAAGATCCTGGAGAATCAGCTTGTCTACAGGCGAGCTTTTATCTTTATCCTTAAATGTTAAAAAAACAATCTCCTCTATCTCACTTGTAGGCTGTAGTGTCCCTGAATACTCCCCGGTGTAGCAGGTCATTTTTACTATAACTCCGGGCGCGTGACTATCAGCCTGATCTTTAAATACCCCCATATACTTAGTGCTCGAAAGTACAAGCTCAACATTCAGTTCTTCTCTGATTTCCCGAGCAAGCGCTTCCATATCATTTTCGCCTTTTTCTCATTTTCCTCCAGGAAGATACCAGATACTTTTGCCTGCAGATCTTGAGCTTAAGATTTTTCTATCTTTGATGTAAATTAAGGCCAGTTTGTCTATCTCTTTAATGGGCTGTTGATTACTATTTTTTCTGTGAATAATTTCCATAAAACAAATAATTTAGAGTGGCTGTTTTTTTATCATTCTATCTTCCAAATTTAAGATTTTGAGCTTATTCAGTCAATTGAACAATACCAATACATGGAGTATTTACTTCACCTATGGTGTTGTCACCAACAATATTTCACTGAGAAACACCTCTATTTTAAGCTGTTATAACTTACTTTATTTATTTCTATTTTTACATAAAGGCGCATTCTTTGCATGGAAAGGAAAATACAATATATGTCTTTATGATCATTGTTTATCAAATCCGAAACCTAAGTTGTAAGTCAGAACGAGTACCTGAGTTACGATGCCCTTACTGCGACAAAACAGGAGGCATTGCGATTGACGCAATGCAAAAATACATTTGGTTCCTGATGCCTATGTGGCCTTTAGGAAAATATGGTGTAGCCACCTGCAATAATTGCAGTCAAAAAATCCCAGCTAAAAAGTGGACCGATGAAATTGAAGGCCGGTATCTGATACTTAAAAAAGATGTGCAGACACCGGGCAGGCTTTGGCGAGGACTGCTTGTTGTTCCTTTACTTGTCGCTGCTCTTTTGAGCGTAGTTACCTGGATAGTTATGTCAGGCAGTAATTCGTACAAAGGAAGTAAAAGCAGTGAGATGGCCCATCTAAAAGTATATCTTGCAAAGCCAAAAGAGAATGACCTGTACAGAGTGATGACCCTCAGTAACAATCAAATAGTTTATACCTATTTTAAATATGCAGCAATATCCGGTGATACCCTGTTTGTATATCCAATGAAAGAAAAAGTGTCAGGTTTTAATCAATGGGGTAAGTTAAATGAAAAGGCGCCGGATGCATTTACTAATGAAAAAATACCAGTAAATCAACCAGCGCTTTTAAAACAGCTGGAGTCGTGGACAATGCAACCCGTAACTACTCCTATTACGTTGTATGGCATAATAAGAGATGGCCAGTTTTTCGATACGGAATATGCACGAGTTAATCCTGCGCTATACAAAGCTAATTAGGTTAAGGTTCTCTATAGGCATTTAATATTACGTATTAATACCTATTTATAGCTTTAAAATACAGTAGAAACACCCTTTTAATTACCTTTTATTCATAGTAGCTTCAAGTTATCTTAATTTATGTAACATACATTAAGGAACTCTTTACGTCACTTAAATAAATCGTATCATGTTTGTAAAAAATTCAAACCAAAGTGGCTTTTCAGTAAAAGCCTGGCGGGGTGATGCTAAAACTTTATTGGCCTTTAATTTCACTAATGATACAAAGGCTGCAAATTTGGCGGGCTTCTCTATACAAGTCCAGCCTCATGGGCAGCAGGCTTATTATCTTTTTAATAATCTGGTATTGCCTGCAGGAGCGAATGCTACCGTTCCAACCGAAACCAATCCTAATTCTTCGACAAACGCGCCTATACAAAAATTCAGGTGGCTGCATATCCCAGGCTCTTTTCACCAGGGCGATACCGTTTTTTATGGCGTTTATACTTATACCATTACTCCAAGATATTTTAATAACGGGCTATTAACTGCTATTGATACATCCTTAAGCGTATCGGTTGATGTGCAGTTACAACCAGCCAGGTACAATTAGGTTTTACCCGTGGTTTTACGCAATCACAGGCTTTTACCCATCATTTCGGCCTAAAAGCCTTGTTTCATCCTGTCGGAAAGGATTTGATTTTTGATACAGGCGGTATTGCCGGTACTAACCCGGCAGGACAAACGTATACGTTTTTACAAGAATATCAGTGGTCTGGTTTTACTGCGCGCGAAAGAATTTTTGAGATCCTGAATGCGGTGGCTGCTGATGCCTCACTGAGCATGGATGTTTTTGTCTATGATTTAAATGAACCCGACCTGGTAAAGATTTTACTTCAATTAGCGGCAGCAGGAAGAATCCGGGTTATTTTGGATAACGCGAGCCTGCACCATGCACCCGGTGTGCCCGAAGATGCATTTGAACAGCAATTTAGCAACGCAGCCAAAGCCCCTGCAGCCATATTGCGAGGCTAGTTTGGCCGTTTTGCCCATGACAAGGTTTTTATAGTTTATAAAAATGCGCAACCACTAAAAGTGCTCACCGGATCTACCAATTTCTCGGTAACCGGCATGTATGTAAATTCAAACCATGTTGTAGTTTTTAATAATGCCAATGTTGCAGAGCTTTATTCTAAGGTGTTTAATGAAGCCTGGAATGACCATGTATCCGAAACATTTAACAAATCATCATTAGCCGAAGGCCCATTTCTATTTAATCAGCTTGGGTTGCCCAAAATGAGCATCAATTTTTCACCACATCCGGTCGGCATTGCCCAATCAACACTGGATGCAATAGCCACACGGGTTACAGCCGCTACCAGTAGGTGCTGTTTGCAGTGATGGATATTACCTCGGGTGGTGGCCCGGTTTTCCCCGCATTGAAGGCTATCCACGAGAATCAAAATATATTCAGCTATGGAATTTCCGATGCCCCTGGTGGTATTTCTTTATACAAACCAGGTAATAAAACCGGTGTATTGGTTGGCGGTAAGCCTGGTACCACTATTTTACCACCACCCTTTGATAAGGAACATTCCATTAGTATTGACCACCAGATACATCATAAGTTTATTATCTGCGATTTTAATACCGACAATGCGGTGGTATGGTGCGGCTCTTCAAATTTAGCCCTGGGAGGAGAAGAACAGAATGGCGATAACCTGATACAGATCAATGATACTGATATTGCAACGGTCTTTGCCCTGGAAGCAGTGGCATTAGTTGATCATTTTGATTTTCGAAATGCAAATGCCGCTCCTAAAACTACTAACGCTCCCACGGCTGTTAAAGGTGGCGATAATACACCTGATTCAAAAGCACAACTTGATACTGCACCACTAAATTTATATAACAATGACAGCTGGGCAACCCGTTACTTTAACCCTACTGACCTGCACTACACAGATAGGGTATTGTTTGGATAAATTATAAAAGGATATAAATGGCGAGAGCAGGTAAAAGCCCGATTAGGTGTACACTTAATCGGGCTTTTAAATAATCGAGAGAGATCAAGGGACTCGTTATAATTCAAAATGCAGACTCGTAAAAAACGTTTAACGGTGTGATTAGTTATCGTTTTATTAATTTTCAAAATCCTGCCAGGTTGAGTAGCAAACTTTGGCATATCAGCTATTAATTTCCGGAAAAGCAGTTGGAGATTTCGATGAACCATATAACCTACTCAACTGAAATATATAAAGAGTCTTTAGGGTTACATAATATCGAGTGTTTTATACCAGCTGGAAATTTTATCGAGGCTGTTTCCATCAACTTTTTAACAGCTATTTGAATTCCATTGTAATTTGAATCAGCAAACTGCATTACCACAATGTTGATACCAGGCTTGCCATTTATGCGGGTAAAATTTCCATAACGAAAAGGACCAAATTCAATTTTCGCCGCCACATCCCTTAATCTCACAACTGTATTGACATTAGTGCGGATAATCTTATTTCCGTACTTAACAAGTTGGTTATGCTCACTTTTGCACTTAATAATATAATCAAAGGGTTGTTTACTATTCTTGTATAATATTTCCGTTACCGCTTCCAATTCCTTAGCCGGAACGACTGCTAATGCTTCTTTCAGCGTTAAATTAGAAGCAGCCATATGCCCTTTATTTAAAAAGATACGCATCAACGAATCTTTATTCCCATTAAAAGTAATCAAATGACTAATCCCGGGAACCCGTCGTATTTCCGGAATAATACGGGTTGCGGCATAATTAGTAAGGAATGCCTGGTTGTAATGCCCGGCATCCTCCGAATATAGGTCAACAGCCATCACCAACGGCTCATATTGCCTGTCAACCGTGATGCCAGCCTGTACTACCGGTGAGGGTAGTAGTCCGGACGTTATAGAAACGATATTTGAAATATTTACTCCCGCCAGGTCCATATTAATATCCGGGTTAAAGTAAATATTAATAATTAAAGACCCATCACTACTGGCCGTATAGCTCATATGATCCATGTTTCGGGCATAACGAAAAATGGAATCTTTTAACGGTGGAACTACTGCATTTAACACCGTCATAACATCTGCTCCCGGATAAAGCGCCCGCACCTGTATGGAAGGTAAGGCCATACGGGGTAACTGTTTTGCAGGTTGTTTGTGAGATGCTATCTCACCACAAGCAACCAGGATAATGCATGTAGTAGAAATAACAGCGGCTGAAACAAGCCATTTCCAAAGTTCTTTAAACATCTTTTTGCAATTAGCTTACAAACAAAAATAACTTTAAATATTAAGTTATAATACACGCAGTCGTTGTTCTTCGCCTTTGTTGGTGACAACAAGTATCCATCAATAACCCAAAAAAGAAAAAGCCAACCTGTTCAGATCTTTTTTTAAAACAGTGGTTATTTAAAGCATAACGTGGGTTTGCTTAATAACATCCATAACAAATATGCTTTTTGTTTGTCCGATATAGGCAGCCTCACTGAGTTTGTTAACAAAAAAATCATGGTATGTTTCCATTGATTCAGTAACAATACGCAACATGAAATCGAAGTCGCCGGCAATATTATAACATTCTACAACTTCTTTAAAGGAATGGATTGCTTTAATAAATTCCCGGGCAGCCTGTTTATTATGTTCCTTTAAGGTTACCTGACAAATCACAATAATGCCTTTTCCTATTTTCCGGGAATCCAGCAGGGCCCCATACCCTTTGATCACTCCGGCTTGCTCCATTCGCTTGAGGCGCCCATGAACCGGGGTTGGGCTAAGATGAACTTTTGCGGCTATCTCCCGGATTGATAAACGCGCGTCATGTTCTACGATGCTCAATATCTGCAGATCCTTCTCATCAAGCATAATTTTGTTCGTATCCATTTGTTCTTTTAACAAAAGTATATTTTACTTAAATATAGCAATTGATTATTTTTTAAATGATTTAATATCAAATGTTACAAAATTAACAATTATTAAGAACATGTATTACACTTAAGATAGCTTTACAGAACACGGTAACAACATCAAACAAAAAACAGTTACCGTTACTATAAGGCTATGTATACACAAGAGATTATTAACGATTTTATTATAAGGATCCCGAAAGCGGAATTGCATATGCATCTGGAAGGCAGCATTGAACCCAAAATGATGTTCAAATTAGCTGAACGTAATAAAATTAAGCTGCGCTGGGAATCACCCGAGGCACTTAGGGAAGCCTATCATTTTAACAATTTACAATCTTTTTTGGATCTGTTATTTGAGGGCTGCAATGTTCTGCGTACTGAACAGGATTTTTACGATGTTACCGAAGCCTATCTAAACCGGGTGAAATTAGATGGAGTACGCCATGCGGAAGCTTTTATTGGTCCGCAAAGCTTCCTTCAGAATGGTGTTCCTATTGACGTTGTTATGAACGGCGTTATTCAGGCGCTAAAAGATGCAGAAAAGACTACCGGGATAACAACGGGCTTCCTGATCAGCGCCCACCGGCACCGTACCGAAGCAGCGGCCTTTGAATTACTGGAATTGATAATGCCCTGGCGCGACCAGTTGGTTGGTTTAGGAATGGGTGGCGCTGAGGTTGGTAACCCACCATCTAAATTTCAACAGTATTTTAAAGAATGTCATGCGCGGGGCTTTAACCTGACCATCCACGCCGGTGAAGAGGGCCCCACTGAGTATGTGCGGGAAGCGATTAACCTGCTTGGTGTTGATCGTATAGACCATGGAAATACCGCCATGCGTGACCCGGAACTTTTACAACAGCTCTCAGACAAGCAAATAGCATTAACCATGTGTCCTGTTTCTAACCTGCTTTTAAATGTCATAACTGATTTGTCAGAACATCCGCTCAGAATAATGCTTCAAAAGAATATTCCTGTTACGATCAATTCTGACGATCCATCCTATTTCAATGCTTATGTAGCCGAAAACTGGATCCAGAGTCAAATGAAATTATCATTAACATTTGAGGAAATGATACAATTGGCTAAAAATAGTTTCCAGGGATCTTTCCTTCCTTTACCCAGGAAAGCACAATATATAACGGAGATTGAAAATTTTTGCCTGGATTTTTTTAGAAGGGATATAAGGGCAAATTAAGCAACAACACCTTTGTTGCCCTCATAGGTATTCCGAGGATTAAAAAGGAAGCTAGGGTGTTGTGCAATTCCTTCCTTGGGGAAGGGGTAGGTAGGGGTTTGTAAAGCATGCAATCTGTGCTACACACATATCCCCCTCCCCGCCTTTGCCCGAATGTTGATTGCTAATAAAAAAAGGTTTCGGTTATGATCTTATCATCTTTTACGCCAAAAACTGCAATTTCTGCCAACTGTAATCGCTGCCCATTTTTTAAGGTCATGTCCCTGCCCATGGCTAAGCTAAAATAGTTACCTCCAACAATCGGTTCGCTGTGGAAAAAGCTGTGTACTTCTTCTATAATTTCCTGCCTGGCTTTTGACTTTGCTAAAACGGCTTCAATACCTTTGGTTATGGTAGGTACACCCATTGCTAAAGCATGTTCAGGTTCGGTACAAATAATATCTGCACTATAAAGTTGTTCATAAATTTCTGCTACTTGCCTTTGCTGAAAAAGGGCGTAATAACGGTCGGCTAATTCCTGAGTTGTCATTTCTTTTCTGATTAATTAATAATCCAAAGGTAGCTGGCTATTTAACACTTAAAGTATTGAATAGTCTCGTATATTTGCTCAATCGTATCAATTTATCAAATGGACGCTTTAAGTACTATATTAGAAGCAACCGGGCTAAAATGTGTTGTTTATAGCAAATTCCCCCTTGCAGCCCCCTGGGGACTTGATGTTATCAAGGACGAAAATTCGCAATTCTGGCGGTTGGTAAGTGGCCGTTGTACCATTGGAACACCTGATGGCCGTATCATAGAAATGGCAGAGGGAGATCTGGTATTTGTGCCTAATGGAAGTGCGCACTGGATAGCAGATAAATCCACAAGCTTACGCATTCCATCCCCCCAATTTGTTAAGGCACGCAGGGAGGGTACACCTGTTTTTAATAGTGGTGGCGATTTAACCAATCTTGTAGCCGGCCATTTTGAATTTGATTACCAGCCCTTACATCCTTTTTTAAAGGATCTCCCGTCAATTATTCATATCAGGCAGTACACTACAGAAAATCAACTTTTAGTAAAGCAAATTACACAACTAATGTCGGAAGAACTCAATAATGAAAGGCCGGGAAGTAATGTAATGCTGAAATGTTTGTCAGAAATTATGTTTGTCAATATCATTAGGGCATATTTAGAACAGGCCTTGCCCGGCAGTGGGTTTCTCTCTGCATTAAACGATCCAAGGATCAGTAAGGCATTAAAACTGATACAGGACTCGCCCCAGAACAATTGGACACTTGATTCTCTTGCATCGGAGATTGGCATGTCACGTTCTGTTTTCTTTAATCAGTTTAAAAAATTGGTGCATGAAACACCGCTGAGCTACCTTACTAACTGGCGCATCAGACGAGCCCAAAAACTATTAATAACGGAGAACAGTAATATATCAGAAGTTGCAGCAAACGTAGGTTATCGGTCGGAAGCAGCTTTTAATAGGATCTTTAAATCAAAAACGGGGCAGACACCCTCAGTGTATAGAAAAAGTAATTTCCGCCTTTGATGGTGTTGTCACCAACAAATAATCATCAATACAAAAGAAAAGCCCGGTTAAGTATAATACTTAACCGGGCTTTTCCCGTATTGCGGAGAGAGGGAGTCGATTAGAACACCTTTCTGCAATTTTGGCAATTATTAAAGAAATTACTAAAACTGTCTCGTCTTGATTTTACTTGTTGTTTTTGAGTGATAATACTGTTATTACTTAACAAATAACATAAATTTATGTGTTATAAAACTGCAAAACAGAACGCCCCCAATAATTTATAAATGAATTTAGAACAAATTAAAGAACGATTTATAGCTTTTGCTGAGTCCGAATGTAAAGATAATTCGGAACTTTATTATAAATTGAGCAATGACGTTGCAAATGATGAAGGTTTATTAAAAATTGCTTCTAATACAAGACCTGGACAACCAATACCCAATATTTTCTTCGCTTCTATTCATTACTTATTGCTAAAAAACTCAAAGAATGAGTTAGCCAATTACTATCCTTCTATCCAAAGAAAACAAGTATCAGAAGTCCCTTTTGCAATATTCAAATCCTTTTGCATAGAAAACGAAAATGAAATTAAAAAAATAATTTCAACTAGAATTGTACAAACAAACGTAATCAATCGTTGTGCTTACCTAATGCCAATTTTTTCAAAAATAATCGCTGACGAAAATAGACCCACTACAATTATTGACATAGGAACTAGTGCAGGCCTGACCTTAAATTTTGACAAATATGAATATTGGTACAACGACCAAAAAACATTTGGCGATAGTAAAGTAATTAATAAGAGTACAATTATAGGATCGACAATTCCGGAAATTTATAATATTTCGCAACCAATCCTAAAAATAGGAATAGACCAAAACATTATTGACCTTACTGAAAAAGATGAAATTTTGTGGCTGAAAGCCTTGGTTTGGACAGACCAACTTGAAAGATTTGTAGCAATAGATGAAGCATTGAAATTGAATGAACTTAAAAACATAAAATTTATAAGGGCTGATACAATTTTAAATTTTGAAAGAGAAATTTTAAAAGCAGATAAAAATCAAAATTTGATTGTTTATTCAACTCACGTTCTATATCAATTTACGCAAGAACAGAAAGCTGATTTTTATGCTATGTTGGAAAGAGTTGGACAAAAAAGAGATTTTTATTTTTTATCAGTTGAAGGAATTAAAAATCTTTTAGACCGATACAATACAAAAGAGATAGTTATTGAATTAACCCATTTTAAAAATAAGCAAAGAACTGAAATATTTTTAGCCGAGACAAATGGACACGGAAATTG
Source organism: Mucilaginibacter sp. (assembly GCA_030445275.1). Lineage (GTDB taxonomy): Bacteria > Bacteroidota > Bacteroidia > Sphingobacteriales > Sphingobacteriaceae > Mucilaginibacter. The sequence continues at coordinate 108,901 of JAUCSE010000104.1, forward strand.
GATAAAGTGGAATAATTACAGCACATAACGATAGGCCCTGATAACAATAAACTAAAAAAGTTGAGTAGTTTAGAGTACTGCGCCTTTGTTTGTGTTGTCACCAACGAATACCCAAAAAGAAAAGCCCGGTTAAGTTAACACTTAACCGGGCTTTCTTGTTCAGCGGGGATCAAGGGAACCCATTGCAACATTTAGAAGGTATTTTGAGTATTATTAGGGAAGTCTATAAAAATGAAAAGTAGTGCCCTGGTTTACTCCAAGGATGTGGTGGGATTGGAGTAGAACCTTACTGATACAGGCAGTCGTGGCTACAATGGTTAATCTACAATGCCAAAACTGATGAAAGTTTTATGTGCTTTGGTATTTTCATTTTCTTTAACCTTTACAATAGCTAAACAATATAGTAGATAGCAGTTCAAAGCCATTTCTATATCGATTTGTAAGAAGGGATAAGTCAAATGCACTTTGAAACTTTATTTAAATATATTCCTGATAAGTCGAGAGGTTGTGTTTTTAACTAGCTTATAATCAATTTATTAGATGGTCTTTTTTAGAAAGTCAAAATCTTTATTTTGCTTTTATAAGACATAGATATTCAGTTAGTTGTATTTAATGTCATTATATATTATAAAAGATAAATATTAAACAAAAATCTTCATTTATTATTCATAATCGGAATTTACCTTTAAGGAAATAATATTCACAATGACTAACTATATTTTAGTTTATAGAAGTCTTTTGATGAAATCTCAAATGAATATCTATTTATGATTCTATGTAAAAAGAAAGCTTAGTGTCAATCATATTATACAAATCATTACCTTCCTTATGACAAACATTCTTAAAATCAATCCTTTGAAACCGCTAAACATAACAATCGCATTGTTTTTAGCTACTAATATTATTTATACAATCATTCGGTTCAACCATTTTGGGGGCGGTCAGATAATTTATATTATCAATAGTTTACTATTCATCTTAATGATAGTATCCTTCCTAAAGGTCATGTCCTTCAAAGTACAGCGGAGTTAGCTCCTGTTTCTCGTGAGGCAATAAAGATTATCTCTCAGTTGAGTGAGGGTTGAATTTATTTGCCGGCGCAAATATCATATTAGAAACATCCAAAGAGCCAGTCAAAAGTGTTTCAATCCTGATTATTCGTTTTTAAATCAATCCGAAATCATACTGAGTTATTTCTGCACACTACTGCTGTGCTTTAATATACAAAATACTTAAACACCAGGTCGTTTAATTTATAATAAGTGTGCTATTAACATTTAATTAAATCCAGGAAACATTAATAAATAATATAAATTCAATTTCTACAACATGAAAAAACAATTATCCAACCTCTCGCGATTCAAAATAAATCGTGGAATTAAGGGCTTTTTGGTGGTAGTAGTTACCGGCTCATTGCTTTGTTTAGACAGCTGTAAAAAAGATGGGAGATTCGATGGGGTAAGTCCTCAGGCTGTTACAGTTAGCAAGACCTCCGCTCTCCAAAGCACGGCCTATAAAGTATTGAAAGCACATGCTACTTCCGCTGAATTTAGCGATTTGGACTGGAATAATACCGCTGTCAGCAATCTGAATGGTAAGCCTTATCTTTTAAGGATAAAAAGCAAAAGCGACAATACCAAACAACTATTTTATAATAAAAAGAATGGCATTACCCATGTTCGTTGGGTGCAGCTCAAATCGGGTACAAGTTTATCTTCAGGAAGCCTTATTGTTAGCTCTTTGAACGAAACTAATAAGCGCGAATCTGCCTTTGAAAAAGGAAGAAGACTTTCCACTAAGGTAATCAGGACAAACAGCCAGAATAGTTCACAACCAACTTCTTCAAGTAATTCCAGCAATGCCCTAGCAGCTACAGTACCTGTAAGCAGCTCAGGAAGCACAACGGCTACGGGAGGAATAAAAATACGGGCATTGCAACTAGATGACGAAGAAGATGGCGGCGGTGATGATGGTGGTGGCGATGACGGAGGCGGCGATGATGGCGGTGGTTTTGATGGTGGCGATGACGGCGATGACGGCGGTGGCACTATTGATCCGGCAACAGGAGATCCGGCTAGTCCTGATCCGGGATTTACCTGGACAGGTGTCAATCAACTAGCTGAAGTTAATATAACGGCTCCTGGCACTGACAATACATTAAGTTTATATAGCCTATATTTTTTAATGGGAGACAATCCCGCATATTTATTTGACTATACTACCGATCCTAATGCTACTAGTAGCAGTAATTCAGGTACCGTAGTCGTTGTTCGTACTTTAAACCCACTTTATGATGCAACCGTGCCTCCCTGCACAGTAGCCATAATTAATAGTCTGGCGCTTCAGGGCTTTGTTTCTACCAATATAGCGAATATCTTTAATGTATCTACAAGTGTTGCCGATTCCCATGGTGTAGCGGCAATGTTGAATACCATAATGAATAATCCCAATTATAATGTGGCATTTTCTGCAACAACAGGGCCGGATAATGTTACAGCTTTAACAAATTACGGCGTGAACCCAATAACGACTACACTTAATATAAATTATTTAAATACAGCAACAAAATTATCCGTAGCACGTACTATTATCCACGAATCCATTCATAGCTACTTTACCTATGGAATGCAAAATTTAACAACTGATCCTAATTTTCAGTATTTTCAAACTATAAATTCATTATTATATGATAGTAATGGCAATGCGGTTGGTGACCAGAATGCGGCACAACACAATCAAATGGTAGCTGATTATGCAAACGGAATTGCGCAAATGCTTGTTCAATATGCCAATTCACAAGGAATTACCAGTCCGGACCCTTCCAGGTCACTATTAAATTATTGTACGGATTTAGCCTGGGGAGGTTTACAGGGGACAGCAGCATATAATGCTTTATCTCAGGCCGACCAGGCTAGAATAGCAGCAACCCTTAACCAGGAAAAAAACAATACAACAGGTGCCACAACTCAAAAAGCATGTCCATGAAAAATATAGTTTTTATTTGCACTTTCCTTTTATCATTTATAAATCAGTCATTTTCTCAATCGGTTGACATAAAGAATGACAGTCTTATTTATATGTGTATCCTTAATCAACCCGGGTATAATAGCCATAAGATTCATAATACTCCGATATGTGATACAGCCTATTTAGAAACCCTTAAGAAAGTTGATTTTAAAAAAACGGATTTGAATAAATGGGTAGGGGGAAAGAGCATCGCTATAGGATGGCAGGCCTTTTTTAACCAAATCAACGTTGATGCGTTAAAAGAATATAAATTAACCATTAGAACAATAGGCGGCCATCCTTTTATAATAAGAGACTATGGGCATCCTTTTTTGTCTCTTTCACCGGTAATATACTCCTCAGATAAAAGCCTGGCTATTTGTTCGGTACGTGATTATTCTGGTTATGAAGCTTCAGGCGAAGAGGTATATTTACTTCAATTTAAAGATAACAGGTGGCAAATGGTTAGATTCTTGTTAGTCTCGATCTCTTAAATAGTCACTGCAAGATGGATTAGAGATATGGTACCTTAATCAAGTAGTAATGCTGTTGGTTATTGCAGTCGGATTCTTGTTTGTCATCCGACTGCTGATCAAAGCATTAATGAAATACTTACGGGAAGATCCCCAAAATAGATCTGGTTATAGCTTATAAGCATCAGAGAAAGTGGTCTTACAAAAGACTGCTTTCTCTGATTTTTTCTAACATTATCAGCTTCTTTTAAAACACTTCTTGCAATGCCATTTGCTGACAGTTTAAAAAATGCCCATTCTGCAATTAATTATAAGAAAGCGCTGTTTATCATCTTTACAGTTATAGTGATTGTATTTGGTCTGATAAATACTCCTTTTACTGAACGGTGGAATGCTAAACCCGAGGTATATCTTTATTTTACCGGGGTATTCTCCTTATCGTTATTTTTGGTCTTTTGGAATATAAAGAACAATGTCATCGAGTTCAATATAATTGATTTAACCCTCATTATTTATTTCTCCTATTTTCTTGTTTATGAATTATTAGAAAGTTCATTGACTCATTTTTATTTACGGGACGATTTCTTATCGCTGCTGACTGCCGTTTGTTTATATGTATGTTTTAAGCAGATTATCAAATTCAGCCCGGATATTTGCGGGTTAATTGTACTGCTCATTGTTAGCATAGAACTGCTTCTAGGTTTCTATCAAGCATTTTCCCGGGGGTTAACCCATAAACCTTTATTTGGTCATATCACAGGTACATTCCGAAATTCGGGGGTATTTGCCATTTTTTTAGCTTGTTGCTTACCCTATGTTTTCTCAATTCTTGATAAGGAAAAAAAAGAATTTTTTAATAAAAAAATAATTAAGGCACTCATTTTAGGTGTGATATTGCTCATCGTAGCAGATAAATCAAGAACAGGATTATTACTTGTTTTTTTAACTATTCTTTTCATTTACAGGAAGACTTTTTTTCGGCTTTGGGAACGTTATGTCAAAGACAGGTTCCTGATGAAGCTGTGGATATGTTGTTTATGTATTATAGCTATACTTCTCTTAATATATTTAAAATACCCTTCTTTTATAGGCCGTTATTTCATTTGGAAAATTGCCATTAGCATGTTTATGGACAAACCGTTCTGGGGTTGGGGGTTAGCTGGTTTCGAGAAATATTACTTGTATCATCAGGCAGACTACTTTAAAACACACATTTCGGATAATATTCAATATGTAAATGTGGCAGAGGAAGCGACAAACGCCTTTTGTGAGTACCTCATGATTTTAGTACGATTTGGTCTGGTCGGCTTTATTCTTTTCTTTTTCTTCCTATATAAAAGCCTGATAACTTATTTAAAGCACAGGACTCCGAATATTTATCCAGCCCTGACGCTGCTCCTGATTCTTATTTCTTCTGTTTTTTATTATAGTTTTCGTGTTTCTATTATTTTGGCTGTTGCAATGCTTTCCCTTGCTGAGGTTGCTTCCAAAATCCCGTCCATCAGGATAAGTAATTGGGGGCTGCGACAGCTAAATCGTGGTTTATATGCTTTACTTCTTATCGGGGCCGTGGTTTACTGTGAGGGACAATACCAGGCGACACTTTTATGGAAAGAAACAGGTAAATATCGCGTTAAAAATGGTGGGTACTCTTTACATTTATTTGCTAAGGCCTATCCCGAACTCAGGCATCGAAGTAATTTTTTGTATAACTATGGTGCCATATTGTTTGAGACTGGTTACTATCAAAAAAGCATAAAAGTTATGGAAGAATGCAGGCGTATAGAGGCTGGCATTGACCTTTTGTTATTTCTTGGTAATGCCTACCAACAAACCAATAATAATATACAAGCAGAAGCCTGCTATAAAGAAGCTTCTTATATGGCTCCTTCCAGATTCAATCCTAAATATCTTTTAGTGCAGTTTTATCTAAAAAACAGAATGATAGAAAAAGCTTTGCCAATTGTAAAGGAAATAATCCGGATGCCCGAGAAAGTCCATTCTGAAGAAGTTGACAACATGAAAAATGAAATGGCAAATATCCTATTGAAATATAAATGACATCGTCTCTTACGTTTAAACTGATAGGTATGCTTAAATTCTGGAGTTGGGTACTGATGCTGTTTCTTTTCTTGTCGTGCAACAATAAAAACGACACGCCCTCTACAGATACCGAAAGGCTAAACCTTGCATTGCACTTCGCCGGAGGTAATTCGGCAGAACTTCGAAAGGTGCTTGACCATTATTCATCAGATAGGAAGGATAGCCTTAAACTCAGGGCTGCATATTTTTTAATAAATAATATGATAGGAAAGGGGTATTCCCAATATCAGGAGGTAAATAGCTTCGGAAGCTGTTCCTATGACCTTTTTAGCAGGAGTATCGGCATCGATAGTATTTGCTATTTCAAAAAGAGATATGAGGACTCTACCCATAGCGGTAAAATACTATTTACCAAACCGGTCTTCAAAGAAGATATAAAATCGATAAAATCCAGTGAGTTAATTGAAAATATCGACTTCGCCTTCCTGGCCTGGAAACTCCCATGGGCCAAGACCCTGACATTTGGTGAGTTTGAAGAATTTGTACTTCCATACAGGGTGGAGAAAGAACCGTTGCAAAACTGGAGGAAATACTTCTTCATGAACAGTAAATGGATCCTTGACCGTGCAGGTGCTACAACCGACAGGATAAAGATTGCCGGGATCATAAATGACAGCCTCAAGAGGCGCTACAAGTACACCAACGATGCCATAAGCTTTTTCCCGGGAACATTTACGCTCAAGGAACTAAACGCGTCAGGCGGAGGCCGCTGCGGGGATCTGAATACGATTGCAGCATACTGGTTACGAGCGATAGGCATCCCAACCGCCAGTGAGTTCAGCCCGTTTTGGAGCAACAGCAACTATGGGGGCCATTCGTGGTTGAGCGTTCTGGACGGGAACGGCAAGTTCGTGCCTATGAATGCCGTGTACGACAATCCGGTCAGAGATTCCCTACCGTTTAAAGATGCCTACCTGGCCAAAGCATACCGGTGGAAGTATGCAATGCGACCGGGCTTTTACACTT
>JAUCSE010000105.1 GCA_030445275.1 Mucilaginibacter sp.
TTTACCGCTGTTAACTTTTTCCACAAAAATCATAGTTATTAACAAAGAAAAAGAAGCAAAAAGAAAGCTTCAACAATAATAACAACCTATATTATTTTGTTGAAGCTAATCTAAAGGAAATGACAGCTACTTTTTTTTAGATCCTTCAAATCGCAACCGTATCAGTTTAATTCGAAAAATCAGCTTTCTCTTTGTTAAACATCTTCAGAATTTCATCTGTTGACAGTGGTTGTGCATACACCTTGATTTTATCCATATAACCATGAAATACCCTTTCTGACGGAAACTCCTCATTACGTCCGATTTGCCATTTGTTGGCTACCGACAGGTTTACCGGCCCTTGCACTGTTGATGTTCCGCTTAGTTTACCATCAATATAAACCAGCAAAACATTGCCATTGCAAACGCCGGCTATATGGTGCCAGTGCTGTTTCCAATCAGCCGGTAAATTTACCGTACAATCGCCCCTGCCCCAGCCTCCTGCAAAAAAGGTGAGCGTTTTGTTATCGGCCATTTGTAAAACATGGGTATCGCCTTTACTCAGCATATCAACCAAACCACTTTCTTGTCCCTCAGGATAAATCCAGGCCATCATGGTAATGGTTTGATCCATATTATCCAGGCTTACGGCATGAGGTACTTCAACAAAGCAATCGTCGCCTAATAATATCCTTTCTTCAGTGATCGTATTGGCAGCTTTTGACCGGATAATGTGCGCATTATTTTCAAAACCTGAGCGATCAGTTACCAATTGGTTATTACTATTCGTTGTAAGCGACAAATCAAGCAGTAATGATCCTGTATTCCTTTTATAAACCTTGTATTTTGTAATGGTACTATCAATCCGGAGTGTTTTAATACCCGTTTGATGATCTGTAAAACGGTGCTCCTTTGTCTTGCTTTCGCCTGGAGTAAGTTGAATATGGTCTGTATATAACAGAGAATCACCAATACTTATCGGGATAGTAAACAGTTGATCTTTGCCCGTCAGGTTTTTTATGGTATAGGCTATCTGTTGATCTTGATCCTGTTTGATAAGCGGACTGAAATTAGGCCCGGATATTTCAAAGGGATGTTTTACTAGTTGTGCCGGTTCTATAATTTCAATCATTGTTCCGTTTTTACCTTCTAATGCAACATTTACTGAACCCAAACGGTATAGCCTGCAGCTAATGGAATCGGTTAAGATCTGTCCCTCCTGCACCAGGTAATTTTTTGTAGTATAAACCCTTCCGTCGACATACAGCTTCAAGTTTCTGGTGCCTGTTGAACCATTGTTTTTCAAGGTAAAATGCAGCCATAAAAGTTCATTGGGTTCCACCCTCGTTTTTTGCAGATCATATTTTACTAACCGGATAGCAGACGGCGTTTTTGTTTCTGATAAGGTTATCGGATCTTTATCCACTGGCCAGTTTTGTACACTATTGCTCATAGTGAACTGCATGTTTCCACCTTGTGCAAGTACAGCATGCGGGATAATCAATTCCTCATGATCCTCACCATTAACAGTTAATGACTGCACATACATATTCACCGCCGACTGATCCTTACTTTCAATTATCCACGTTTTATTACCGGCCCAATGCAGTTTTATCGATTGAAACAAAGGCGAACCAATTGCATACTCTGCTTTTCCGGGACTTACCGGAAATATCCCCAATGCATTGAATATATATGCACTTGACATAGCCCCCAGGTCATCATTACCGGGTAAACCGTCCGGTCTATTCTTGTATCGCGACAGCATAATATATCTGCACCATTTTTGGGTTAAATCCGGTCGACCAGCGGCATTAAAAAGATACGGTAAATGTATAACCGTTTCATTATCAAATAGTATAACATCATTCCTTAAAGCGGAATCCAGGCGGTTAACGAAGGCATTATTGCCTCCCATCAGGTTAACCAGATCTTTTGCATTATGGGGTACGAAATAAGAATATACCCATTTATCACCTTCCTTATAACCAGACATGGCCGGATTGATCTTGAAATCAACTCCTGACCGGGGGAGCATAAACATCGTTTCCGGATGAAACAGGTTCCGGTAATTAAATCCTCTTTGCTCCAAAAGCTGGTAATCGGGCTCATTGTTCATCACCTGTTTGGCATATTGTGCTAGGGCCCAGTCATCATAGGCATATTCTACTGTCCGGGTAACCGATTCGGAGCTGGTATAAGGAATATACCCCATACGATGATATATCCCCATATCCTTTTGCACAAAGGGCGAATCAACGATACTCTTTTTCATGGCCTCATAGGCCAGTGTTTTATCAAAGCCAGTAATACCTTTTAAATAAGCATCCACGATAATGGGTATAGCATGGTTACCCGTCATGCTTTCTGTTGGTAAATGACCTGTTTGCTTATAAATATCCAGCATGGATAAAATAATATCATTCTGCTTATCGGGGTACAGCAAACTCAGCAACGGGTGTAACGACCGGAATGTGTCCCAGGGGGAAAAACCGCCATACTGGTATTTGCCACCGGTATGATGAATAGCGCCATCATTGCCCCTATAATTACCATCTACATCTGAAATTACCCAGGGGATCAGTAAAGAATGGTACAAAGCCGTGTAAAATACAGTTTTGTTATTCTCGCTGGCATCAGTAATATCAACTGTGGATAGTTGCTTTGACCATTCTATAGATGCACCTTTAGCAATTGCCTCCAGGCTTTGTTTGCCAATTTCCCGGTCGATATTGGTTTGTGCGCCTTTAAAACTTACAGTAGATGTGCTTAACCTTAAATCAATAATCTTTGGGTTATTGGAGCCTTTAAACGTAAACAGATATCCATCCTTTACCTGTTTTTTTTCAATATAGTCTTCACTAAAATTGATTACCGTATTTAACGCTGATCCATGTATTACCTGTCCTGAAACGATAGTGATGCTGCCGGTATTGCCTACAAAAACCTGTGCCTTTATTTTTGCAGGAAAGGTAAAACGCAATATGCCGCTGCGTGTAGCGGTACCGGCCTCTGTGATAATATGGTTATCACTAAATTTCACCCTGTAATAACCAGGCTTGGCAACTTCATTACGATGTGAAAAGCGACTGCTATGCTGACCGGGTTCAAATTTTTGATCACCTGCAACGGGCATAATAAATAAACGCCCTGATGAACCCTCTGGAAACCCGCTATGATGACCAAAACAACTAAAATAATATATAGATGAATCGATATAATTGTATCCTTTAGCACCCGTAACACGGGTTTCCGGACTTATCTGTATAAAGCCTGAGGGACTAACCGCTCCGGGATAAGTTCCGCCATCACCACCCCAATGCGTAAGTACGCCGCTTTTGGTTGTGCCAATTAACGGGTTTACATAGTGCAAGTTTGATTTTTGCTGCGCGTACGTTTTAAAAGCAATGGTAAATGCCATCAACAACACCAAAGCGGGCTTTATTGGGAAAGCTATTCTATACATAAAGCCGTATTATATTTTAATGTAGATCTTTCTTTTATCCATCAGATAGCCAACAAACCAGCAAAGCATCATATAACACAGTGCAAAAACCAATGTGCCAAATGCCCCCGGGAAAAGCGGCTGATAAAACACCTGGTTTATCCAGTCGTAAAAGCTGAGATTGGGTTTTACCCAAACGGTTGAGATAACGGTGAATAATAACTCTGATAGCAAGTAAATAGCCAATGAGTTGCGGCCAAATACCAGGAAAAAATTAGTACCGCGTTTGATGTTCTTTATTTCGATGGCATAAATCAGTATGCCAATGATCAGCAGATCGATCCCAATCGTAAGCAACGCAAACGGACTTGTCCATATTTTTTTAGCGATGGGGAAAAACTGGCCCCAGAAAAGGGCTGCTCCAATTAAAACTACACCAACTATCATCAGTTTGGCAACCGTTTCATAATTACGGCCTTTGCGCTGTATATACGCCCCAGCCAAATATCCCCCAATTACATTGACGATGCCTGTCAGGGTACTCAGCAAACCTTCGGGGTCAAATGCTATTGGGCCGCCTTTGTCGTGGTATAGGTGTGCATTGCCCATGATCAGGATATCCAAACGTGTACCTGCATTACCCAGCATGGTAAACTCCTTGCCGGGCTCTCCAAATAATAACAGGAATATCCAATACCCTAATAAAAGTACCGCAGAGATCACCAATGAGGCCTTTTTTGAGCAGTAATGAACAATGAACGATCCAAAGAAATAACAAAGCGCTATACGCTGTAATACACCCATGATGCGGGTATTGCCCAGCGAATTAAATGCCCATCCCCCGGCTTCGCGATGGAAAAAAGGGAACCAGTACATCAGGTATCCCAGTAAAAATATAATTATTGTGCGCTTACCTATCTTACGTAAAAACGCGCTATTGCTTTCAAATTTGTTTTTGGAGAAGCTAAGCGCGTTCCCCACCGCGAACAGGAAAGATGGAAAAACAAGATCGGTTGGTGTAAAACCAAACCAGGCGGCATGATCAAGCGGCGCCCACTGCACCGCGCCTGAACCGGGGGCATTCACAATGATCATAAAACATATGGTCATCCCCCTGAAAATATCGAGCGTTGTAAACCGGTTATTGGATAGCGTCATGTTTTGTATTCTATTTTTATTGTTTATAAAATAAATCCCCCATGTCATTACGAGCGTAGCAATCTCATTATGCTAAGCATTCAGCCCGGCCTGTTGAGATTGCTTCATGCCTCGCAATGACATGGTGGTGATGGGCCATAATTAAAAACCCAATATGTCATCCTGAGCGATAGCGAAGGATCTATTCATGAACATGCATGGCGGCTATTAGATTCTTCGCTATCGCTCAGAATGACAAGCTTATAATAGTTACTTCGTGTCTCGCGATGACATCAAATTATAAATCCCCTTACTCGCCTCTTTCTCCAATCGTACACTCACCCCATCAGGTCGCTTACCATTCTCATCATAAACCACCAGTTGATTGATGCCCGCTTTTAACCAGCATTCTGGTATATACATACCAATATTACCAATTTTTTCAGGGTAACGGCCCAAATTATGGCCGTTTACCCATACCGAGCCGTAACTCAAGCCATCGGTGTGCACGCGCCATATCAAGTGTTTGCCTTTTGGTGTTGGTACAGTGAAGTGAGAACGGAAAAACTGCGGACCTGGAAACATAGCTTTAGGTGCCAATGCGTTCCAGCCTTTAACCTCATTTGGGTCGCCCGGTCCACCCAACATTTTCCAGTTGCTTATCACTATGCCATCGCCTATGCTGTTTATTTTTACCGGTTGATCAATTCCGCCTTCGTTGGAGTAGTTTTCGATGAATAAAGTAAGTGTGATGGGCTTTTTAAGCGTAGCTGTATCATTAACCTCTACCTCGAAAGGCGAATTCCAGCCTTTATGCTGCACTACCTGTTTGCCGTTAATAAACACCGTAGCATCCTCGTCCACACTTCTGAAATTGATTAGCAATTTTGATGGATTACTTTCCTGCACAGGGATAATGGTTTGAAACCAACCGAACCCCTCCTGTTTATTAAACGCATCATCATTGATCTTGTATTTTTTCCATTGAGTAGTGTCAAATGGTGGAATAATATTTTTTACATCCGAGGCTTTTTCAGCCTTTGTAAAATACCAATTGGTTGTTGTACTGATAAAGGGGCCTCCCTTTTTTAGTTGAACTTGCCCTGATACCCCCTTTTTGTCTATATCGGTAATAGACCCGGTATAAGTAGGGAGTTTATCGCGACCATCATGCGCGGTGAATACAGCCAGTGTATGTTTGCCTTTTTCTATATCAAACGCTATTTCTCCTTTTCTCACTTTCCAGTTTGCAAGTTGCTTACCATCAATAAAAGCAGTGGCACGGTCACCGCCATCAACCTGCATGGTGTATTTTCCGGATGATGGTATATCCAATTGGGTGCGGTACCAGGCATCGGTGGTTACATTGCCATCGGCCCCCATTTGTGATGGATTGACCGAACTAAACCAGTTGCTGTCATCATAACCCAGCTGGGCGTATACCGCTGCATTTTTATTTTGCCATGGCGATAAATTGATAGTTGAGTTCAATTTTATATCTGGCTGATATACAGATTTTAATAATGATGATTTATCTTCCAGATATAACCGTACAGCACCATCTTTCTTGCCGATTAATGGATATTCAGCTGTTGCCGATAGTTGGTTATTTTGTAGCTTAACCTCACCCAAATATGATGCACCACTAATAATTATATTTGTTCCATCCTGCCCTGCTATCCATGTTTTATCAAGTGCTTTTGCATCCATTGCCAGTACACGAATGCGCTGACCGCCTGCCTCAAAAGTATATTCGGTAGGATTTTCTGTTGGAGTAGTTACCAGATCAATATTACCATCGCTTATTTTAAATGCTGTAGTTGCTTTAGGAACAGTTGGTTTACCGCCTATTTTAAAGTAAAGAGATATGGGATCGCCTTTTGCGGCCTCAACCAAAATAGTGGTGGTATTACCTTGTTTTACCAGTCCATATATGCGTGTAAGCGCCCAGTTAAGGGTTATTTGGTTATTGATGGTATAATTATGTACCAGCGGATAGATCTCGCCGGGAGCCAGTGTTATAGGTGCTGTTGGTATATCATTACCAACCTTAACCGTAGCTTTGAGCGGATTTGTGCCGGGATTATCTAAAAATATCAAATCGCCAATATTGGCTGAACGCGCGGTTACTTTCAGGCCGCTATCTGCGGCAATGTCTTTATAGGCTGATGTAGCATCGCTGCTATTCTCCAGTACATCCTGAAAGCTGCGGGCGAATACAGCCGCACGTTTAAAGGTATAATAAATGGGTCGCAGATCACCAGCCTGACCAATGGCCGAGCCGTAATCATAGGATGCCGCATCTTCATCATTATTGGTATAACCAAAGTTCGATCCACCATAAGCCATATAGTAATTATAACCATTACCACCATGTGCTATGATTTTCCAGGTACGGCGGTCATATACTGCTGCGTCAGTTGGTTTAGCGCCATACTGGGAGTACCACACACTCCAGAACTCTGTTGAGAACCATGGATTTGGCCGCTTTGGATCATCCAGCGTACTATCACCCGCAGGATCGCTTGAATGGTGCAGACCGCTGAAAAAATAAGGTACCTGTAAGCCTAAGCTCAATGCCTTGCTTTGTAAGTGTTTAAAATAGTTATCAGCGACTATCGTTCCCCAGCCATTGTTGTGCTCATTTTCAAGCTGAACCATAATAACCGGGCCGCCTTTATTAATCTGCTGATTAAATATAACAGGCAAAAGATGATCAAAAAAGCGATCTACATACTTTTCAAATTCTGCATTATCTTCCCGAACACGCAAACCTTCTTTAAATTTTAACCATACCGGGTATCCACCCAGGTCCCATTCGGCGCAGGCATATGGCCCCACCCTGGCAATGACATACATATTCAGGCTTTTCACGATTGATAAAAACGCGTTCAGATCATGATCGCCGGTAAAATCAAATTTGCCCTCCTGGGGTTCATGAAAATTCCAAAAGGAATATACCTCTACACAATTAAAGCCTGCCCGTTTTAAACGCAGCAGTCTATCGCGCCACAATTGATGCGGAACCCTTGCATAATCTATTCCACCAGAGGCCAGGAAGGTACGTTTCCCATTGATCAGAAAACCTTTACTGTCAAAATCAATAAATGGTTTGGCTGATGCCTGTGCGGGGAATATATGGTCATTGATAGCCTGACCATAGCCTAAACTACTGCAAACCGATAGTGCGACAACTAAAAGAGCAGTGATATAGATACGTCTGTTCATTATTTTAGCGTTGATAAGCTTGCTGAATTACGTTGTTATATTTCTTGAACAATTGTTTAGCTTTTTCTACCGGATTACCGCTGATGGTATTCGGGTAAGCATTATCATGTTTGTTTACCCATTGCCATTCCCAATCCTTTACCTGTTTATCAAAAGCATTGGCATCAAACTCAGTCCCCGATGATAATGATTTATCCAACTGGCTAAAAAACAGTTCCCAGCGCGGTTTATAATAGCCTTTTATTAATCCTGCCCATTGGCGGTTAGAGTATTCCCGCAGACCGCTTTCCTTATCGCCCCAAAGGGTAACCAGGTCGCGGGCATTAAATTCATACAGGTTCCTTTCTTTTTCAGTGATACCATTTGCCCTGGCTTCGATGATCCATTTGCCCAGTAAAAAATCCTTGCGGGTACTTAACAAAGCATCCATATCATCCATCAGCTGTAAAAGCTGGGTGCTGGATAATTTAAAGTTTGCTTTATCCTTACTTTGATAAGCCGCCACCATTTTTTGCTGCAGCGGACTAGCATAGTTTGCCAATACCTGACGGGTAATATCAACCAGATCGTATTGAAAGCCATCGCTTTGGTGCAGACTGTCGGCGGCATTTATAAACAAACCCCAGGCTTTAACCAATTGCACCGGGTCATAATCAAGCTTGGTTAGCACCCTGTCGATGGTCTTTTTAAAGGTTGGGCGGGCAACGATGATAGATTCGGAGCCGCCTTCAGTTAATCCACCTGAATAAACTGAGTTGAGCAGGATCTGCCATGCCTCATTGATCTGGTTGTTGCTTTGACCATAACGTCTTTGCGCGTAGTTCACCAGCCATTTATCGGCATCAATAGGTGTATCGTTCCACACATTCTCCAGCATGAGGGCAAACAAGGCCGGGTTTTGTTCGATACCTTCGGGGGTTACGCCTATACCGCGCATATTTTTTGATTCGGGGTCATGCAGGGCGATGGCGGGATCGGCAGCTACGTGGCGCATACGGCCAAATAAGCTGATATTTCCGCCAAAGTTTTGCAGCATGCTCCAGATCCAGGGTTTGCCATAGTAAGCTTCGGTACGGTTCCAAACCGGATGCGCATCGCTGTACAGGTCTAAAACGATCATTTGCTCGTTCGGCACGGCGTTTAACAGCGCCTTGATCTGCTGGGGCTGCCAGAATTTGTTGTTATAGTGGAACATCCAGCCTTGCATCACCCAAATTGCTTTGGGATCAGCTGCGGCCATGGAATTAAAAACCTTTTTGCTCATGCCATCCAGGTAGGTGGAATCATTGGTTGGGGGTACATTTTCATTAAAAGTATCGGCCGAGTACAGGTGATCGGTACCAAACTCTTTTGTTTGTGCCTCTATATATTTTTTGCCGATGGTTTCAAACATAGGATCGTCGGGATCAAGGATATATACATCGGGGAAACCGGCATCCCAGTTGGTTTTTTTAACCTTTGCACCGGGGAATTTATCTTTAAACGATGGCGGAACATGTCCTGTAAATGAGGACAATACAGGCTTCATTCCAAATGAACGTTCACGTTCTAATATTTTCTTTTGCAACTCTTTGTGTGTATCCATCCAATGCTGCGGCAGCGGACCGCCCCAGGCATCAATGTTACCCATCCAGAACCAGGCAAAATAAGCAGGACCGCTAAAAAACTCATCCAGTTGTTTATCGGTAAAACCCATGCTTTTGTATACGTTTTGCCAAACGGCTTCTTCGCCGGTTATGGCCAGCGGCAGATTAATGCCGTTTAGGGCCATCCAGTCAATTTCTTTTTGCCAGCGCTCCCAATCCCACCAGGCCATGGAATAATTGTAAGTACAATAGTTTAAATAGTAACGGTACTGATACGGCGTAGCTTTGTGGATAGTACCTTTTATCAGCGGCAATGTTGCGGGTAATTTCAAGTTGGTACCGTTCCAGCCGATATCACAAAAGCAATAATTTTTGAGATAATAATTTAAGGCGGATGCTATGGATAAGCCATTATTACCCCGTAAAACTATTTTACCGTTCTTACTGTCAAGCTCAAACACATCTTTACCATTTTGCTGCGGAATCGCTTCCACAATAAAAGAGCCGCTTTTGCCTGGTATAATTCGTTCAATAAAAGCTAATGACGCTTTTTGATCAACCTGGGCATTGGTTTTAAGGCCAAATGCTAAAGCAATAAGTACAAGTAAACAATTTTTCATTTATCAGGGTGTGATTTGTCTGCTATTGAATATAAAACGGTAATGTCATTTCGAACGAGGAACGAGGAGAAATCTTATACGTGAGATCTTACAGATTGTATAAGATTTCTCTCTTCGTTCGAAATGACAATTTACCTTAGATTGCTTTTATTATATAACGCCAACAACCAGAACAAAGCATTCATTTAAAGAAATTTCTATCTTGGTTGTCGGCTGTTATATTGTCATCCTTTAAAAATTAGGATTTTGTATTAAAACACCTTTACTCTTGTCAATTTCAACCTGTGGAATTGGGTAATAATAATGTTTAGGACGAACGAAAATGACATTTTTGTTTTTGTCTATCGGAGCCTTTGATACCGGCGAGTTATAGATGGCCGCTATATCTACAATTTTATCCTTATCCCAGCGCATCAGATCCTGGTGTCGTTCACCCTCTCCTGCCAGTTCTACCCGGCGCTCATGGATCAGTTGCGTCATCCCTGCACCACTAACTGATGGTAATGAAGCTGATGCCCGGTGCCTGATCTGGTTGATCAGGGCATCACCTGCTCCTGCTCCCTGCGTACGAATTAAGGCTTCTGCAACCAGCAAGTAAATATCCGCTGAGCGCATTAACGGTACCGCGAAGGTATGATCAACACCACCACCGGCAGCTGCCGTGTTAAATACCGCATACTTGCGGAAAACATATCCTGTTGCAGAAAGATCTGATGTGAAAGTGGTAAGTCCGCTGCCATCACCAATATCAATCTGATCGCCAACACCTAAAAGCGTGGCCTGTTTACGCGGGTCATTGGCCTCAAACTCATCGGCAAGCCCCTGCAATGGCTGACTAAAGCCATAACCGCCCCATGGTCTTGGGATATAATATACGGTAAAGTCGTTTTGAATGATGTTTTGTACGGCTTGTATGGAGAAAAGCAATTCTGTACTGGTTTCGTTCTTACGGGTAAAGTTATCCTGGTAATTTGCAGCTAAGGCGTAATTACTGTTTGATATTACCTGTTGTCCGGTAGCAATTGCCTCAGGAAATTTTTCCCAGTACATATACAATTTGGTTAATAAACCAAGCGCAGTCCCCTTACTTACACGTCCACGATCGGCAGCGCCATAGCTTTCTGGTAAATTAGCAATCGCTAGTTTCAAGTCTGATTCAATTTGCTTGCGCACATCTTCAATCGGCGATTTGGGTACATTGAAGTTTTGCTTGGTATAATCATCCTCGGTAATGATAGGTACATCGCCATAAATAACCATTAAGCGCCAGTAGCCAAATGCCCTGAAAAAGTAAGCTTCGCCTATACTACGTGTTTTAATGGCAGCATCGATATTGGTGATCTTGGGGATATTTAAAATGCAATTGGTTGAACGGTTTACGGTTTCGTATTTCCATTTCCAGCTGTAGTTAACCTGCGCGTTTGAAGCATCATAGGTTAAGTTCTCAATAGCCTCATCTTCGCTATGGTCACCTGAGCGCCAGTAATCATCAGATGCTACGTCGAAGGTGGTTTCTGCGTGAGCTATGTAATCCTCACCTTCCAATAAGCTATATATACCGGTAACAGCATTCACAGCGTCGGCCTGGGTTTTGAAATAGTTGTCTGAATTGTAAACACCTTTTTGCTCTAAATCAAGTGCTTTTTTACAGCCTGTGGTTGATAATAACACCAGCACTGTTATATATAATATATTTTTTGATTTCATGACGTTACAATTTTGCTGTTATACCAAATGTTATAGTACGTAATGATGGGTACTGGGCTACATCAACCCCTCTTTGCACGTTGCCATCAGTATAACCCAGCTCCGGCGTATAACCTTTATACTTGGTTATTATAAATACATTTTGACCCGAAGCATATATACGCACGCTGCTCATGGCCGCCTTTTTTGCCCACAAAGCCGGTAAAGTATAACCCAGGGTTACATTTTTAAGACTGAAGTAGTTACCACTTTCTACAAAAAGATCAGATGTACGGTAATTATCATTAGCACGGTCAAGTGACATCCGTGGAATGGTATTGCTGGTTCCTGGTCCGGTCCAACGACCAAGATCTTCGGCATATAAATTAAACGGATAAGTTGGGTCAATACCCTGCATCCTATCAGCATTATAGAGGCTTACACCAAATACTCCGGTAAAGTTTGCTGCCAGATCAAAGCCTTTATAAGATACACTAGCCTGTAAACCTGCAGTAACATTAGGATTAGGATTACCCAGGTTGGTACGGTCATTACCATCAATTAAGCCATTGCCATCCAGATCGAGGAAACGTACATCGCCAGGCCTGATGTTTCCCTTACGGGGATCATTCTTCAGGGCTGGGTCATTATCAATTTCGGCCTGGGTTTGATATAAGCCATTGGTTTTCCAGCCATAAAAAGAGGCTATGGGCTGTCCTTGATAAGTTCTGGAAATTTCCTGGCTTGAACGACCATACACTGCTGAGCCTACAAATGAACCTGCACCATCTAATTCGGTAACCTTGTTTTTAATAAACGAAGCATTTGCGCCGATAGAATATTTAACCTTATTACCTCCCTGGTAATTTACATCAACCTCAATACCATGGTTATTCATTTTGCCAACGTTAGTAAAAGGGATGTTTACTAAACCATAAGTACCCACTGCCGGTGGTACCAAAAGCATATCCTTCGTATTCTTATTAAAATATGTTAGTGTTGTACTTAACTGATTGTTCAGAAAGCCAGCCTCTAAACTCACGTTTGACATAGCAGTACGTTCCCAGTGTATATCCGGGTTAGCTATGGTTGTTATGGCAGCCCCACTTACCCCCGTGCCGCCAAACGCGTAGCCGCCATTACCATAGGTATTATTAACAGTAATTGAACTTACATATTGAAAAGGGGTGATACTTTGATTACCCAGCTCGCCCCAGCCACCGGTAAGTTTCAGATTACTGATCCAACTGATGTTTTTGATAAACTCTTCGTTTATCAGTCTCCAGCCTAATGAAAATGCCGGAAAATAACCCCATCTGTTTGTTGGGCCGAATCTTGAAGAACCGTCAGCGCGGAAGGTAAATGTTGCCAGGAACCTACCATCATAATCATAATTGGCCCGTCCGAATGCCGATTCAAGTGATGAAGGAGTATCTGCAGCATCCCCGCCAGACGCGGTTAATAAAGTTGTACCATTATTTAAAATACGCTGATTAACAGATGTGTCATCAAAACCAACACGGCCGGCACTAAAATTGTTACCCTTAAAGTTTTGATAAGAATAACCGCCTGTAACCGTTAAATGGCTTTTGCCAAATACTTTATCATAGGTCATGAAAGCCTCCAACAGCTGTGAAGATGATTCTGATTCTGATTGTGTTAAAGTAGAGGCGATATTTTGCCTGGCCTGGTTAACGTCCTGTATAGAAAAATTGTAACCTCTGTTTATGGTACCATCAAAGCCATAGTTAACACGCAGTTTTAAATCTTTTATAAATGTGATCTCGGCAAAGGCATTGGCCAATGCCCTATACTTTTTATTGTACCGGTCTGCCTCCTGTATGGTAGCGTAAGGGCTGTTAATATCGCCCAGCTGATTGGCAAAAGCTTTCGACGTACCATAAGTACCATCTGGATTTACCAGCGGAATTGCCGGGTTAAAACGCAATGCCGAAAATATTAAACCAGTTTGCGAATCATTATTATTGAACCCATTATTATCGGCATAGGTTAATTGTATGTTTTCGCCTATTTTAAACCATGGTTTTATCTTATGCTCAGAATTGATGCGGGTACTGAAACGCTTAAAGTCGGTTTTATCAATAATACCATCTTCTTTATAAAGAGAAGTGGAGAAGTAATAATTGGAGGCATCATTACCACCTTGTATGCTAATATCGCCATTGGTTACATGGCCGGTTCCCATAATGGCGCGCTGCCAATCGGTTCTTTGCGTGGCATAATAAGTATCATTCCATGGTGCATCTATCGCAACCCCATCATTGGTGTAACGCTCTCTTTTAAGTTGATATAATTGTGGAGCCGTTAACAATTTAAGATACTTGGTTGAGTTTGAAAAGCCACTATAAAAATTAACGGTAGTACTTAGTTTTTGGTTGTAAGTTCCTTTTTTAGTAGTTATTAAAACAACCCCGTTGGCCGCCCTGGTACCATAAATTGCACTTGCGGAGGCATCTTTCAATACGTCAAATGTGGCTATATCATTAGGATTAAGGTCGCTAAGTGCATTAGGATCACTGGTGGCAACCCCATCAATTACAATTAATGGATCGGCATTATTAATAGTTCCTGTACCACGAATACGGATACTTGGTGCCGCTCCCGGCGAACCATCATTACGAACGATGCTTACACCGCTTGCGCGACCATCTAATGCCTGTGCAGCGTTGCTTACCGGCAAATTCTGAATATCGGCGCCTTTGATGCTGGCCACAGAGCCTGTCAGATCTGATTTCTTGGTAGTGCCATAACCAACCACCACTACCTCGGTTAAGGCAGATGGTAAAGTTTCCATAGTAATGGTTAAGTTATGGTTACCACCTATAGAAACTATCCTCTTGGCATAACCAATGTAGGTTAATTCAAGCGTACCATCATCGGGTGCATTGATGCTGAAGCTACCATTAACATCAGTAGTAACACCAACATTGGTACCCTGCAGTTTAACGCTTACCCCAATTAACGCTTCACCTGTTTTATCAACAACCTTGCCCTTTATAATGGCTTGTTTGCTGGCATCATCCTGGTTTGATATGATAACCACATGGTCATCGGTCATCTTATACGATAACTTATTATCAATAATGGTGCTCAGTATCTGATCTATCGTGGCATCCTTTACATCAAGATCAACCCTGCCCAGTTTTTTAATGGCCGAGTAGTTGTAAAAGAAACGATAATCACTTTGTTTTTGAATTTTGGTTAGTATACTGCTTACTTCGGTTTGCTTAATGCTCAGTGTGAATTTTTGCTGAGAATACACTTTTGCCGAAACTTGCATGCACGTAACCAGAATTAGAAGGAAAACTGCTTTCATCAGCAAAATAACTTTTAGACATACGGGGACACCCTGAAGCGGAAATACCCTTCTTGTTTTTTTCATTACATTTGTTTTGAAAATAAATGGATAGCGTAAGCCCGTGTAATAACTGCTTACGCTTGTTAATAAAATCCTTGTTTTTATGGGGAGGAGTGCCAGCTCTTCCCTTGTTTATTTCGGGATCTTCAGGAATCTGATAGGTAATCTTTTAATATCATACGCTTGGTTTTAGGGGTTAATTAATTAGTTTTTGTTTTATTTTTTGGCCAGGTAAAGTACTTTTCCCTCTATTCTGAATTTGAACGGAGTGGTCATTTCAATAATTTGCATAGCCTGCTGTAATGATTCCTTGTCCAGTAAGCCGCTTATCTGCTCAGCTTTCAGAACCTGATCTTCAAATACCACCTGAATGTTATACTTGCGTTCTATTTGTTTAGCTACGTCCTCAAACAGTTCATTGGTAAACAGGATACGGTTATCAAGCCAGGCGGTTTCTTTAAAATCTTCGGGTTTAACTTCCGGTAATTCAGTAACCTGGTATTCTATTTTGGCCTCGTTTTTATCACCGACAGGCGCTTTTGTCCGTGGTAAATTATTGGCTACCATCAGCTTCTCATTGGGTAGCAGTATAATGGTTTTCTCAGGTTTATCCTTTAGTTCAACCTGCACCTTACCTTTTAACAGTGTTGTTTCAATCGTTTTATCGTCATTATAAGCCTTCACGTTAAATACCGTTCCGAGTACTTTTATGGTAAGCTTACTGGTATGAACCAGGAATGGCTTTTTGGCATTATGTGTCACTTCAAAAAAGCCTTCGCCTGTTAAGTTTACGTCCCTCGTGTTTTTTGCAAACTTTTCCGGGTACGAAAACGTACTGCCGGCATTCAGCACCACTTTGGTACCATCGGGCATAACCAGCTTCTGGGTAGCTCCATAAGGTACATAAATTTTATGCATGATGAGGCTGGCGGCTAAAGCATCTGACTGCAATTTACGCATATAAAATAAACCGCCTGCCACACCTAATATCAAGATGGCTGCAGCAGCCATCTGCCATTTAAATAAAGGTTTTATTTTAGCTGTTTCGGTAAACGTTGCAGAATTTATATCTGTCGATTTAATTTTATACCAAAGTTCTTCCAGCTTTTTGCTGATATCCTTTTGCTTAACGGTTTCCGGTTGCCCGGTGTTACCTTTTAAAGCGTCGGTAACCTGGTGCATTCGTTTATGTTCAGGAAATTGTTCAAGAAATATGTTGAGTTCGGCCAATTCTTCCTCAGTGGCAGTTTTGCCCATACTTTTAGCCATTAACTCAATAAACCTTGACTTTCCCATAGTAATTATTCGTGCTCTGTTGTAAGGACACCGTACTATGGGTTTTTTCCTAAAAGAAAATAAAAGTTTTTTTGAGGACTCGCTCCGCTGGTATTGTCTGAACCGGGATTAAACAGATTTATTGGATTAAAGGATTATACTAACTCTACATAAAAGTATTGTGGTAATCCATTTAATCCGAAAAATCCCGGTTCAGGCAAAAATATTCAAGAAAAGCAGAAAACTTTAACCCTTAACTTCCGCCTAATACGTCATCCAATTTTTTAAGGGCAATGGCCAGCTGGGCAAAAACTGTTTTATTGGAAAGGCCAAGGATATCCGCCACCTCATTAGCCGACAAATCATCCTCCTTAACCATTTTAAATATCAGTTTACACCGGGGTGGCAGGCGGTTAACCGCCATTAAAACCTTGGCTTGCAATTCCTTACTGATCAATAGCTGAGAGGGATCAACAGAAAGATGAAAATAATAGGCTTCCGTAAGCTGTGGTTCTTTTACTTTTTTGGAAGAAACACTCCGTATATGGTTTAAACAAGCATTTTTGATTAACACATATAAATAGACCGAAAGGTTTTTTACCTGGGGAAGGTTTTGGCGGCCTATCCAAATTTTCAAAAAAACGTCATTTACAATTTCCTGTGCTACCTCCCTGTCATCAAGGAGTGAGTAGGCAAAACTGTACAATTTTGCTTCATGCAGTGCATACAGCTCATTAAACGCGGCCTCGTCACCATTTATCTGAATACGACGAATACGTTCTTGTGTACTCACAATGGCCGACATTTTTTAACGACAGTTTAATTAATTTGAAGTGATTTTGATAGCAAATTTGTAAAATAATTCGCTAAAACGCGCTAATAACATTGTATTTGAGGGCTATTTCACGCATAAAGCTATCATTTATGTACCATTTTGACGTTATTTTATGCATAAAAATGCACGTTATGCGCATAAATATAAGTTACTTATATTTGTATAACATTTGAATTTTGCAACTATGGCATTAGATATTACCACGATCGAGGAGTTTTATAAGCATACCTCCTTATTGCTTCCTGAAGGTATCAACAAAGACATCGGTCATTTTAATGTATTCAAGATAGATGATATGATGGCCCAGGCAAGGAAAAAGGGTGTTATGCCTTACAACCGGCGGGCTTATTATAAGATTAGTATGATAAGCGGCCACAACCGGGCCGAATATGCAGATAAGGTGATTGATATTGAAAAAAACGCCTTATTGTTCGCCACACCCAAAATCCCCTATCACTATGTACCCCAGGACGAAGATCAATCAGGCTATTTCTGCATTTTCACCAGCGATTTTTTGATCCAGAATAAGAGCGGCGTAGTACTTGACGACCTACCTATTTTTCAGCCCCGGGGATATCCTATATTTCAACTTAAGGATGAGGAGGTTGAGGACATTATGTTCATATTCAAAAAGATGCATAAGGAACTATCATCAGATTATGCCTATAAATATGACCTGTTGCGCAACTATGTGCTCGAACTGATCCACTACGGTCAAAAGTTGCAGCCGGCAACGGCTCTGTATCCATTACATACAGCCTCGGCACGTGTATCCTCTTTATTTATTGAACTGCTGGAGCGGCAGTTTCCTATTGAATCGGTTCACCAGAAACTCAGACTGCGCACTGCCAAAGATTATGCCGACCGCCTGGCGGTTCATGTAAACCACCTGAATAAGGTGCTCAAAGAAAACATTGGGCAAACCACAACGGATATTATCAGTAGCAGGATTGTACAGGAGGCCAAGATCCTCCTCAAACAAACCGACTGGAATATTTCGGAGATTAGCTATTGCCTTGGTTTTGAGCAGGTAGCACATTTTTCTAATTTCTTCAGAAAACAAACCTCATTTTCACCAGTCACATTCAGAATGTAATACCTTATTTGAATTTTGCAAATATCAGATTGATACTTGCAAACAACCATTTTGGTTAGTCCTGTACCTTTGTTTTATTAAATTAATAATTTATCTAAAACGAAAGTAGTAATGACACAAACAAAAAAAATAGCCCTTATTACAGGCGGAAGTCGTGGTTTAGGCAAAAATATGGCGTTAAGTATTGCCAAAAAAGGTATTGACGTAATACTAACCTACAATAGTCAAAAGGACGAGGCCCTGGCTGTGGTAGCCCAAATTGAACAAGCAGGCCAAAAAGCAGTGGCTTTACAACTCAATACTGGCGATGTTAAAAGCTTTGATGCATTCTTTGCACAGGTAACCACATCATTGAAAGATACTTTTAATACAGACCATTTTGATTTTTTAGTGAATAATGCAGGAGTTGGTTTTCACGCTTCATTTGCAGAAACAAGCGAAGAAGACTTTGATAGGCTGTTTAACATCCATTTTAAAGGAGTTTATTTTTTAACTCAAAAAGCCCTACCACTTATTAATGATGGTGGCCGTATCATAAACATATCAACCGGCTTGGCCCGTTTCAGTATGCCTGGCGCCTCTGCTTATGCCGCGATGAAAAGTGGTATTGAAACTTTAACCAGGTATCAGGCAAAAGAACTAGGCTCCCGCGGTATTGCAGCAAATGTTGTAGCCCCTGGCGCTATTGAAACTGACTTTAGCGGTGGAATAGTTCGTGACAATGAACAGGTTAACAAAATGGTTGCCGACGCTACAGCCTTAGGCCGTGTTGGATTACCGGATGATGTAGGCGGTGTAGTAGCCTTTTTATGTACCGATGATGCCCGATGGATCAACGCGCAACGCATTGAAGTTTCAGGTGGAATGCACGTGTAATGTATAACTTCATAAGGCAGGACTGTTGTAATGACGGTCCTGCTTTTTTAATCTCTATTGCAACGTTTGGTTATTAAAATTCATTGACCAAGTACCAAAACATTATATTTGATCATTAATTGGGATCAAATAAAAACAATGGTTGCCACGCATGAAAGTCAGTAATTCAATAACCTGTAGATTAAATTGCCAGCATGAAACAATTCAGGAGCTTATTTTAAATCTTGATGAGCAGCAATTATTTAAAAGGCCTCAGCCTGATAAATGGAATATCCATGATAACATTGCACATTTAGCAAGGTATCAACATGTATTTATTGAACGAATCAATCAAATTTTAAATACTGAAAACCCCTCATTGAGCAGCTATAAAGCTGAAAATGACCCGGAGTTTATAGTCTGGCAAAATAAATCCACAAAAGATCTGATACAACAAATTAGTGCAGACAGACGGGATATCATACAATTGATCAATACTATCCCTGAAAATCAATCGGACAAAAAAGGATCGCACCCTTTTTTTGGAAATTTAAATATCGTAAAATGGACAGAGCGGTTCCTGCTACATGAAGCTCATCATCTTTTCACTATCATTAACTTAGTTAATCTATAAGGAAGTAACAGTCACGCGGAGTTCCTATAAATAATGGATTACCATTTGGCGCCATGCACGGGCCTGATGAGCCTCTTTGTCCCAAATGTACAAGGAGGTATTTATCCCTTTTTCTGCTAAAACATTGCTTAACAAATGATTATTGTCGAGCAATACGTCATCTCTGCCTACAGCCAAAACAATATCCATTTGCTTTATTTTCAACAACTTATCTTCATCTGTTAAATTGGGAATGTATTGCAATGGCATATTAAAATAAACGTTTTCATCCCAATATCCTTCCAGCAGATCTTCATAATGCCCTATTTTTGAATCAAGGTTATACCGGCCACTCATGCCCACTACTTTATTAAAGTTGCCAGGGTGTCGCAGCGCTAAATTCACCGCATGATACGCACCAAGACTGCAACCCGCTACAATTTTAAAGGAACTTGGATTTTTCTGTTGGATAAAAGGAATAACTTCAAGCAGAATATATTGTTCGTATAAAATATGGCGGATTATTTTTTCTGAAGGATGAAATCCCGAACTGTAAAAACTTTCACGATCACAGCTATCAACACAATATACCTGTATATAACCCATTTCAATCTTATCACGCAGGGCCTCTATTATTCTCCAGTTTTCATAATCATAAAACCGCCCCATTCTTGTTGGGAAAAATAAAACAGAGGCACCGCTATAGCCGAAAATCAGCATCTCCATATTTTTTTGAAGAACCGGGCTATACCATTGAATATACTCTCTGTTCATTTCATACTAAACCAATGCAAGATGACGCTATTGTATGACCTTTATATTAATTCTGCATGAAAATTTTCTAAAAGCCGTGCATATATAACCTGTTTCCATAGGGCATATCCTTTGATATTTAAATGAAGTCCGTCCGGCTGAAAATATTCCTTTTCAGGATAACCATTCTTATTCAGCATCTTGTTAAATATATTGATAAACTTCCAGTTATTATCCCATTTTACAATCTCATTCTCAATAATGTTATTGGCGTATTTTAGAGAATTGATTAGATCCAGGCGGGCAATACTTGGCTTGATAGAAACAAAATAACAAGGGATTTCACCATACCGTGCAGCAATTTGATGCGACAACTGTTCAAAAAAGATGAAAATTTCTTCGGGATGACGTCCATCTCCCAAATCATTGTCTCCAGCATAGATCACTATTGACTTAGCATCAAACGGGGCAACAATACGATTAAAGAACCAGGAACAAGCGGCAAGTGTAGAACCTCCAAATCCCAGATTAGTGGGCTTAAACAGCTTAAAATCATCATACAGTGTATCCCATAACCTTATGGTTGAACTTCCGTAGAACAACGTTGAAGGTTGATCAATTAATTGCAGTCTTTTTTTTTCCAGTCCTTTAACCTCTTCTTCGTACCAATACATACACTTAATATAATAGATTGCTAAATGTAGAAAATTACAGATAATGTTTAAATTGTAATTAGCTTAAACGGTTAACTTTCCTTAATTTAACTTTTATTTGCCTTTAATTAATCATCAATAAAACACTTGGAAAAAATTTCAGAAACCGATCTTATTTTAAATGAAGACGGTAGTATTTACCATTTAAACCTGCATCCTGAAGATATAAGTGATCTGGTGATCCTGGTTGGTGATCCGGACAGGGTTGCCCTGGTAAGCAAATACTTTGACCATATTGAAGTAAAAAAAGGAAAGCGCGAATTTATTACCCATACAGGTCTGATTGGCAATAAACGCCTTACTGTTATATCAACAGGCATTGGTACAGACAATATTGACATCGTGTTAAATGAACTGGATGCCCTGGTCAATATTGATTTTAATACCCGGCTGCCGCATTCCAATCTTCGTTCCCTTGATATTATCCGCATAGGGACATCAGGTGCCCTGCAATCTGATATACCTGTTGATAGCTTGCTGATCTCATCGGCAGCCTTTGGGCTTGATGCGCTCATGCATTATTATAAGTATGAATTAAATCAAAGCGATAAACAGCTTTTGCAGGAATTTCACTCAGCTCTGCCGGCAAATTATAAGCTTAACCCTTATTTAGCGTTGGCCAGCAATAAATTGCTTGAGCAGCTTGGCCATATGGCATCATTGGGTTTAACGCTTACCGCTCCCGGGTTTTATTCGCCCCAAGGGCGGCAGATAAGAGCCAAATCAACTATACCTGATTTGTTATCTCTCATTTCCTCGTTCCAGTATTCAGGATTAAAAATAACTAATCTGGAGATGGAAACCGCCGGGATTTACGGTCTTTCCGCTTGCCTGGGGCATCATGCATTGTCATTTAATGTTATCTTGGCTAATCGGGCAACAGATAAATTCAGCAAAAAGCCAGCTGCGGTAATGGATAGTTTTATACAATCTATACTGAGTGCTTTAACATCATAGTTTAAGGCTTATGGTTTGTAAGATGTTCTCATTTTTATATGTTATTTATGATTTTATCACATTTTATTATTAACTATCTTTCTTAGATATTTTATGGCTTTTAATTATTTCACATTTATTTTAAAAAAAATAAGAAAGCCGGGCAACCTTTTAATATTAAACAACGTGATGACTATAAATAACGATAAAATTTAACCCATTAGAACCCCGTATATGGGAGAAGCGGAACTTCAAGAATTAATAGCAGGCTGTTTACAGCATAGCAGAAAGGATCAAAAAATGCTGTATAAAGCTTTTTATGGTTTCGCTATGAGTATATGTCTACGTTATGCCGGTAACCGCTATGAGGCCTCTGAAATTATGAATCAGGGCTTTTTAAAAGTGTTTACTAATTTGCATAAATATGATAAGACCCGCCCGTTTATTGCCTGGGTTGGCCGCATCATGATGAATACTTCGGTTGATTATTACAGGAGTAATTTAAAGTTGTCACTTCATGATGACCTGGACGCGGCAGAAGATATAGGCCATAACGACCTGCCTGATCAGAAATTAAACTATGACGATTTGTTAGCTATGGTACAACAATTGCCAAATGCATACCGTACGGTGTTTAATTTATTTGCTATCGAAGGGTTTTCGCATGAAGAAATTGCATCGAAACTAAATATTAGTACAGGTACATCAAAGTCAAACCTGTTTAAAGCAAGAGAGAAACTAAAAGTTATGGTAATTAATTCCGGACGACTACCGGATGACGATTCTGAAGACACCATGCATAAAATTATTGCTATAAGCGCAATAAGTATTGGAATGTCATATTTGATTGAATTAATAATGCGATGAAAGGGAAAAACGAAAATAAATTAGATCAGCTATTCAAAGACGGATTATCCGGCTCTGAGGATCATATTGCTTTTCGTGAGGAGGATTGGACTTCTATGGAACGGCTGCTGGATGATAAGCCCAGCAAAAAAGCGGTTTTGCTCAGGAGAATTTATTATATATCAGGTATAGCAGCTATGTTGCTGCTTGTTATCGGCTTGTTTTTCTTAATTAGAGATAATGGCCAGGAAAATCCAACACGAAATCAATTAGCAATTAAAAACAGAACTCAAACCAAAGGAAATAATGACCATTCCGGTCAGCAGTTAAAGGATTCAATTTCAAAATCGCCGGCTGTTAATGAAAGTTTGGGAAGTAATAATAGTGTGCAACACAGTGAGCAAAGCAAATCGGATCAGCGCTTACCTGCTAACCGGAATGGCCATTATTTCCCCAACGGTTTAAACCCAACAACGGTTCCTCCTGTTATAGCAAAAACACCTGTTATAAATAAACTAACAAAGGATAGTTCAATTAATAACAACAATAATAACCCGGTTGATATAAATAAAACAGTGCCACCACCGGTAAATCAACCACAAAACAACATTGCTACAATTACATCACCTGATACAGCTACCACTAAAACAACGGAGTCTGTACAGCAAGTAAAAACTGATAAGGGATCTATTAAGCCAATACTAAGAAGAGGTCCGCGTTTTACGTTAAGTATACTGGCGGCACCTGATATTAACGCGGTTAACTCGTTTAATCGCAATCAGGTAGGTACTAATTTGGGCTTTCAGCTTGGGATACGCTTATCTAAAAAATTCAGTATATCTACCGGTGCAGCTTATGCTATTAAACCATACGATGCAAGTGGCAGCCAATACAATTCTCTAAACTGGCAAGGAAAAGCATCGGATGATTTGCCTACCAATGTAGCGGCTAATTGTAAGGTTTTGGATATTCCTATAAATCTTAATTATAAGTTTTATTCAAAGGGAAAAAACTCCTTTGCGTTGGGTACAGGTTTGTCATCATATATTATGCTAAGGGAAAACTATCATTTTGATTTTAATGATGGTAGTGGCCGACCTTCATATGATGTGCAGATAGACAATAAGAACAGGCACATATTAGGTGTGCTTAACCTGAATGCTACTTACGAACGTAAAATTAACTCAAAATTCAGTACAATAATTCAACCCTATATGAAACTTCCGCTTACCGGGATCGGCAATGGCCGCGTCGATCTTAAATCTACAGGTGTTGCACTTGGGGTGAGCTGGAATATTAACTCTGTTCTAAAACCAAAATAGCTTTATGAAATATATCGCCCTTATTTTACTTGTCTGGTTTAGTAATAATCAGACAAGCCAGGACATCTATGTCTGTAAAAATGCTAAGATCAACCTGTTTTCATCAGCTCCGCTTGAGGATATTGATGCTACATCCAACGGTGGAACCTCCGTGTTTAATGCTTCAACCGGCGATCTGGCATTTAGCGTCCCCATCCGCTCATTCCAGTTTCAGAAATCATTAATGCAGGAGCATTTTAATGAAAATTACATGGAGAGTGATAAGTTTCCGAATGCCTCATTTAAAGGTAAGGTGCAGGAAAAGATCGATGTACAAAAAGATGGTTCGTTTCCGGTAAATGTAACCGGTGTTTTTGAGGTTCACGGGGTTAAACAAAACCGTACCATAAAAGGCACCATCAATATCAGCAAAGGTGCTGTTAGCTTGTCATCAGCCTTTACAGTTGCCTGCAAAGATCACCAAATTGAGATACCTAAACTGGTGTTTCAAAAAATAGCCGAAACCATCCAGGTTAAAGTAGCTGCTAATTACACAGCCTATAAAAAATAATTGTTCATTCAAAAACCTTAATCGTTCATTTATGAAAAAACATGTATTACTTGTAGCGTTTTCGCTACTGGCGGGTATCACCATGGCGCAGCAGAAGCCAGCCGCGAAAGATCAATCAGCGGTGGATGACTCTTTACTGAACAGTCTTGGAGGCAATACCAAAGCTGAACCGGTAATAGCCACCTTTAAATCAACAAGGCTTATTAATACCGAAACCACCGAAACCAATAAAAAGAACACGCTAAACTTTATAGTTACGCACCGCTTTGGAGATATTGGCGGCGCTGAAGGTGGAAGCAAAACACTTTGGGGTTTTGATAACTCCTCAGATATTTACATTGGCTTTGAGTACGGTCTGACAGATAACCTTGATATTGATTTTGGTCGCAGCAAGTTTGAGCAATTGCTTGAGCTGGGCTTTAAATATAACTTTCTGCACCAAACATCAGATAACAGCATGCCCGTTGCCATGACTGTGATAGGTAAAGTTGGTTTAAAACCATATAGTGTAACTACCAATGTGTTTGATGACTATACCAACCGCTTAAACTATTTTACCCAGCTGATTATAGCACGCAAGTTTTCGTCAAGGTTTTCTTTTGAGATAGCGCCGTCTTTTTTACGCACCAATTTGCCATTCCCGTTTTTACCGGGTAACGAAAAAAATATCTTCTCGCTTTCGGCAGCTGGGCGCTTAAAAGTTACTAAGCATATGGGTATTGTGCTTGATTATGCCCACCCTTTTTCAAATTTCAGGAACAATAGCACCAGTCCTAAATTTTACGCACCATCAGGCATTGGTATTGAAATAGAAACCGGTGGACACGTATTTACCTTGAATTTCAGTAATAACCAAGCCATATCACCTATCAATTACCTGAGCGATACAGAATCAAAATGGACAAAAGGACAATACAGGCTTGGTTTTACCATAAGCCGGGTATTTGATCTGAATTCTAAACACAAAGGCACTTACAAATAATCATTTACACTATGCAAAGACAAGAATTTTTATCAAAATTGGGGATCAGCCTCGCTGCAGTTTGTATCGGCTGTAATTTAGCCTCGTGCGGCAGTGACGTAAAAATGGAAGATCCTACCCCAACCACTCCTACAACCCCGGGCGCAACCTTAGCCACTCTTGATCTGAATTCAGATCTGAAAAATGTTGGTGAATCAACCGTTAGCAATAAAATTATTATTGTAAGATTGGCCGCCGGAAATACCTCTGATGCATTTACCGCGGTTTCGGTGGCCTGTACACACCAGGGAACATCTATTAATTACAACCCCAGCCAGGGCAAATTTATATGCCCTAATCACGGTAGCCAGTTCAGTACAACAGGTTCTGTATTATTAGGTCCGGCGGTAACTCCGCTTCAGGAATTTAAAATAGCTATTACTGGAAGTAGTTTAATAGTTACTGCCTGATCCGGTTAGCTCATTATCAAAAGCCATTTGTATTTTAGTACGAAGGGCTTTTGATTTTAATATTAAATTACTGGTTTTTAGCAAGTGAAATAATGTCCTTCCCCTCAATAACTTGCTTACTGTAGCCCCGTTCGGTTACATAAGTCATAGCTGCGGCCAACTCCTGCAAAGTGACAAAACCGTTAGGGTATAAAGCCCGCCCAATAGGAAATAACCAGCCAATATATTTATAAAAGTTATGCGTGTTTGATAAACCTTTAATAGCTTTAATAAAACCTGGACGGAAGGCAAACACTTGTTTAAAAGGAAGTTTCATCAAGTCATTTTCGGTTTTTCCTTTTACGGCTGCCCAGCCGTTGCCCTTTTCATAACTATCGGTTCCTGCTCCTGAAACATAACAAAATGTCATTTGCGTATTTAGCTTGCTCAACGTTTGGGCTACGTGCATGGTTAACGTGTAGGTTAACCTATAAAAGACGTCAGCCTTTTTGCCAACAGAGGTAACACCCAGGCAGAAATAGCAGGCATTATATCCCGATAATTCACTTTCAATAGCCGAAAAATCAAAAAAGTCAGTATGAACTATTTCTCTGAGCTTGGGATGGATTACACCCGAAGCTTTCCTGTTAATCACCAAAACAGCTTCCACATCCGGGTGTTGCAGGCATTCATGCATTAGCCCCTCGCCTACCATTCCGGTAGCTCCTGTTACAATAGCTCTAATTTTTGTTTTCATATTCTTTTCAGGATGTAAAATATTAAAATAAAAAGACAATAGCTCCATTCACAGGCAACCCTTTGTCATAAATCAACGATATAATAAGTAGATACTCATTATTACAGCTACTATATCCAAGTATAGATCTGCTGTAAATTGATAAATTTTAATTACCCGTATATGGTACCCGTTTCTGTTGTTATCATTACTAAAAACGAAGCCGAAATGATCAGTCGCAGCATTACCATGCTAAAACAGATCACCGATGATATTATTGTGGTTGATAACGGCAGTACCGACCAAACGTTAAATATAACCACTGAAAACGGCTGTCGTGTATATCAAAAAAACTGGGATGGCTATGGTGCCAATAAAAATAAGGGCATAGCGCTTGCCCGTTATAATTGGATATTAAGCATCGATGCCGACGAAATACCTGATAGTGCCCTATTAACATCAATAACCGCGCTAAAGCTTGATGATAGTAATACCGTGTATGACATTCCTTTTAAAGCCTACTACGGCAGTAAGCCTATAAACTATGGCAACTGGGGGCGCGATCATCATATTCGTTTATTTAACCGAACCCGGGTTCAATGGTCAGAACCACCTGTGCACGAAACATTAATTCTCCCTCAAAACGTTACGGTAAAAAAATTAAATGGTCATCTGCACCATTATTCTGTTAAAAATCTGCAGGAACATGAGGCTAAAACCATTCTTTACGCGCAACTTAGTGCCTTAAAATACTTACAAATCGGTAAAAAGGCCAGCTTTATAAAGTTGTACATTTCCCCGGTATTTCATTTTGCCAAAACCTATATATTTCTGTTAGGCTTTCTGGATGGCAAAGAAGGTTGGAATATTGCCAGAATGGCGCTGAAAAATACCTGGTTAAAATATTATTACCTGAGTAAAGCACAACAAATGCCCACTCAACAGAGCTATTCAAATGAAGTGTCTATGATGGCTTACGAGTTCAAGGCTGATGCTCATACCAAATAAAACCAGGTCCTGCCTATGAATAAAAAACTGGTACAAAACCTTTCGGCCAACACATTGCAGCTAGTGGTTAACCAGTTGTTTGGGGTACTGATGTTTTATGTGCTGTCAGTAAGTTTTGATAAAAACAATTTCGGACTTGTTAACCTGGCTTTAACCGTAGTGTTCACTGCATTTAACATCCTTTCTTTTGGCATTGACCAGGTGGTAGTTAAAAAGGTTGCACATGGCGATGATGCACGCGCTGTATTATCTCTTTATACTTTTCATGTAGTTTTTACCGGGTTATTGTTTTACGGAGTTTTATTGTTGGGTAAAGTGTTTTTCGCAAACCACGATCTGCTTTACAAATTGATATTATTTATTGGTGCAGGTAAGTTCATGATCTTTCTTTCAACGCCGCTAAAACAAATAGCGGGTGGTATAGAAAAGTTTAAGCTACTGGCATATATGCTCATCGTTTCCAACGTTGTCAGGGGTTCTGCCTTAGTTATACTTGCGGCTTTTCATTTGATGAGCCTTAATAATATCGTGTGGATTTTTATAGCCGGCGATACCTTAGAGCTGGTGGTTTCCATTTACCTGTTTAATAAGTACATCAGCATCCCGATAACACCCAGATGGAATAAAGCAGAATATAGCCAGTTGCTACGCCAGTCACTACCGCAGGTTGGCGTGGTACTCATTACATCGGCGCTCGCCCGGTTTGATTGGTTGTTTATAGGGTTTATGGTTTCGGCAGTAAAACTGGCCGAATACAGCTTTGCCTATAAAGTATTTGAAATCTCTACCTTACCATTATTGGCCATTGCTCCATTATTGATACCCCGGTTTACCAGGTTGTTTAAAAATGAGAGTTACAATATCGATAACCTGAAACTGATTATAAGGGCAGAAATGATCATAGCCGCCTTTACCGGTCTGCTATTAAATATGTGTTGGAATCCGGTTATTGATCTGGTTACCGGGGGTAAATACGGTGCAATAAATACCAGTACTATATTTATACTGTCGCTGTGTCTACCATTCTTATATATAATGAACTTTTTTTGGACAATTTATTTTGTACAAAACAGGTTGAAAACCATCCTCCATATATTCCTGATCACTTTTGGAGTGAATATAATTGGTGATTTAATACTGATTCCTTTTTTTAAAAATGAAGGTGCTGCCATAGCTTTTTTAGCTTCGTGCATTATACAAGCTGTATTATTTACCGCAAAGAATAAGATTGGTGAACTTAACAGCGCCCTTTTTACCTTGATTAAATGCACTTTTTGTGCCTTAATGAGTGGATTGCTGTCAAAAATGGCATTTCATAATCTGTTAATATCCATGGTTACATCTATTATCTTTTACTTTTTACTACTCTTACTTACCCGACAAATAAGTTCGCGCGATCATAAATATTTCAGCAAAATATGGAATTAATGAAATAATAAATATTCCCGGTTTACACAGGCAACCAATCCCATTTTTGGGTCGTAATGATTGTAAAGATATCCGGAGA
This sequence comes from Mucilaginibacter sp., assembly GCA_030445275.1. Lineage (GTDB taxonomy): Bacteria > Bacteroidota > Bacteroidia > Sphingobacteriales > Sphingobacteriaceae > Mucilaginibacter. The sequence goes on from JAUCSE010000105.1 coordinate 29,516, forward strand.
ATGTTGATTAGATCAGTGACTTTTTACTTCGATAAAATAAAAAATAAGGTAGATTGGAAACTCCTCCTATTCCTGCTTTTATTTTTAAATGTAAAACTGGCCATAAAAATTCCGGTCATCATTTTTTTTAGCTTATGGCAGTTCAATTTTAAATTGGGGCTTAGTTTTAAAAACTCGCGCCTGCCGCTTTTTTATATTGCTGTTATAGCTATAGGCATCATTAATTGGTTTATCTATAAAAACTACACCTCTGTTAATTATAACATTCTGCTATTAACGGGCACTTTATTTTGGCTTGTATGCATACTGGCCATACACCAGATTAAACTGGCTGTTGATCATAATACGCCGGCAATTATTCACCAAACAATAATTGCTTTTTTCATTATTAATACACTGTTATCATTGGGCACTCTTGCCATCATTATTTTAAAAGTTCATAGTATCAACCCCTATACTTATCAGGGACAATACCAGAAATACTTTATCAGTACTGGCGATTATATAAAAGGAATTACGTTTGATACTTCCATAACCAATGCTATACTTAATGCTTTGGGTGTAATCTATTTTCTGGTCAGGAAAAACGCGGTTATGCTTTTGGTATGTATGGCTATATTATTGCTTACCGGCAGCAACTTTATTAACCTGATCCTGCTGCCTATACTGTTGATTATGTTTGTTTTTAAAACAGACCGTTATCAAAAAAGCCTTATTGTGATATGCCTGGCTTTTCTTGGTGTTTTTATGGCCAAAATATCGCCTCAGAACAATTGGTATGCAGAGAATACTTTAAAACCATTTTTTCATCATAAGGATATAAATGCAAAACCAATCCCTGTTCCTACAGCTATAAATATACCAATTACGTTAAGGCCAGATAGTACTTTAAATCCAGAGGAACGCAAACAAAAAATAGCCACCTTATACCTTGATAGTGTGAGCAGGTTATTATCGATTATAAGAAGTAAAAAGAACCGTTTAAAGCTGAGTAAAGATGTTTATGTAGTTAACGGTGGGCGCATTGCCATTCAGGAACCAGACATAAACGGGGCATCTTATCAAAGTATAAAAGTTACGCCTCCTGAACAAATGTTAATGGTTCAGTTTATCCGTACGCATAAAAATTCATTACCCATATCTGGTAATGGCAATTATGCCACCACGCTGCCGGGAAAGGCCACTGGTTTTTTACAAACTTTAAACTTCTTAAAAAGACATCCAAATAAGGTTGTTACTGGTATCGGTATGGGTAATTTTTCATCAAAACTTGCCTTTAGAGCAGCCGGACTCGGTTTTGTTGGTAACTACCCCGCTAAATATGTTTATATCAATCATGATTTTCTGGTGAATCACCTGGATCTCTATCTCAATTTTTTTAGCAAATGGTCGGGCTTACATTCATTAACCAATAGTCCATTTTCGGTGTACGACCAATTAATTGCCGAATATGGACTGATCGGTCTTATTGCTTTCCTGATCTGGTACCTGGGCTTTTTTGCAAAACACTACAAAAAATTAACCTATGGTATACCCATTTTATTTTTAATGATGCTTGTTTTATTTACTGATTACTGGTTTGAACAGCTATCTGTAATGGTGTTTTTTGAATTGCTTTTATTACTCAATATAAAAGAAGCCCAGACTCCTAAACCCCTCCAAAATGAATTTTGATGTTCCTAAGATAACGGTTTTAATGCCGGCTTATAATGCCGGTAAATATATTGGGGAGGCTATTGAATCGGTCCTGCAGCAATCATTTACTGATTTTGAGTTACTGATTGTTAATGATGGCTCAACTGACGATACTGCAGACGTGATCCGCTCATTTTATGACCCGAGAATTGTAATGATATACCAGGATAATAAAGGGGTGTCCCTGGCGCTGAATAAAGGTTTAAAATATGCACGTGCCCCCTACATAGCGCGCTTTGATGCTGATGATGTATGCCATACAGAAAGACTGCAGTTACAATATGATTTTATGATCAACAACCCTGAGTACAGTATCGTGGGTTCGGCGGCTGATTATATGGATATGGAGGGTAATTACCTCTTTACGTCTGTCCCTCCCGCGTTTAATAACGAGGAGATACAGCAATTAAAATATACGGTTTGCCCGTTCATCCACTCCACTGTGTTTTATAAAAAAGACATGATCCTTAAAACCGGGGGCTATAACGAGCATGCATATACCTTTGAAGATCACTTTTTGTGGGTAAATATCCTGAAAGATCAGAAAGCCTGCAACTTTGAGCAACCGCTTATAAAATTAAGACTAAATCCGGAGTCGATCACTATTGATGAGAAATGGCGACCGCGCAAGTTCTTAGAAATTAAATACACTACACTCAAAAATCGCAGCATTACTGCCCAGGAAGGTTCACAGCTTGCCGAGATTGGTGAAAAACAGTACTCTCCAAAAATTAAGCAGGGTTCCTACTATGCGCTATGTGCTAAGAAGTTATTAATCAATAGTTATCAACCACAAAAGGCACGTTTACATGCTACAAGGGCAATCAGTGTATCGCCACTCAGACTGGACAATTACCTGCTATATACGGTAAGTTATCTGCCGGAGAGCTTGATCAACTGGTTGCATAAAATTAGTTCGGGGAGGTCATCACAATGATTAAAGTAGCATTTATTACCCGATCAACAATTTATACGGTACCCGGCGGAGATACTGTTCAGGCGGTACAAACGGCGCGTCATCTTACTCAAATGGGTATAAGCGCTGAAATAAAGCTGTCGAATGAAATTATTCATTACCAAAATTACGACCTGTTACATTTCTTTAATTTAACCCGTCCGGCTGATATATTGCATCATAGCCAAAAAGCCGGTGTGCCCTATGTAATATCTACTATTTTATGCAATTATGGCGAGTATGATAAATATCACCGCAAGGGGGCCGGGCGACTTTTACGCTACCTATCAACCGATACTATTGAGTACATTAAGTCAATAGCAAGATATCTGCTTGGGCGTGACAGCCTGGCAAGTCCATCATATGCCTGGTTAGGGCAGCGCAAAAGCATTAAAAATATTCTGAGCCGTGCGGCCATGATATTGCCCAATTCTGCGTCGGAATATCGGAGGGTAGTTGAATCCTATCAGCATAAAGTAAATCACCTGGTTGTACCTAACGGAGCCGATCAACATATGTTTCAGTATGATGCTTCGATAAAGAAGGACGAAATGCTGGTTGTTTGCGCAGCACGGATAGAGGGGATAAAAAATCAGCTAAACTTGATACGTGCCTTGAATAACACGCCATACCGTTTATTGCTTATTGGCACACACGCACCTAATCAATTGGCTTACTACCAGGAATGCCGCAGTATAGCTGCGGATAACATCAGCTTTATTGACCAGGTACCCCAGCATGAACTGATCAAGTATTATCGGAAAGCGAAAGTACATATACTACCCAGCTGGTTTGAAACCACAGGGCTTAGCTCAATTGAAGCTGCCCTGATGGGTTGCAATATTGTTACCAGTGATAAAGGGGATGTACGTGAATATTTTGCCGATGATGCTTTTTACTGCGATCCATCATCACCTCAAAGCATTCTTGCTGCGATAAAAAAGGCAAGCACAGCAACATATAACGAAAACTTAAGGCATCGGATACTAAGCAAATACACCTGGGAACGGGCTGCATCACAAACATTAATAGCCTATCAGACAGTGTTAAAGCATGAAACGGTGTTTAGCATAGAGCCTTATGAATATTTAAAATATGAAAGAGTTATTGCTAATCAACGATAGTAAGGCTAATAAAATAAGCTATTACCATATAGTGCTGCTAATGGCAAGTTTGCCGTTCGACCTTTTCTACAGCCATATCATACTCATCAGCTTTGCGCTGCACACATTTATTCATTTAAAAAAAGAAAAGTTACGGTCGCTACTTTCCTCAAAACTACTGGTACTGCCGTCAGTGCTGTATATATCCATAATAGCAACTGTTTATACCTTAAATCTTCCAGCAGCTTTTACAGAATGGACACTCCGGATACCGGTATTGCTATTTCCGGTGCTTTTTTCGTTTAATGATCTTGACCTTAAAAAATACAGATCAAAGCTTCTTTTAATTTTTTCGCTGGTATGTACCGCTACCGTTTGTTACCTATATGCAGATGCTCTTATTACCATAAGACATTATCATCTGCCCATAAGAGCTCTGTTTAGTGAAAGTTTCACCAATCACAACTTTGCTCAGCCTATTAATATACATGCTACCTTTTTTTCTTTTCAATTGGTTATAGCAGTAGTTAATATCCTGTATGTGTTGATGAAGAGATCTGTTTCACGCTCATTAAGTGTATTCTATGCACTTTGCTGTTTTATATTGATATGCAGCATAATCCAATTGAGCTCAAAATCAATCTTATTTATCTTATTTATGGTAGTTAATATTATACTTCCTTATTATCTGCTAACCGGTAGAAGCAGGCAAAAATTCATATTAACGGGATTTTCTATTTCGGCTCTGGTTGTGATTGTTGTTTTAAGCCTGTCTACTTTCAGAGAACGTTATGTAACACTTTTTAAGGATGATCTGTCGACCGACAAAACCGAGCCCAGAAATTCTGACACCCGGTTGGAGCGTTGGCGTGTAGCAGCAGAGCGAATAAAAGCCAGGCCATTATTAGGTTATGGATCAGGTTCTGAAATAGGTTTATTAAAAGATGATTTTTATAATGCCAAACTGTACAGCTCCTACCTGCATGGTTTAAACGCTCATAACGAGTATATAAGCATGCTCATCAAATCAGGTATATGGGGGCTGCTCATTTATTTGCTCACACTGATTTATGGTTTTAAAGCTTGTATCAAGAAAAAAGATGTGGTGTTTACCGGTTTTATGCTGGTGATAGCGATTGTATCTTTTTCTGAAAATATACTTGATGTAGATAAAGGGGTAATGTTTTATAGCTTTTTCTTTTCTTTCTTTATTTTCTCAAATACTGCAAGTGAAGAAGTTATTACCGGTAAAACAAAGCCCGATGATTATTTAAGTTCAATGGCAACCAACCCCTTACCGGTTACGTCATACTAATACAAACGCATTAAACTATCAGCACCTTGGCAGAGATCAAAAAAAACATATTAGCAGCGCTGGCCTACTTTGATGTATTCAATTACCCGCTTACAAGAGAAGAAATATGCTTGTTTTTACCAGTAAAATATGATGTTGATCTATTTGATTTAGCCGTAGTTTGCCTGGTAAGCAACAGACAGATATACCGTTTTGATAAGTTTTATACTTTAAAAAATGATCCTTACCTCATACAACGTAGAAACGAAGGGAACCAGAAGGCTTTTGAAATGATAAAAACGGCCAGAAGAGTTGGTGATATTTTGATCAAATTCCCATATGTACGGGGTATTGCCATTTCGGGTTCACTATCCAAAAATTATGCTGACGATGAGTCTGACATTGACCTGTTCATTATTACTGCCCCTGAGCGCCTGTGGATTGCCCGTACGCTGATGCACGGCCTCAAAAAGCTTACGTTTTTGATTAACAGGGAGCATTATTTCTGCATGAACTATTATATAGATGAGCAACAGCTGGAAATTGCCGAAAAGAACATCTATACCGCCACTGAGGTTGTTACGCTGATACCCATACAGGGAGATACTACATTTGCTGATTTTTTTAATGCCAATGCCTGGACACGCGATTATTTGCCCAACCATATTATGCGCGTATCTGCCGCAAAACCGATCAAAAAAACTGCTTTAAAAAGTTTTGTGGAATGGCTGCTTAATAATCGTTTTGGCGATAAGCTGGATAACTTTTTATTAAAAATAACAGCCGGCAGATGGGAGCAAAAAACCAAACAAAATAAACGCACCAATCATGGCATACTAATGGCTATGGCTGCCGGTAAACATTACTCCAAACCCGATCCTAAAAACTTTCAGTTTAAAATGGTAAGCCGTTACGAAACCAGGGTAGCGCAATTATTGGTAGAAAATCATCATAGCATTGCTAATTGAGTGATAGTTGTTAATTAATTCATCGCTAATTGTGCACCTGCCTTATTAGTAGCAACCGGGCTCACTTTTCCTTCTACATGAATTTTAATAAGGCTCGCATGTGCCATATTTAAAGTTTTACCTGGAGTTATCTGCAGGTAATGTTTAAAATAACTATCCATTATTGCCTTGGAAAGACGTATATAACTTTTTTCCGATCCATCCATAAATGGGATGAGTGGTTTTCCATAATGCATCTCCCCTTTATCATCAACATACATGCTAAATGAGTAGTAAAAATTCTCGTATGCCTTGTTGATCGTAATACTATAAGTAGGATTGAAATAATCATCAGAAGTGTCAAAATTATTCAAGATATCCCCCTCAGCCTTCCATTTGTTCACTTTTACAGCAGGGCTTTTACTAACTAAAACCACGGGTTGCCTGGCGGCAAAAGCCTTTTCGTAGTCGAAATTAGCCTGATTTACCAATGATTTGATAAACAAGCTATCTTTGCGACTTGATTGCCGGAGTGTTGCAATATCAGTATGCAATACGTTTTGAATATAATTATTAGCGTAAAAGGTCATATACACTCCTGCTCCCGTAATATCTACTGAATCGGCCTCCGATCTCAGGGTCTCCAGCACCAGACTATCCTTACTCATCTTTCTTAATTTTAACCATGTTCCGATCGTATTAAAAACAGAATCATAACCCCGGGTAAGCGGAAAGTTAAAGAAGGCTTTTCTGTCATAACTGTAAATACTTACCGAATCATCCGAAACAAATTCTAGTTTCCATTGGGGTTCTAACTGAAAACCATACTCATTAAAGGAAAGACCGTTTTTCTGGCGGCGACTGATCTCGGAATAACTGATCCCCTCTACAGATTTAAATGATATCAGGTCTTTTTCGCCACCGTGTTTGATTACCGGAGCGGGTTTACAGCCTGTGTATATTAAGGCAAAGATCAATAAACATATCAGCCCCAGGTTTGCAGGTTTCCTTTTCATAGTCAGAAGTTTATACTAAAGGTAATTAATATTATCTTTTGCTGTACAACACTTTGCTACAAATAGTTGATATTTTCAAGTTAAGACCAATACTACAGGTATGCTGAAGCAGTTTTTTAAACTACCCGCTTCTTTTCTAAGGTGATAATAAAGTAATCGCCCATGTATTTCCATGGCCACTTATCTTTCCATTTATCTTCCTTATTTTTTAGGAATTGATAAGCTTTGGGGTGTTTTTCGGCGAAATCTTCTATATAGGATGGAGGTACCAGGGTACACAGCCCCTCTAATCCAACAACTTTATATGATTGCTGTAATGTATTGATGATGAATGGTGGGTTGTAGTAATAACACTTAAAGTAAGCGCCTTCAATATGGGCAGCCCTCCCTTTGCTGCTAAAAAACCTTCGGAAAGCGGTTTTGAATTTACCTTTAAAAACAAGCAGGGTTTCCCATAAACAAAACCCAGGGATAATAACCAGGGTTACTTTCCCGCCCGGCTTAAGCAAAGCATCAAATGAAAGCAATACCTTATCCAGTTCACTGGTGCAGTTGAGGCCACCAAAATTGGAAAATATATGATCAAACGGCCCCTGATTCTGCAGCTGTTCAAGTTGGGTAAAAGAGCAGGTTTCATAGCTAATGCGATCGCGATAGACTTCTGTTTTTTGCTGTAATACCGCTTGCATACCGGTTGAAATATCTGTTGCATGAACCCGGTGACCAGCTTTGGCAAAAAATATGGCATCTTCGCCGGTACCACTGTTCAGTTCCAGTATATTGCTGTCTGGTGCAAGGCGCTGCAAAACATGTTGCCTTACTCTTGTCCGTTTATAATTGATAATGGTATCGCCCGAATAAATATCATCAAACACAACAGACTGCCGGGTAAATGCAGTTGATGCATCGGCTTCATTATTTGTTATGCTGATATTAGTCATGATGCTTTTTCCAGTTGATTTAACTTGAATCGTTCTACCATCATGGCCGGTGCGTGGTATAAAACCGATACCGCCTTCCTGATACGTTTCAGGTTTGGTTTAAAAGGATTTGTTAGCAGTTTTACCAGGTTATACTTAGCTAGGTGCGCATGATAATTCTGATGTACATATCGGTGCAACTGCTTATAATAAGCCGGACTAAATGTGTTGCTAAACATCAATGCCATCTCGTCCGAATCTGTCCAGTTGGTTTTTTGCCGCAGATCGGCCCTTACTTTTTCATAAAACAAAGTACCCGGTAAAGGATATGAAACCGAAATGCCGATCTCATGCGGTAATAGTTTGTTGATCATGCTGATCGTTTGCGCTATATCTTCCTTGGTTTCACCTGGATAGCCAAACTGGATAAAAAATGATGGCTTTACTACATGTTTTTTCATCAATTGTGTGGCTGTGTGTATCTGTTGTATAGTAATGCCCTTGTCCATGGCATCAAGTACTTTTTGCGAACCGCTTTCGGCTCCTATCCAAACATTATCACATCCCGAAGCAGCCAGGGCCTGCACGGTATCCTCATCCAAAAGCAGGTCGGCCCTTGATTGTATCTTGTACTTAAGCTTAAGCCCTTCCTGCTCTACCAGTTTTGCAAATTGCAGCACCCAGCCTGGTTTCAGGCCAAAAATATCATCGCAAAACCAAATATGATCCATATTGAATTGAGCCTTCATTAATTTGAGCTCGGCTATCACATTTTCAGGGCTGCGGGAATTGTACCTATTACCATATATGGGCTTGGCACACCAATTACACTTAAACGGGCAACCGCGGGTTGTACCTACGTTTAACGAAAAATAACCCCGGTGTTCCAACCAGCATTCGCGGTATGGGGCAATATCTATCAAATCCCAGGCTGGTAAAGGCAGGCTGTCCAGCTCTTTAAGCACCGGGCGGGCAAGCGTTTTAACCGGAAGCCCTTGCTGTATATAGGCCAGCCCCTGTATTCCCGAAAAATCCTGTGCCCCGCTTTTTATAGCATTAACCAATTCCAGCAGCGTTTGTTCGGCTTCGCCTATGATCACAAAATCAGCTCCTTCCTGTAAATATTCTTTAAACCGATCAGTCGAATCTGAACTGGATATAATTACGATGCAACCTCTTTCTTTTGCCAGCTTACACATTTTAAATGCGGCCTCGCGCATATTGGTAAGGCACATTTTAGTGAGGTAGTTAAATCCATCGTCATATACCACAAAGAAACCGGGCTTGCTTTCGTCAAGAGCATCCAAAACCTCATAAGGATTATGCCTGAACATGGTATCAAAAAGCGATACCTGGTAAGCATTCTGCCTCATTAAAGCGGCAGCGTAAATTGTACCTAATGGTGGGTAAGGCTGCCCCTGCTCCCATTGCTTTGGGTCGAAACGCAGAAAATAGGAATGTGTAAAAAGTATATTATTTAACTGTTCCATAGGTTAAAGACTGGTTAATGGTGACAGGTTAAGTGAGCAGACACACTTTACGCAGGTTGGATGTGCTGATGTATTCAATGATTTGCGGAACGCTATAGCCTCTGCACTATTTAAAATGTCACTAAGTGCTGTATCCCTGATATTACCCATTGACTCCATAAAAAAACAAGGCCTTACAGCTCCATCGGCTTCCACAACAGTTGATACCCAGGGTGCATTACACTTTTTATAAGGGAAGGCATTATGACCATAAAACGCCGCATAGTAACGATAAATATCTATGATCTTTTCCCGGCTTTCGGCAATAAAGCCATGATTAAATTCCTCCCTGCATTCAGTTCGTAAATAGCTGATCACCTCATTTAGTTCAGGTAGTTCATGTTCGGGTATCAGTATTTCATCCTGTTTGGGTTCGGTCCAGGCTTGTTGGCGATTAAAAGCATGACTGCTTACATCGGCAGGCAAAAAGCTAACCTGGTCAAGGCCCATTTTTTTTGATTCGGCAATTATGGCCGGCCAGTTGCGATAATTAAGCCGGTGTATAACTGTGCGCCCGGTAATACGGTAAGCAGGGTTTATGCTTTTTATATGCTCTACCCCTTCTTTCAGTTTACGGAAAGCATTGGGTATATTCCGGATAGCATCATGTAGCGCCTCATCGCCATCAAGCGAAACAATGAGGTCATCAACCCAGGTCAATAATTGCTCCGCATTGTTTTTGATAGATAAACCGGTAGTAAGCAGGGTAACCTTAATACCAACACTTTTAAGTATACGGCACAACACAAAAAAATTGGTATTCAGCAAAGCCTCCCCGCCTGACATGAGCACCTGTTGCGTACCCAGTTGTTTGAGCGATGCCAGCAAACCGCTGATATCCGCTTCGGTTAATTGTTTTAGGTTTTTATTATCCTTCCATATATCACACATCACACAACGGCAATTACAGGCGCTGTGCGGCATTAATATTACAATAGGCAATGCTGATATCCGGTGCGTTTGCAATGTGCGGTAACGCCTCCAAGTATGGTATAATGACTGGCCTGCCATGATTATGGTTTTAACATTATCCAATAAAAAACATCCTTCTTCATCAATCTATTCCAAAAGCCACGGGGATCAAACAATATCCTGTGCTTAAAACCATGGAGTTTACTCAGCGTATGATGAAAGTAATGATCGGCCATCTCCGGGAAACCCATATCAGTATAATACTTTTGGCATCTTAATACGGATGCTTCCACCTGATCTTTATGATAAAACGGCGTATCCAGCACATGCACCTTACCATCCCTATTTAATAGTGCAAAAGCATCAGCCATGATCGTTCTTACCGACGAAAAATACTGCAGCGAAGCCGCGAATATGATTACGTCAAATTTCACCTTCCCATCAAACGTATCATTAGTAAATCCTTTGTGAATAAATTGAAGATTGGGCTTATTAAATACCCGCCGGGCTTGTTCAATTTCGATGCGGTTAGTATCAAGTCCTGTAACCTTTGCATGGGGTATTCTAGCCAGTTTATTAGTCAACCAGCCATTACCACACCCGATTTCGAGGATATTAAGCGGCCTTTGTATGGCTTTCAGGTAGGTGATCAGGCGTTGGGATGAACGCTGCCGTTTCCTCCACTCCTTGTAATAACGATGGCTGTTATCAATATTTGGTAATTGAGCTACCTGCTTATCATTGTAGGTTCTGCCTTCTTTTTCGCGTATAGCAATATACATCTCCTCTAAAGCTTCTTCAGTATTAGGGGTAGTATCCTGGGTTATATCAAATTTGGTGTCTTTCAATGTTTATTACTCATTAAAAACCTTGTATTTCTGGTTGGCGATATTGCCAAAACCTTTGTAGCAGTTTTATTTCGTAAGGGTATTTGTACAGGTTTGTTTTATAACGCAGGGTTGACAGCAGTTTGATCGATCTACGTTTCAGGTCGTTTAACTTAATATCAGTAACCGTTGGATAAACGCCATTCAGCACCGTTTCAAAATTTCTGATCTTATCTATCATTTCCGGCTTGATCCAGGGTGTTAGCGGGTTCTTACGCAGATCAAAACTTTCCCAAGCCGGGCTTATCCAGTCTTCCAGCGTTAGAGGATAGGCAAAACCCTGCTCCAGAACCTGCTTGTACAGTTCAGAACCTTCTGTTGGTACCGGTGTGTAGGTATATATAACGATCTCTGTTTTAGGGTTAACTGCCTTTACCTGTTTAATAAAATTGATCTCAAAATCTATTTGCTTCTGTACTTTCTCGGGCGTTGCGGCCGGTGTACCCAGTACAAAAGAATATTCAGGTATGATGTCGAACTTCTTCAACCGTTCTGCAAAGCGGATGATCTGTTCGCCTGTTTGGGTACCGCCCTTATCCATTTGCTCCAGGATCTCGTTGTTACCGCTTTCGGCACCAAAGAAAATACATTTACAGCCCGATTCTCGTATTATATCCAGTGACGCGTCTTTAAACTTATCCATGGTATCAATACGGGCCATGCCCCACCAGGTCATACGCTCTGGTGCAATGAGTTTTGAAAAATCTACCGCGCGTTTTTCTGATACAAAAAAGTTGTTATCATGAAACTCAATGGCATCAGCACCCCAGTTATCTTTAATATATTTGATGTCCTTATAAACCGTTTGTGCTGATTTAGCCTTCCACCGGGCTTCATAAATAGGTACCACCGCGCAAAACGAACAAGTAAATGGGCAACCTATACTCGAATGATAAGCCATAGTATGTTCGCCCAGGTAAGTTTTACCAAGGAATTTACCTAAAGGATAAAATTTATTCAGCTTACTATAAGGCAAAGGTGGCAGTGAATCCTGATCAAGCAGATCCTCTTTGATGGTTTTGGTTATTTTACCATCGGCCTTATAGATCAGGTTTTTTATAAACTCGTATGGTTTATGATTTTCAAGCGCGTCTAGCAGCAATGGAAAAGCATTATCGCCGGGACCGTTGATGATAAAATCTACATATTTTGAATCAAGTACTACCTTAGGTTGATTAGAAGGAAAGTATCCGCCCCAGATCATGGTAGTATAAGGATACTTTATTTTGATGGCCTTGGCTATTTCAATGGCCTGCTTTAACTGCGGACCGGGCATCACGGTGAAACCCATATATCCATATTCGCCGGTTCTTAAATAGCTTTCTATCTTTTCCATTGGGTCGGCTTCACAATTGCCATCAACAATGGCCCAGTCATATTTCCCCTCTATAGAAGCTGCGATATTTAAAATGGAATTGGGTATTCGGTATTTTGCTATAGCACTTTTAGGATTAAACAGTATTACCTTATTGATCTTTACCATACAGCTGATTCTTGACGCATTAATGCTTAAACTAAACTGGTTATCTCATTTTTAACTTTCAAAATGATAAGCGATGGACCTTTCATCCACCGCTTATACAACCCCAATTGTTATAAAAAATATAAATCGTTCATTGTATACTACGCGGCATATTTCACGGTGGTTGCCTGTGATAACAATAAAATAATTGCGGGCAACCTTAATCCATGTAAAGCCGTAATTGTTATAAAGACCGATACGATGTTAGCCACCATAAAAAATTACCTGCAACGCAGGATATCAGCCCCGGCAGTAACCGAAAAAAGCGTGGTAGAAGCCTATGACCTATGGTCGGCTGACTACGACAAACAGCCTGACAACCTGATGCTTTATCTGGATGCCCGGTTATTTTCGCTGCTTATTAGCCAAATAAATATTACAGGCAAACACATTGCCGATATTGGTTGCGGTACCGGCAGGCACTGGCCAACTCTATTAAGTAAGCAACCTGCGGATTTAACCGGCTTTGATGTATCTGGTGGGATGCTTAGCAAACTCAACGAAAAATACCCTGAGGCACATACCAATTTGATTACTGATAATCTGTTTTCAGACATTCCGGACGAATCCTATGACGTGATCATATCAACACTTACGGTGGCACACATCGAGGATATTGAAGAAGCTATACAGGCCTGGAGCCGATTGTTAAAGAGTGATGGCGAGATCATCATTACCGACTTCCATCCGCATACTTTGGCATTTGGCGGTAAAAGAACTTTTAAACATAATAATGCAGTGCTGGCTGTGCATAATTATGTACACCCTATTTACACCATTAAAGAAGTATTGCTGAAAAACAATTTCAGTTTATTGAGCCAGGAAGAGATTAAAATTGACGAGAGCATGAAGCCATTTTACACCAAACAAAATGCCTTGCATGTATATGAAAAATACAAGGGTTTCCCGGTGATATATGGCATCCATTTAAAAAAAGGATAAATGATACTCCATAACGTACAGTTGGTAAATACCGGGCAGGTAGTTGATATTGGGATAGGTGACGGTAAAATTGTGAAGATATCACCCGCTGCAGCTGACGATATTAAAGCTATTTCGCAAATTCATTTTAATAACGCAATAGCTTTTCCGGGGCTTATTAACTCGCATGATCACCTTGATTTTAACCTGTTTCCACAATTTGGTAATCGTACTTATAAAAACTATACGGAATGGGGAGCTTATATTCATCAGCAATTTAAGCAGGAAATAGCCGATGTTTTAAAGGTGCCGGCTCATCTACGCATCCTTTGGGGTATATACAAAAACCTGCTTTGCGGAGTTACAACCGTAGTTAATCATGGCGAGCGTTTAACTATCAACGATGCCCTGATCACCATTTTTGAAGAAACGCTCGACCTGCATTCCGCAGCATTCGAAAAAGGCTGGAAATTCAAACTGAATAATCCGCTTAAAAAGAATTTACCCGTGGTTATCCATACAGGTGAAGGCACTGACGAAGCCGCCTCGAAGGAAATTGACAGCCTGATCTATTGGAATAAACTTCATAAAAACCTTATAGGCATCCATGCTGTAGCCATGACCGGCAAACAGGCTAATCATTTTAAAGGTATTGTATGGTGTCCGCAATCAAACTATTTCCTCCTGAGTAAAACTGCTGCAATACAGGAGTTAAAACAACAGACATCTATCTTATTTGGTACAGACTCTACCCTGACCAGTAACTGGAACATTTGGGATCATATCCACATGGCACACAAAAACGGGCTACTGACTGATGAGGAACTTTATCAATCATTAACTACCCGGGCAGCCATGATATGGAAAATGAACACCGGAGAATTAACAGAAGACAAAGACGCTGATATTGTTGTTGCACGAAAAATAGAGGCCCACACTAAACTAGATGCCTTTTACGCTGTTGCCCCAGTCGATTTGTTACTGGTTATGCACAGGGGTAACATTCGCTTGTTTGACCAGGAGTTGTTAGTACAATTGGCCCCTTACCTGGAAAACCGACATTTTAGTTTGATTAAAATAAATGATGCTTATAAATATATTGAGGGTAATATAGCCGAGCTAATTGAACAAATCAGGTCATATCTGCCTGAATTTGTTTTTCCGATTGAAGTTATTGATCATCAAATAGTATAAAAATTGATAAAGCTGGTTGATCTTAACTACCATGTTCACCTTAACTATCATTCAGGTAAGGTTGTTGAGAGTCATATTCCAGCCTTAGCTTTTGCCTCTCATCTTAAAAACAAGCTCGATCTTAGTTTTATTAAACATGCTGAATTTGAAGAGCATAACGTTATTCAAGGTACACCTTATCATTTCTTTAAGGGTGGCAACAAATTTTGGTCGGTCACTTTAAAAACGCACCAATTCATCAGAAAACTAAAACCCGATATTGTATTGATACAGGGACTTGTTTTCCCGTTACAGGTGATATTTTTGAGGTTATTTTGTGGTAAAAGCTTTAAAATAGTAATTCAGCATCATGGCGAATTACCCTTTAGTGGGATAAAAGGCTGGCTGCAAAAACTATCCTGCCGTTTGGTGGACTCCTATATTTTTACAGCCGCCGGTAATGCCCTGATATGGAAAAGGCGAAATATCATTAAACCAGATGCAAACATATTTGAACTGTTGGAAGCATCAACCGAATTTAAAAACCAAAATAAACAGGAAAGTAAACAACGCACAGGAATAACGGGTGAAACTACTTTTTTGTGGGTAGGCCGGTTAAACGCCAATAAGGATCCACTCACTGTTTTAACCGGGTTTGAACAATATTTAGACATAAACCCTGGTGCCAAACTTTACATGATCTATCAAACAGATGATATGTTAAATGAGGTGATCAACAAGTTTGCCTCCAACCAGTTATTAGCAGACGCGGTAACTTTGGTAGGGAAAATCCCTAATCATGAATTGCCCTATTGGTACAGCGCTGCTGATTTTTATATATCAGGCAGTCATAAAGAAGGTAGCGGTTATGCATTGCTGGAAGCCATGGCATGCGGCTGTATTCCGGTTGTTACGGGTATTCCATCCTATAAAAAAATAACAGGGAATGGTAAAGCGGGATTTTTATACCCTCCCGGTAATACCGGTGCACTTATCATATTACTAAACTCTATTAATGGCTTAAACCGGGAAGAGCTTTCTGTAGCAATTTTAAATCATTTCAACCAAAACCTTACGTTCAAAAACATAGCCAATGATCTGTTTGATATTTGCAGCTATTTAATGCGCAAATAAAGCCGCCACCTGGGCTGCAACCGTTTGAATTGGATAAACCATAACCTGTTCATGCAACAGGTTTGGATTGTTCAACAAATCTTTAATAATAATAGGTAAATGTTCGGCATTATCTGGCACATGATGATTAGCGGGGCGTTCATTCATGGGATTAACCAGACTTACCACGTGGGCACCGGCATACATTGCCTCACTTAGTACCATACCAAAACCCTCATAGGCAGAGGTATGTAAAAATATTTTGGAGCGCTGCATTAAAGCCAAAACCTCCTGATGCGGCAGTTCGCCTTTGAGCTCTATATTGTTTTTTAATTTGAGTCTGCCGATTTGCTTTTTAAGGCTTTCCATTTCGGGCCCTTTACCACATATCACCCCCTTTATATTGGGAAATGTTGTGGTCAGGCTTTTGATTACTTTAACAAACAAATGATATTGTTTAAGCGGAATCAGTGAACCGGCCCCCATAATGTCAATATCCCTTTCAGTAACTACTGGCCCAAACAGCGAAGTATCAACACCCGGCGGAATCACATGATCCGGATGTATGCCATAGTTAATCTTAAATTCCCTTGCTAAAAAATCAGACAAGGCTATTAATGCAGCGCCATTTGGTTTTATTTGTTTTACGTAATTATTACCTGCTTTTGCGTCCTGGCCAAGCATCCAGCAATAATGCTTCAAATTGTTTTTACGGGCAAAGCGGTTACCTATAAGCGCACACTCTCCCATCCAAAAACTTAATAAACCTGTTAATTCATACTTTTTGTTCAATTGCCGTAAAACCTGTAATGCACGTTGCCAGGTTAAAAACCGGTAAGCTCCCCCTTTAGCCTTTCCTGCTAAAGCTATAACCTCTGCTCCATGCCACATATACCGGGCAGCCTTAAAAGGGTATTGAAAGCTAATCACAATTATATTCAGTTCGGGATTGTTTTGCTTGAGCGCTCTTACAAATACCTGTTGCGGAGGGATACAGGTAGTATCATCCTCATCAACCGGGAAACCAGGACTAAGTATCACCAATGCTTTTTGCTTATTCATGCCAGGGTTATCAGTTTATTGCAATAGTTAAGGCTCGCGTTATTATGCGTAATAAACAAAATGATCTTACCAGATGCAGTCAGTTGCTTTAATTGTAACAGAATGACTTCTTCTGCTTGTTGATCCATTTCACCAAAAGGTTCGTCAAGTATCAGCACATCAAAATCATGATAAAGGGCGCGGGCAAGCATGATCCTTTGTCTTTGTCCGCCGCTCAGGTTTTTGCCATTTTCTCTTATTACTTTGTTTAATCCATCGGCATTGCCACTCAACAGCGTGTTAAGTCCGCAAATATCTATGGCCCCGGCTAATTTTTCATGATCACACACTTCGTCGCTAAGCGTAATGTTTTTGAGGATGGTATCATGAATAAAATAACTTTGCTGCTTTACATAAGCTATATTTTTCCAATACTGCCTCCTGGTGATAGTATCTGTGGGCTGATCATTGATCAGTATGTTTCCTGCATCGGCTTCTAAAAAGCCTAAAAATAAGTTGATCAGTGTGGTTTTGCCACGACCCGATACTGCTGATATTCCCACAAAATCACCTTTGTTGATCAATAAATCAATATTCTTTAATACCTGATGATCTTTATAACTAAAGCTGATATTATCAAACCGGATAGTGCTGATAGATGAGCCGGGGACATTATTGGATGTTGTAAGAGGTTCGTTTACATTCAACAGATCAGTCAATGTGAACTCATAGGTTTTAATCTGCCCCGTACTGTTCAGTATTTTGATAACTCCCGGTATAATCTTGTAGGCAGCTGCCATAAAAACACCTATGGTTAACAGATCAATCACCGGCCCATGTGCCGACCATTTGTTAATGATAACCAATATAAAGAATCCGAATATGGCAAAAACCTCTACCAGACGCGAGGGCAACGCCTGTAAGGTTTGCTGCGAAGCCAGGTTATTGTTTAATTGTAGCTGGTAGTTATAATAGCGATTGGTTAAAAAATCAGTTTTATCATAAATATTGCCCTCTACATAACCAGCTAACGATTCCTGCAAATGCTGAATGTTTTTTTCGCTGGCAAGCTTAGTATGTACCCTAATCTGTTTTGAGCGTCGCCTGATGAAATAAGCCAGTATAATAACCGGAGGCACCAGTAACAACAGCAATAATAAAAACAGCACCGGCTGGTAGACCAGTATGGCACACACCGTAAATAAAATAAGGATACTTTGTGAAATAACCTGCTGTACATTGGTCAGGATGTAATGACTAAACTCAATAGGTTGCTGACTGATTTGCCGGATATGAATGGATGAATCGACATTCACGAAACCTATATAATCATCTTTTAAGTAGTGAATGATATTCTTTTTGGATAATCGGGAAGCTACCCCGTAAAAGAAATTGTGCTGAAAGCGCAGTATCAAGTAACCGAACCAGTTTTTAAGACTAAAAAGAATTAAGAACAGGGTTATCAGCAATATGGAGCTTTTGTTAAACCAGCCCGACGGCAAAAGAAAAAATCCGGAGCTGATTGTTTTATTACCGGTATAAAAGCCAACAACCAGTAATAGCAAACCTAAAAATGTGATATCAAGCACGCTGATAAGCAGATCGAACAGGATGAGTCTGAACAATTGCGCTTTTTCTTTAGTATTCAGCAGGGTTAATATCCCCCTAATTATATGCTTCAAGATGCCTGATAAAGTAACGTTACTTTATCATTACGGCCTAAAAAGTATAATGGTTGCCAGCTATAAACATTAATGCCCCGCAAACAAAAAGTTCAACGGGGCATTTAAGAAACAAGTATTATTGATTATTTATCAAGTTTAACTTCAACCCTGCGGTTTAATACCCTTCCGTCCTCTGTGCTGTTATCGGCGATTGGTTTTGTTTCGCCATAACCTTTAACAGTTAAATTATCGGTGCTGATACCGCTGTTTACCAGGTATAGTTTTACTGAATTAGCTCTTTCTACAGATAGTTCCATATTGTGTTCAGGGGTTCCTTCGGCCGAAGCATTACCATTTAACAGGAATTTTACGGTGTTGTCTTTTTTCATTTCTGCAACAGCCTGGTCTAAAGTTTGATACGAGGTTGTTTTTAATACTGCCGAGTTAAATTCAAACTGAATATTGCTAAAGTTATAGTTTGGTTTTGCCGGTGGCGGTGGTGGAGTTTCTTTTTGTGCAGGAGCAGGCGCCGGAGCTGGTTGAGGGGCCGGAGCATAGGTTTGTTCCGTTTCAACAGGCGCAGGTTTTTGAGCCAGTTTTTTTGATTTACATGATATCACTGATACGGCTAATAACCCAAAGACAAGGGTAAATAAAGGAGTTTTTAAAGCGTTCATAGCTAAGTTTTGTTTTTTTGTAAACATAAAAAATATTCGTGATTTCAACCTAAATTGAATACACTACATTGATAATTTTACCGTGCATTTTGTTTAAAATGGGTTTTGTGCTGTATTAATCAATGCTGGTAACTAAACGGTGAATCTACCCGACAAGTATTCGTTTTTAAACAAATTACTTATATTAACCGTTTACTTAACAATTATCTTTACCTATCATCAATAACCCATGAAAAAGATTTTCGCGTTTTTATTTGTGCTGATGATATTTACCTCAACCTGCTTTTCACAGGGCATTCAAGGAAACTACGCTATAAAAAACGTTCAAACCGGAATGCTTTTACGCGTTAAAGATGCCGGCTCAAAAAATGGGACACCTCTTGTGGCCTACTATCCTGAAAATTGGAAGTGTATGACCTGGAGTTTTAAAAACACGGGTGAAAATACCTATCAGTTACAAAACTTATTAACTGGTAAAACATTTCAGCCATCAGGCGCAACTAATGCTGATGTAGTTTTTGAAGAACAGCCCCTTATACCAGGCTCATCTAATCAGCAATATGAATTTATTGCTGTAAAGCAGGATACATATTTGATCAAAATAAAAGGAGCTGATCTTTACATTACGCCTGCCGATACCGAAGGCAGTGTAAACTCAGCGATCATACTGGCAAGAAAAAGAAATACTCCAGATCAATGTTGGAACATTTATCAGCAATCACCAACTATGTAAATACACTTACTAACATTACTGTAATTAACCACATTATGTAAAATTTCGCGACCATAATGCATCATAAATCTAATATGCATTTATTTGCAATATCGAAATTTCATACATCATGCATAATAATTTACAAGCCGATCTGGATAACCTGGAACACTTATTATCTTTAACTAAAGATAAAGCCCTGGCCTACCTTAATGGTTTAAATAATACACCGGTAAGTATTACAGGTGTTCAATCAACCATTTCTATTAATTTACCTAAAGATGGGATTGGACTGGAAAATACCATCAAGGCGTTTCAGGAGCAGCATCAAAATAAAATAGTTGCAGCATCGGGTCCACGATACTGGGGTTATGTAGTTGGTGGTACAACTCCGGCCTCCATTGCAGGCGACTGGCTAAGCACTGTATTTGATCAAAACCCGCAGGGGATAAACGGAGCTGGAGATATATCGGCCATTATTGAACTGGAAGCTATTAATTGGCTGATACAGTTATTCGGCCTGCCTGCAACATTTAAAGGCGGTTTTGTAACAGGTGCCACCATGTCAAATTTTACCTGCCTGGCCATAGCAAGGCAATGGGCCGGCAAGCAAAAAAACATTGATATTGCCCGGGAAGGCATAAAAACGGAGATCAAAATATTGACAGCTACCCCGCATTCGTCGTCCATTAAATCATTAGCTATGCTGGGTTTAGGTAGTAGCAACGTTGTTATTGTTAAAACTGCAGAGGGCAACCGTGAAGCTATTGACATTCCTGATCTGGAAGCAAAGCTTATTGAAAACAAAGACTTCCCTATCATAGTGATCAGCAGCGGTGGTACAGTTAATACAGTTGATTTTGATGATATGCAGGCTATTGCCGAATTACAAAAACGGTATACCTTTTACTGGCATATTGATGCCGCATTTGGAGCTTTTGCCGCATGTTCTGAAAAATACAGCCATTTATTGAATGGCTGGCAATTTGCTGATAGTATAACTATCGACTGCCATAAGTGGCTTAACGTACCGTATGACAGCGCCATATACCTGGTTAATGAAAAACATACGGCCCTGCAGCTGCAAACTTTTCAAAACAGTAACGCCCCCTATCTTGGCGATCCTGCTACAAATTTCAGTTTCCTGAATTTTGGCCCTGAAAACTCCAGGCGTTTAAGGGCGCTACCTGCCTGGTTTGCCCTTAATGCCTATGGTAAAAATGGCTTTACCTGGATAGTAGAGAACAATATTGCTTTGGCAAACCAGTTTGCCGAACTATTAGAGAAAAAAAACATATTTAAACTCAAGGCCCCTGTAAGATTGAACGTGGTTTGTTTCAGTATTGATGATGAGGCCAATCGGGGCGACAAGCTTACTCAGGTATTGGAAAAACTGAAAATATCGGGCAAGTTATTCATCACACCTACATCATATAAAGGCGAACCTTGTTTGCGGGCCGCATTTGTTAACTGGCGTACTACCGAAGAGGATGTTTTGATAGCTATTGATGAATTGATCAAAGCTTCCTGATCAATACGAAAGCCCTGAAATGGATCCATTTCAGGGCTTTCGTTCGGGATAAAAAACTCTAAATGTCATTTCGACAAACAGCGATGGACAAAGCGGTGGGGTGAGGAGAAATCTTATGCTCAATGCTGCTTAGAATAACCTGTCATATAAGATTTCTCCTCGTACCTCGTTCGAAATGACATTTAGAGTTTTTTATTGATGTTGGATGTTCATTTCTTATCCCGAACGCTCGTTGACCTACTAACCCAAACTAAGCTATTGCCTGAATTCGTGCTCCGGTAGGTTCTTCGGCTTTGACACTTTTAGCTTTCAGTCTTTTATGGTAGTAAATGTAGGATCCGGCTGCTATAAGTATGATAACAAACATAGGAGCCCAATTACCAATTGATTTGCCACAAGCAGCAATAGAATAAGTAGCGCCCAGCAGATCAAATGTTAGGCCTGCGTATGCCCATTCTTTAATTCGGGGATAACCCGGTACTAAAATCGCTATAACTCCTAATATTTTGGCTATGCCTAAAAAGGGCAATAAATAAGTAGGATATCCCATTTCTTTGAAACCAGCTACGGCTATTGGCACTGAAAGCGCATCGGGTATGGCTGAGCCAACCATAACAAAGGCGAATAATCCGGTTAGTATCCAGTAAATAATGTTTGTCTTTTTCATGATGATTGTTTTACTTAGTTTAATATTTGATTAACACTGTAAAGTTAGGACCGATTTCTGTAACAGATGCGGTGCTAATGCGTCTGATTACAGGGCCAATTACGACCATTAACCTATTTACACATTATGAAACATATATCAATACTGGTTCCTAAACGGGCTATACTTGGCAGTTTGGAGGGTTCTCGTCAGTTACTTACTCAAGTAAACCAGTTTTTTATGACTGCAGGCAAAGAACCTATTTTTAAGGTTGAATTAGTGGGCCTTACCAAAGAAACGCCTGTTAGTGGAGGTTTATTTACCGTTAATGCCAATAAGACAATTGGAGAGGTGCCCAAAACTGATCTGATCATCATCCCTGCTATTGATGGTGATATCAGTGTAGAGGTTGAAAACAATAAGGAGTTTTTACCCTGGATAACCGAACAATATAATAACGGCGCCGAAGTTGCCAGTTTGTGTATGGGCGCATTTTTACTGGCCAAAACCGGTTTACTAAATGGTAAAAAATGTGCCACCCACTGGATGGCTGCCAACGAGTTCAGAAGAATGTTCCCGGAGGTAAACCTGGTTACCGAAAAGATCATTACTGATGAGCAGGGCCTGTATTCAAGCGGCGGGGCTTTCTCTTATCTTAACCTGATTTTATACCTGATCGAGAAATTCGCGGGTCGCGATATAGCTATTTTAAGCGCCAAGGTATTTGCTATTGAAATGGAACGGAGCAACCAGTCGTCATTTATTATTTTCCAGGGACAGAAAGACCATGCCGACGATCCGATAAAAAAAGCACAGGAGTTTATTGAGAAAAACTATCAGGACAAGATCACTGTGGAACAATTAGCTTCGATGTTTGCCCTCGGTCGCCGGAACCTGGAGCGCCGGTTTAAAAAAGCAACCGCCAATACCGTAGCCGAATATATACAGCGGGTAAAGATAGAAGCAGCCAAAGTTAGTCTGGAAAGCTCGCGCGAAAATGTGAACGAAGTAATGTACAACGTTGGTTATACCGATACCAAGGCTTTCCGAACCACATTTAAACGTATTACCGGCCTCTCGCCTATTGATTACCGGAATAAATACCAGCGGGAATATGCAGCGTAAAGCATAATTACCGGTTTTCAAGCCAGTTTAAAAAAGTGGTGACTTTATCTTTGCTAACCAACAGTTTATCAGGACTTGGTACGGTTAAATGTACTACCAGTTTGCGTGCAAAGTAGTGTTCAACATCCTTCACGGCATCAAAGTTAACCAGGTATTGCCGGTTTAGTCTGAAAAACTGTTGCAGCGATAATAACTGGTGCACATCATCAAGTGATTGCGTAATAATATACTCCTGCTGATCAAAGGTCATGATAATGGGCAATTCATTCCTGATATAGAAGAAGGCGATATGCTGTGTAGCAACAGTAGTGTATTTATTATTCTTAAACACCAGGAAACTCTTTTTGCCTTGTTGATCGGTAACCTTGCTCAGCAGGTTCTGCCAGTCAGGTATAATAGACCGATCGGTCTGAAAAAAGCTTTTCATTTGATCTAACTTTTCAAAAGCTGCTTTAATAGTTTCCTTTGAAAAAGGTTTAAGTACATAGTCAATACCGTTTGATTTAAAGGCATCTATGGCATAATGGTCAAAGGCTGTACAAAAAATAACCGGCGAGCTTATGTTGATCTCCTTAAATATTTCAAAGCTTAGGCCATCAGCCAGTTGAACATCCATAAAGATCAGATCAGGGCGTTCATTTTCCGAAAGATAGCTTACTGCATCTTCCACACTTTGTATAGATGCCACAATTTTGGCCCCGGGTTTTACATCGGTTATCAATTGCGCCAATGCCCGGGCCGTTTTGAGCTCGTCTTCAATAATTACGATATTCATAGATCACCGGTAGTTTAACTTTAAAAATATCGTCATCAGTAGTAACCTGAATCTTGTTATTTAAATGATGAAGATAACGCTGGTTAATGTTCTCCAAACCCATCCTGGTTGATGATTCAGGCGTTTTTTTTAGTTGTAGCTGGTTTTCGATAACAATGGTATCACCCTCTGAGTACAACCAAATATGCAAGGGTTTATTAAGGGAAATTACATTATGCTTTACACAGTTTTCAATCAATAATTGCAGTGTAAATGGTGGAATATATGATTGTTTGTGCTGATCATTTAACGCTATACTTAAACAAATGCCATCCTCAAAGCGAGCCTTTAACAAAAACATATAAGCATTTAGTATATTCAACTCTTCTGTCAATGGTATCAGATCCATTTTGCGGTTTTCTAATGAAAACCGGTAGAAATCAGAAAGTTTCAAAATAAAATCAGCCGAATTCGGATCATTGATATCTATCATTGATTTGAGTGTATTCAGGCTGTTAAACAAAAAATGCGGATTTACCTGCTGTTTCAACAATTCATACTGTGCCCCCAGGTTATCAGCTTTACTTCGTTCCAGTTCAACACTAATCTGCTGGGCATGATGGGCCTGGCACAGCAGGTTGATGAACATATAAATAGTTAAGTTGATCAATATCCCCCTAAACTGATACATGAGCATCATTTCGCTAAAATGATATTTCGGAAACAGTAATTGGTGACCGCTTACCAACACTATCATCAAACCAATACCCAATATCAGGCTCAAAGCCAATCGCCGGTTAAAAAAGCCGGTAGTTATATGCTGGCTGGTAAATTTAGGCAGACTATACAGGTTATAATACCAAACAAACAAAGAATATAAAAAGGCTACCGAGGCATCAACCATCAACTCGGTAAACGTAATACGCAGCTGTCTGATTTTAGGTATTGACGCTAACACACACATGAATAAAGAGCTGAACCAGATGATACGGGCAGAAACCTTAAAAACTTTTTTGTTGGAGGTATGTATAAATTCAGCAAATATCATGGCATTACCGACGGCTTCTGGGCAAAGATATGCTTTATCCTTTCCTGTTGATGCAAGGTATCTGGATTTATAACCAGCTCATGACCTTCAAATTTCTGATAATTGATTACCGTAATCCCCATCCCCTCAGTTGAATTAGTTGTTTTAATTACTTCTACCGATTCAAGATCGCCGGGGATACGGGCACCAAACCAACTATCATCGTCTTGTTGTTTCCAGGTAACTAACGTGAGGTTTTCGCCTGCCGGGTAATCTTCGCTCCCTGAAACAGCGGTTTTTAGCGCCAGATCATTGCCATATAAGGTACTCATGGTTCTATTCTTTTTATTGATTGATGAGGTGATTACCTTTAAGCCGGCGCTATCAAAATGGAAAGAGGCTGGTATTGCTGCTTTTTTATTTAAAAGTTCATCGCTTGGTTTACGGTTATTACAAGCTGATACAATTAAAGTAATTGCTGTAAGTGATATATATAAAGCTTTCATGATCAGTTAATTATTAATGTTCAATTGGTGGGGTAAAAACAAAATCGGCATTGCTCATCGGTTTATGGCAGCTAACACACTCCGTGGTAAACATAACTGTTTTGCCATAAGGCACCAGCTTATCGGTTTTAAACCGCGCCCATCCCCATCCTGCGGTTGATGCATATTTTTTCTCATCCTTGATCATGTACTCTATCTGTTTAAATGCCCCCGTGGTTACATTCCCGTCTTTATCTTCTACCTGATCCCAGGCCACTTTGGCAAATATGGTTCCGTTAGGCCACGGATTGATTTGATGGTTGTGAATGGCCTTAACGGCAATGGAATTACCGAAAATAACACGCATAGTACCATTATCAAAGCGCTCGGTACTACTAATGGTTTCCCAGTTTTTATAATCGGGTATGTAGGTAACACCGTTTAAGGCGGTGGGTAGCTTAGCGTTTGCCAAAGCCCCTTTTTGCCAATGGGCATATTGTTTATTGGCGGCGTTTATTTTTGCAGTATCAGCAGGTTTCTGTGATACCATTGATGAAAGATAGTTTTTCAGTATGTCAAGGTCGTTTATAGAAATAGCAGCAGACGGATGAACCAATTCATAATCTTTTATAGGCATAGCTCCTTCCGCTATCTGGTTAACCGCCTCCCAAAGCTTTGCCTTCTGATCAGCCGGGGCGAGATCTTTCCAGTTAGAGAAATTCAGGTGTTTGCGGCCGTCATTTACATGGTTAGCCACACGCCAGTAAACCGGCGCTATCTGGTCATACCACCGCAGGTTTGTTTCGTTCGAGTGGCAATCATAACATGCCCTTACCAGTATGGCTTTTACGTCGGCTGGGGCTTCAATATCGCCTTTTACAACTGGGTGAGTAATTTGAGGCCTGATACATTGGAGAATCAAAAAGCCGATCAATAAAATGACGGCTATAAGTGTGATTCTCTTTTTTGATGTTTTGGAGTTTAGTGCATTCATTACTTTAAAATTACGCACAAAAGTTGCTTAATTATAAGCTTTTAGGTACATATTACGGGCTAAAACAGCCAAAAACGGCCGCAAATCAGGCATTTTTAAAGGCGAATAGGCAATATATGTGCACAATAATGCCCTTAAACATGGTATTTTTTAACCTATTCCAGCTGTTTTATCAAGTTCAAGGTGAAAATCCTTATTGGTATTATTCACCTCAATATCCTGGTTCGCTTCCAGGTTGATAATAGCATCTCCATTTTTTGACACCATGGTTGCCTGTAAAGTATATTTACCAAAAGCCACCTGTGCTGCAGTAAAATCGGCGCTTTGATCATCTGTGGGTTTGGTGAGGGTTATTACGTTACCTGTTTCTGGTTTGAGCGTAACTGTTGCCGAATTAAATCCGCTATCAATAATATCAGCACCTTCAGGTGTAGATGATAGTGCTTGTGCCAGTTGAAGTTCAACAATGATGTCTGTCATAGTTACGCTAACGGCATTGTTATTTGCTAAAGGGGCCGTAGTATTGTTTGTTGCGCTGTTTGGTAAAACCAGGTCTTTAAGTCCATCAATAAACTTCATTACCCGGCCTGAGAAGAAGCCCGCTATAAATGAAAACAATAACAGCCCCTTCCCTATGCTAATGTCTGTCATTTTGCTGTTGCCACCGCCCAATAAGTTATACCCTAACACCAAAATCAGGGCACAAACCGGTGCATAAAACATCTTTGACACCTGTCCCGATATCTCAGCAGGATCAAATGGCCCCGTATCTGCATCACCAGCCACTTTTAGCGCTTCACGGTTAGCAATACTCACATAATAAATTAAGCTCACCAGCACGCCAATAAGGGCCCAAAACAGAACCTCCAGATAGGTGCCTGACCCGGTGAACCAGAAAAAATCATCAACAATGATCTCTGAGTCGGTGAGATAAGCCTTTACATCCTTATTGTTAAGGTTAACCAATAAGCCATCCATTCTTTTCAGGCGATACCCTTGTATCCTTCCGTCATATTCATTTATCAAAAAGTTAAATAGTGCCCGGTCACGTTCTTCCCTTTTTGTCAGAATAACTTTCTTCCCCGCAATCGGGTCTTTCAAATTTAACTGCACTGAGTCGGGATCAGGATATGCAGAAAGTACATTATCAATATTTAACAATTGAATATTGTCTAATTTTTTATGGTCAGTACCTTTATAGGCAATATGCATCAGCACATAAACCACAGCAATTAAAACAAGGGTTACACAAAGGGTTAATAACCAACCGGCACCGCTCCAAACTTTTGCTTTAAAAAACGTGAACATGATCTTATATGTTTAAGTCAAAGAATTGTTTCATGACAAATAGTTGCTAAATACTCATTCGCCAGCAACATTGCTAATCTTACTCCGATTGCCATTAGTCGTAAAAATGCTTACTCGCGTACCTTGAATTTTCTCTTTATATATGGTTTAGAGGCTTTATGATCAGGCCATTGTACGTTCTTCTTTACGATATTCTTTCCTTATCGCTTCTACCAGATCATAGTTACGAATATACTCATCGTTTCTGGAAATAGATTGCAGCGCAGCATAATGAATAATATTTAATATAGCCGCACCATTAATTTCATATTTATCTGCAAGCTCGCGTAGATTGATAGCAGGTTCAGGCCTATATGATGCAGGAAATGCTTTTTCCCATAACCTTAACCGTTCAAGCGGATTGGGTATCGAAAAATGAATAATAGTATGAAAACGCCTCAAAAAAGCATCGTCCATATTGCTTTTTAGGTTTGATGCCAGGATAAGCAGACCCGGAAAATCCTCAATACGTTGCAGTAAATAGCTTACTTCCTGGTTGGCATATCGATCGTGCGAGTTTTGCACATTGGTGCGTTTGCCAAAAAGGGCATCAGCTTCATCAAAAAACAATATCCAGTTTTTATTCTCGGCTTTAACAAATACCTTTTCCAGGTTCTTTTCAGTTTCGCCAATATACTTACTCACTACCTGCGAAAGGTCAATACGATAAACCTCCTTGTTCAAATGCCTGCCCAATAAAGTTGCTGTTAATGTTTTACCTGTTCCGGAGGGGCCATGAAAAAGAGCGCGGTAACCCGGTTTAATTTTCCGCTTTAACACCTCGTCCTGCATCAGGGCATCATTATGCTGTACCCAGATCATAATTTCATTAAGCTGGTTTTGCGTATAGTTATTGAGCACCAGATCATCCCAGGTCATAGCTGTAGTGATGTTTTTTGCAGGAAAATCAGGGCTAAATTTGGGTGTGGTTTCGGTACCTGTTATTAACCTGGTTACCCATTCCTGGTCAAGTATAATACGACCACTCATTAAAGGTTCGCCTTCTTTTACTAATTCTATAGAAAGTATTCCCTGTTTAACCAGCATACCACTGATAAGCAAATACTGAACTGAAAGGCGTTTTTCAATATCATTACCCGCCAAAATAAACTGTACGGTTTCGCCGGTAGGTAACAAGCTACGGTGATTACTCCCCTTTATGCCGCCAAATTCAGCAAAATCACCTCCTTGTGGTAAAAACTCCTGTATAATACTTTCAAAAAACGTGGCTTTTACATGCGGTACCAACGCGGTTAAAAGTATAATATACTCTTCAAGTGGGAGTTGGTTTTTAATGGCAAACTCATTCAATGGGGTACCATCATCTTCTATTTTAACAGTTGGAAAAACAATAGCTGCATTGTTAAAATGAGATTGTAACCTACTATGCACCAATTGGCGCAGGATTTCAAAGAAATTACTTATTGATTGAGTTTGCATTATGTGTCATATTTTTACCGTAGTGAGTTGAAATAAATTATAAGGCATCAATCATAGCTTTTTGTGCTTTGAAAAATTCCGGGCCATTCATGATTTTTCCGTTTGTAGGAATAACAAACCATTCAAAATTCACGCCTTGTGCCTTCGCCGTTTTTTCCATTTCTTTTAATGCTTTAAAAACCTCCTTATTATCTACTTTTGATAGGAATCCTTGCTCAAAAATCAAATGCAGGTTTTTACCTGTAACATTTCTTACAAACAGTTCGCCATTTGAAAATGTATTTCTTTCCAATGCTTTAAGATATTTATCCATGTTTGTTTTTAATAAATCAGGGTCAGTGATACTGGTACTCTTTATTGATAATACCTCAGCCCCTTCAATATTTTTGATCGGTAAGCCTTTACGCATTGCGTTTTTACCACTACCGGCCTTGGTGCCGTCAATGCTTGGGAAATAATTAGGAAGTTCGCTCCATCCGTCTTTGGCCAAATCACGTAGATGAACATCTTCAATGGCATATCCTCTTGCAAATGGCACCACAGGAACCGGCTCTGTACCAGAATTAATTCTTTTAGGTTTTTGTTTATTAACAGCAGAGTTATCTAAGGGTATATTACATTTTTTGGTACTGAACCTGCACCAGGTACCATCCTCAATTGACCGTCTGTAAGTATGATCACCAACCTTTACCTCCACATCATAAGCATCCTGTAATTCTTTCTCGGCTACTTCCATTACGTTACCTGCACCTTTCACTTTTTCATTAAACACCTGCTCCTCTTTGTTGAGTAGTTTTTGGAATAAAGGATCTGATTCTTCGGCCACCAAATTTTGTAATTTCGTTATTTCAGTTTCAGTAAAGGCAACTTTGTTATCCGCATTTGCCAGTTTTTCCATTGACTCAACTTTATTTACAAGCCCCTCCAATTCAGGTGAATCCTTTGCCAGTTGGGTTAGTGATGTTCCCTCCTTGATCTCAGATTTTTCCATTGCCATGATCAGTTTTTCCAATTCCTTATCTTCTAATTTTGAGATAAGCATCATTGCCTCTTCTTCTGATTTTAAAACTTTGGATTCTTTTACCAATATGCCGGCAAGGCGCTCAAACCGGCTTACCATTTCGGCTTCTTCTACGGCTATCTTTCCTAAACCAGCCGCACGACTAAATACGCGTGCCACAGCAAGCACTTTCTCGGTCATACCACCTATCTGAACACCTTTTAAAGCCGCTTTTATTTCGCCTACGCCAATAAACCAGGAGGCAACCTCCCAAATGATGGCCCATTTTACTTTTTTAATAACTATGTCTTCTGCATCCATTAATGCAAGACCACGCACGCCTGCGACAATTTGTTTACTTATTTGCCCAAATACTTTACCTACAAATTCAATAGCCGGCGGATAGCCTATTTGTACCAACTGCATATTAAGTATAAGATTTACCATTTGGGCAACCCCTTCTATAATTTTATCAGGATGGGAAACCAACATCACAATACCATCCCAAATGCCTTCAATAAAGTTTATGGCCCCGCGTGCTGCCGATTCAATTTCTTTCAAAGCATTCGGAATCACTTCCGGTTCGCCATTCGCATTAATAAAAACACCTACCATACTTATATTTCTAACATAGTTCCAGAGCAGCGTGGTGAATTCAGAAAGTGTGTAAGGTGTATTACTAAACTTCATGCCTACAGCAACCAACAGTGACCAATACTCACTATCAAGGTCAGCAAACATCTTATCCCACATGGTGTTGCCATCCCATAATTTTTTACCTTTTAAAGTGGCTTTTATTTTGTTGAGTTCATCAATACTCGCTACACTTTTAAATATTTCAACGATAGCCTTTTCCTGCGCTTCCCAGGTCCATACGTTGGTTAACAGTTCTATATATTCTAATTTTTTCTCAAATGATAAAAAGCTAAAGGCGGCCTCAGTTAGCGTAGCCAGTTTGTCTGCGGCCTCGCTTTTTTTATCTTGTTTGATCAGATCATCAGTTTCGTCAAAAATCTTTTTAGCTAAGTCGGGCGAGGCGGTAAATTCGTTCTTAATGATATCCTTCGTTACCTGGGTCTTTAAATACTCATCAATTTCCTTTGGATAAATATCAATATCCTGTAAAACAACATCAATAATGCGCATTTTTCTGGTGCTTTCTAACCGGTTCCAGATAGTAGGTATTTTAGGTTTTTCCTTTGAATCGCTAATAATATCTGTTTTAAAATCATTGCTTGAAAATTTAGCTTCACCGTCATAAACCGCGCCCTGGGTGGCAAGCTCGGTTACATAATATTTTTCCATATTTTTTTGCTTCGCTTCCATATCCTGAATAATAACGAAATTATTATAGCCAAATATCATTTTGCCATTAACCATTGCCCTGCCTATACTTCCTGTTATAAGATATTGCTTGCCTTTTGCAACTTTTAAATAATTCTGGTAGGGTAGCTTAACTATCAAGTCATTTTCAAAAGGTAACCTATTAGACGCGCCTGCATCCACTAGCTTTTCATCGGCTTTCATAAGTGTAGGTTCAGTAGGTACGTCGCTTCCTTTATCCTTAACTTCGGCCGTTGGCTGGGTGGTATCTTTGCTTTTGTCGTTATTAACAGGCGGTACCGATGTAGCAGGAAGTCCTTCCTTTTTATCAGTAACTACAGCTGGTGGATCAGGAGCATAATCAACTGCGATGGTAGTATCTTCAGGCTTTTTCAAATACCACATGAATTGCCAACCTTGCTGATATAGTGCCTCGGCCTCTGTTGCTTTATCTGGTTTATTTAGAAACTTAAGCCGCCGAGAAAAATCCATCCCATACTTATAAGCATCTACATCACTTTGCCGTAAATGAATAAACAGGTCATCCACCAATGCCAATGCTTGTTCCTTATTGGAATTATATAAGGGATCAACAGGCGGGCCGCCACTTTGCAGATCCATATAAGCGGGTGTTTCAGCATACATGCTTCGCATCATAGCATCTGTATACTCGGTGAAATTTTTCCATTCAGTTTCAAAGCTATGCGCCATTAACATTGCTTCTATCTGCTTTTCAGTACTATCAGGCTCATCTTCTTTGCGTTGTAATTTTTTTTCACTGTTGCCTTGCTGTACCACATGTGTTAACTCATGCGCCATTAATTTTTTACCGCTATCACTCTCTGGCGAATACTGGCCGCTGTTAAAAACAATATTATTACCTGTAGTATATGCCAATGCATTAATAGACTGTGCTGATTTAGCGGCTACGGTATCATTGTGAATCCGAACACTTGAAAAATCCTGACCAAAGCGAGGTTCAAAAAACTGCCTGCTACTTTCGGGCATGGGCTGTCCGGAGGAGCTTAATGACCCTACATAGCTATCTAATTCACTACTTCCCTGGACATCATTGGTTGAACTCTCTTTTCGATGCAGTTTTTCTTCCTCCTCACAATGCTGGCATTTACGCTGGATAGTTGTTGGCGCAGGCTTAAAAAAGGCATTGTCATTTTGTGTAGGAACGGTCATACGCATTACCTGATTGGCCATTGCATCAGCTTCCTGTTCGTAAACATCATTGGGCTGATTTACAGTAAGCTTGGGCTGAAAAAAAGGAGTGTCATTCCCGGACTGCGCCCGGGGTGTTATTTGATTTTCCTTTATGCCAGGCTTTGATATACTCATGCTTTAAATTTTGTGTTATGACTTATTCCGGAATAAATTAATTGCGTCAGTATTTGAGAGCTAAAAAATCATGAACAAATTCTCTACGATAAATCAATTACAAATGATGTATAAGAATCGGCATTTATAAGTGGGTCGCCACCAGGTCCAGGATATCCTGCGGTACCTTGTGCAGCTCCATGCCAGCCAGAATATTCATCAACGGTGAAAGTGTCAAATGCCGCGTGAAATGCTTCATGTAAAACACAGCCAATTAAATAATTTCCGGCTGCAGTAATTGTATGAGGACATACGGTTGAAAGATGGCTTCCGGCAATTGTAAATCCACAGTTGCCGGCTACACAAATGGCATCGGTGCCCGGATCACAATTAACTGTTAAATTTGATAATAACCTGAATACTGTTTGTATTCTCTCAACAATCATGTTAAGATTAGCCGCCACCCCATGCGTTGGGCCGAAGTTTCTTCTTAAAGCGCCTAACACATTACCACCATTGGGAGTAGCAGTAACTTTTGCCTGCATATTATTTATCCATCCCCGCGCGTCGTAAATTGCCTGGTGTATGGCTCCTGCTTGAGTTGCGTTACAGCCATTATTAGCGCCTAACCGTTGAATTTGTTTTGTTTGAACATTACTCCCCCCTTGCTGTACCACATGCGTTAACTCATGCGCCATTAACCTTTTACCACTATCACTCTCCGGCGAATACTGGCCGCTGTTAAAAACAATGTCACTACCAGTGGTATACGCCAGCGCATTGATGGACTGTGCCGATTTTGCAGCCACAGAATCGGTGTGTACCCGAACATTTGAAAAATCCTGACCAAAACGGGGCTCAAAAAACTGCCGGCTATTTTCGGGCAACGGTTGCCCTGAGGTGCTTAATGACCCTACATAGCTATCCAACTCATTACTTCCATGCGTTTCTGCACTTGAACTTTCCTTACGATGTAGTTTTTCTTCCTCTTCACAATGCTGGCATTTACGTTGAACATCTGTTTGGGTGGATTGGAAAAATGGTGACGCGTCAGTTGAGGGTATAATCATGCGCATAACCCTGTCGGCCATACTATCGGCTTCCTGCTCATATTTATCACCGGGCTCATTTACCTGCAACCTAGGCTGCACCAAATGCGATGAAAAAAAGGGATTATTGTGCTGCACATTAGCAGTATTTTCAGGTGATTGTTTTGTTGTTAACATAACTTTATTTTTTAATACCAGTCTACATTTAATATTTGCTGCATCCATGGCAGACGTATGATTGAAAACCCCCAGGGTAGTTTTCCTAATAAAACATCAATTGTTCGATGTTCAACCGTTAATAACCAGCTATTTTCTTTTGTTATGAGTTTTCCGTCACGCATCAGAAAAGCGTCGCGCAAACCATTAACAGAAGTATTTTTCATGGGCACCCAATGAGCTACTATAGCCTCTAGTAATTTTTTTGATTCCATTTTTTCCTTCTTACTTAAAATTATGGAAGCGGGTAAGGTTTCATCTAAAGGATAACCACATAAGATCTTCTGAAGTGTAAGGTCAAACTCGGCAGCCTCTGTATCCCCGGTTGCTAAATAATGAAGCAGTAATACAGCACGCTGGTGTGCAGTATCATTTATAAATCCTTTATCATTCAGGAATTTCAGGTCTGTAAAAAATGGTTTTAGAAAGTAATGAAGTATTACTATACCGCTGCTTTTTATATATAATGATTCCAGTTCTGGAATACCATTTTGTTTTTTATTTTTTGAAGAAGCTTCCCGGGATGGTTTTTCTTTATTTTCATTTTTGTAAACATTCCCTGTCAGATTATCCGCTTGTATTTCTCTATTGATTAACTCATTACCCCCTTGCCGCTCATTTGATCTGTCCGCCAGATCATCAGCATCATTGTTGGATTTAAGGGTTTTCCTGTTTTTTAGATCATCTGTTGCAATGCTGCCTCCGGTTATATCTGCAGGATCAATTTCTAAGTTATTCTGATCATTGGCAGCGCAATCTTTTTCTGTTTTATCTAAACAATTGGGTTGGGTATTCTTCTGATTATCTAAAGAGCTGTCCTTTTCAATTTTATCTTCAGGATCAATTTTTAAGTTCTTCTGATCATTTGCAGAATAGTCATTTTCAGTTTTATCTGCGTAATATGTTTCGGTATTTTCCTGATTATCAGTAACAGGGTTACTCCCGTTTTTCTGTTTAAAACTATTCTGAGTTGCCAGCAATAGCTTAATTTCCAGAAAAGCATTTTTCACAATGCCTGTTTTAAGCTGTTTGCTTATCCTTACCTCTGTTGACCTGGTAATATCCGCACCGGATATGCCAAAATGTTCTGTTAATAATTTCAATGCCCAGTATATCATTTTGCTATCAACATCTCCGGATAAAGCATCCTTATTCAGCAAAACAGCTTTGTTTAAAAAAGCGTGGAAAAGATATTTCCAAATTTCTGAACGGAGTTGAGGGCCTCCTTTTATGCAATTGCCCAATATCGTAGCAAGATCACCGTAAATAAGGTTCCAGGAATCTTCGGTCACGGGGGCCATGACTAACAACAGTTGCTCCAGAAAATTATCTGTAAACTGCAGAATAAGTCTTTGCAAAACAACCGGGTTATCTTTATAGCTATCAGAAAGCCAATTGAAAAAACGATGATCTTTTTTGCCCGAAAAACTTATCAGGATCTCGTCCTCCCAATCAATCATCTTTTCTACAGAACTATACCAGGGCAGATAACCGTTTTCGAGGAAATAAATTAACGCTCCTGTTAATGACTGGGCACTGGTTAGTATCTCTTCGTTATTGGTATCACTTACAATATCTTTTTTTGATGACAGATTTTTCCGGAGTTCTTGTATAAAGTGTTCTTTAAATTCCTGTTCAAAATTCTGTGGGTTAATATTCCCAAGATCAAGTTTCAATGCATCAATACGTATAATTTCACCATCAGGAAATAATTCATCAAAAACTGTTTCCATATTGGCAGATAACTCATTGTGCAGCAAAGCACTCACACGATTTTGAAAAGCGTATGCACCCTCCTGTTTAGGGAGGTTTAAAGTGATTTGCTGCTTATGAATGATATGTCTTGACATGATGAAATTATTTAGCGATCAGCTTTTAAATAGTTTATTCCTTCTTTTTCCTGGTAAAAATATTTCCGATCGTCCCTGTTTTTTTAATGCTGCTGGTGCCTCCTCCCGGGTCGTTTGCAACAAGAAGGTAAAAGCCTTGTTTCGCATTAACAGCAAGTTCCAACGGCGGCATCACCGGAGATGGGCAACTTCCGTTTGATATACTTAATGATGCATTTACCTGTATTTCGCCATTTGAACAATCGGCAATTACCGAGGCAACCCCATCGGTACCTACCCTATATTGTACTTGATTATTAAATATCCAATTATAGATATATCCGGTGTCTCTAAGATCGGGAATAAAACTCGCGGTAACTTTAGTCCCTTTGATCGTTTCATTTTTAAATGTGAACCCACCGGTTTTAGGTATTGCAAGAACGGTAACCACAAACGGATCAGAACTCACATCATTTACTGTATAAATTATAGTATAGCTTCCAGCTCCCGCGGTTGCCGGTGTAAAGGTTTGCTTGGTTCCGTCGAGCCCCTTTACTTCATTAAATGTACCACCTGATATGGACACTGTAATTGCAGCCGGATTGGCATCGTTATCACAGAAAATATCGCCCATGGTAATCACTGCTTTTTGTACCGGTGGCGGTGGTGGCTCGATTACAGAAGCATCATGATCTATCGGAGGGCACAGGTATGGGATATAAAAATCAGCAATCACCACGCTATCGTCTACATCATAGTCTTGGGTATCATCCATTTTTCCTCTACCAGCCAGTATATCTATCAACCTGCTTTTTTCGGTATCTGATACATCTTTACTATCGGTCACTATTTTTTTAAACTGATTCAGCGTAGTTACATCAAGATCAGCAGATAGCTTAATATTCCTGCTTGCAACAGGAGTCGCAACCTTGCTTACTGAGCTCTTTCGTACAGCAGCGTCAGTTTGAACAGCTGTATTCCTGGTTAAACTTCTGTTGATATACTTTTTATAAACTAACACCAGGGTGCCACCTTTAGGTACGCCAGCTTTATGTTCAAGGCCGGGATGGTTTTTGTAATAGGTTAAAAATGAGTATTCATCAGCACGTTGGATGCGCCTGTCTGTAATTTCTTTATTTAGTACATACATGCGATCTTCAATACAAACATTAACAAGTGCATCAAAATCCTCAATTAAAATATCCAGCTCATAGTTTTCAATGAATGATACCATGGCATCATTCTTACCTGCTGCAGGATCTTTAAAAAGAGGCCCTCTTAAAATGGTAATAACCTGGGCTATGGAATTTAAATAATTCCGGGTTGCTCCATAAACATCATATATGTTAAAGCTGGATATATCATTGGTATTTAATGTATACATCATATCTTCAACCGCGTCAATAAATTGAAAAAGGAAATAATAAAGCTCAGTTGCACTATCAAATGGATAAGAGGTTATAGGATTAGTGAACACCCCTGTATCACTTAAAGCCGCTAAATAAGCACTCCCAATAGTGTTTGGCTCTGGCGTACAATAAGTATTCATAAAGTCACCTTTTTTATAATCAGTATTGATGTCCAATGGCCTTAAAGGTTCTGTATCACGGAGTGCGTTTGTTTTAAACTCTGTAAATCTTCTGGGTGGAGCATCTGTGAGTACTGAAAATCCACCTGGAGAATTCCGGGTTGGGTTTGCCTGAATGACATAAGGCAATTTTGTAATAAAGCAAAACGTAGTATGTATTTGACAGGTGACTTCGCGAACTATCAGATTGTAGTCTGTTCCCAGGTCACTAATGTCAATGTCAGTTAAAGGTATATCCATATAATCTAATGGCTGATCTGGAATAGCTACTACATCAAAAGGCAGGTTATAGGTTAAGCGCTGGCTAAGAATATTGGATAAAACATCCTGGTAATTTTGGCCTATGTGCCCCTCTACCCTAAAGAAATTATAGTGTTCGATATCATATAAAAGCGGTTGTGTTACCAACGTATTGCTGTTATACAATCCTGAATTATAGCTTAAATTAAAGTCGGCTATACCGCGGCTGGTTTTGTGGTAATTCCATGATCTGTATAATTCGGACCCGGTAACATTTATTTTGTAATAGTATGGAATTGCCCTTTCTGAAAGCCTGGGCAACTCATACTCACTTGGAGTGATTTTTATAGTGGATTTGGTTAACAGATCCTTACTCTGTACGGTAAAATCGTTCAGTATAAGCACCATCCGGTTAAATAAAAGAATCACTTCGGCTGTTTCTGTACCCATCTTTGAAAACAAAGGCGAGTACATAAAGTAGTTACGGTAACTATCTTTTAAATAAATGTTAGTAGCCAGTGATGCATCACCTAAAACCAGGTGCAATGGAAACAGGTTTTCATCAGGGCAGCACGTTGATATGATCCCTGATATTTTTACTAAAAACTCATCGTATGCCTTAATCAGATCATCAATAAAATCATAAAAATATTCAATAAACAGCGGACTCTGTTGTAATATCAGATCGCGGCATTTTATCAGTACGTTACCCATATCGGCAAACGGATTTGGCCCTACCTTTAAAACTGTTCTATACTTCTGGTAACAGTAATTGTAAGCATCAGCCACCTGGTTTAATGTAGCATCGTCAACCAATTTTACAAAAGCGTTTAGCACATCATTTGTGTTATTTAGCTCGGTATAGGGTACATTAAAGCGCTTAAGCTGTATATGAGGAGCCAGAGTTGTGATCGTAGTTGGGATCGGATTCCGGAGGATTGGGGTCACTCCCACTTTAATATCTTTACGCAAAATATCTCCCCTGGTTATGATATTGCTATTACCGTAAAGATCATTTTTTGCAACAAGCAATGGCCTAACCTGAAAAACCATCTTTTCTCCTTTGTTATTACAGTCCTGTGTATCACAGTTTTTGAGGTCGCTTTCCTTTGTTTCTAAAAACAGTACCACCACATAATCGCCTAAAAAATTGCTTGCTGCAGACGACAATGTTTTTGCATTCAGCTTCTGCGCAGGCTCCAACACATTAAACTGATCATCAGATAGTAGTAGCCAAAGCGTTTTGTCTGCACAAAAGGGCTTATAAAAAGGCAGATCGCCGTTGTCGTAAACAAAAGGCAGGTCAGTAGGTACATCAACAGGATTATAAGGCATGTAATAGGTATACAGTGTATCATTCTGCGTAATTAAGTACCCCTGCGAAGTAACCCCGCACCCACTGGTAATTTCAATAACACCCGGGTTCTGAACAATTTCGAGCCCGCAAACAATGCCAATGCCTATCAGCTTATTGCGTGTCCAGCGGTTTTGCTGATCAAGGTAGTTAAAGGTTTCATTAAGGTGGTCATTAGTGAGCACCTGATCTGGTTCGAATACGATGTATTCCATTGGAGTTGCCATATATCAGTTTTTTAAAGATCCTAAAATGGTTTTGCCCAGCATTACCGGGTTGGTATTCTGACTTTCTGCACAATCATGCAAAGTAGCTACCGGGTATTCACTATGTAAGTTAAACAGCAGTTGTACCATAGCGTTATTGGCGCTCTGCAGATTATCTATATTTATGGTTGTTGTATTATCAAATGAATAATTTGCCAGGGCAGTTATCCATGTTTTATAAGCCTGCTCAAAATCATACATCGATTTGTCATTTATCCAGCAAATTTTCACCATAGTATGTGCCGGTGTTTCCTGTCTGATGATGTCTTCAAAGTAATTTCTGAAAGCGATACTGCGGAAATGCTCTGGCCAGTAAGGTAATACCACCGACATTTTGAACGAATAAGGGTCCTGCTCACCACAGAAATCGCAATTTGCATCCAGGCACACCGGTAAACGATCATACTTTTCATTACGGGGGCGCAACAAAGTGTGTTCAATTAAATGAAGCCCGTCAGCATCGCATTCTTTATTAAACTCTGTAATGAATTGCGCCAGAGCCACCTGAGCTTCCTGCTGCGATGCGTAATTGTTACTTACAGCCAGGTTATTGCTATTATTATCAATTACAACTATATTCCAGGTGTCCACAGTTTGCTTAATAATAAAATTCTCGCCAGAAAATATCAGATCCATAAATGAGGGCAGCGCATTACTCAGATCATCTTGATTGTCATAAGTTGTAACTGAGGTAAGCACTCCTCCATGTTGATTATTGAATGTAAACTGATATTTAGCGGGCGTATCGCTGGTTGCGATAATGGTAGCATTACCTATACAGTATAAAAACCTGCGAAGAAAACTATCAATGCCACCCAAGTGACAAAGCTTTTTCTCTAAGCCTGATACATTATCGGTGTCCCATAATTTATTGGTATCCACCGTAAAATCAGACTTAAGTGGGAAATAATTATATGCCCTACCTCTTTGATAGCTGATGGTTGGATAATCTTTCAGAAAAGATATTTTACTATCAATCAAGGCTGCCGGGGTTATATTAGTTTCTTTCTGGGAAGTGTAGTCAAGTGAATAATTGAGCAAAACATATTCATTAAATGATTCCCCGAACCTGCTCATCAGGTGATCAAGAAAACGGTTTCGCCGGTCTGTAAAAACATCGTTGGATTCATATAGTTTTTGCCAGTCGTTAACTGTGGTAACTGCTGAATCTTGGTTTTGCATCACCAGCTGTTCAATAGTTTGCACGGATCCATCCTGTTTATAAATAGGTTGAATATTTTTAATATCACCTAAAAACTGTGCATAATAGGTTTGAACTATAGTATCTGTTGAGAACAAATTCTTAGCGCCGTTTAGTTGAGAAAAGAAATCGGCCAGCAATTGGTCAAACAATAATAAATATGCCTGAAGTTGTTTTGCCTGTGCTTTCCGTTCATCACTTGCATTTGAGGGCAACCCGGCTGCACCAATACCATAAGTTTGCGGGAAAAGGTATTCAACAGAAGTATAGTTATCCAAATCAGCGTAGCTGCCTGTAGGGATAGCCAGATCATCAGTATGTCCTGTAAGTTTATTACGAGCCTTTACCGCGCGCAGCCACTTTAAAATGTCGCGTACCTCGGTCAAAGATGGTAAGTATGGGAACTGATTTTTATAAAAAACCAATTTTGATTTAGTTTCTGAAAATACCGGTTTGCACCCTGTTGTAACAGGCATACACCAATTTTTTCCGGTTTGGCCCGCAACAGGTTGATCATTATCACCATATTTGGTCATCATAAAATTTCGTGCGGCCAGTACGCCATCAATATCCATGATCAGGCTGATGATATCAGATGCATATATTTCCTGGCGCAGTTGAGTTTGTTCCAGTTCGGCAGTATCAATAAATCCGTGCTGCAGAATGGGGCCTTCAAATATAGCATCGGTATTATAGCCTTTATCCTGCAGTTCACTTAGCAGGTAAAAATTTATCGATGGATTCATGTATTCTTCAATAGCATAAAATACCTGGGCCTGTATTTGTTCCATATCTGCCAGAGGCGAAACCTCTATGTCGCAGCAAATAGCTATTTCTTCGTCTTTTATGGTTGTAACGCTTACAAAATCCTCACATAGGTTCCGGTTTTCATTAAGTGTACTAATAGCCGTTTGAACTATCTGTTTTGACTGCTGTATTTTTAACAGATAAAGGTTAAGCACTTGTTTTGTAAAGTCGGCACTAAAAAAATCCTGTATATCAATTAGCAAAACCTGCTGACCTGAGGGTTGCAGATCAACATCAATTATTCCTGTAAGCGTAGCTGATTGAGTTGAGCTACCTGACGTATAACTAAAATCAATCTGTATGGTAATGTTACTACCTGCCGGGAAACTGGTACTTATTACTGTTATGGAGTCAGTATTGGCTTTTAACAAATCGGCAACTGAAGGATCGTCCCATATCGGGAAAATAACAGACATACTTACATCACCGCCTTTAAATTTACTGGTTGCCGGATTTAAAACATCCAGTTCGCCATTGTTCATGTCGCCAAACTGCTGATCATCATCAAGATCAAGTAATACTTTGTACAAGCCTGATAAATAAACCGGATGAGGTGTTACATCATATGATAATGCATCCTGCTTGCAATCGGCATAAAGCGCAACCTCGCCCGCAGGAACATCCTGACCATTAATGGTATAAAAATCATCATATAAAAACCAGGCATTATGTACCCCCGCTATATCTATCAGTAGTTTGCGGTAATCATTAACATTAAGCGGCGATTGTGTAAGGATGTTTTTTGCCGTAAATAATGTTTGAGATGAGGGTATTGTACCATCGGCATCTGTAAGCAGATTTTCCATCGGCATACCTGTCCGGTAGCCTAATTCAGTAATGGCATAGCAAAGCGCCTCTAAAATGGTTATCCCGGGATCATGCTCATTATAGTCTGTCCATATTTTACCGCTTAGGTTTTCAATATAGTTCAGGCCAGCCTCTCTGAGAAAAGCATAATCCTGATCGGCAATAAGGCCCGGATCTTTTTGTATTGTTTTTTGCTTATCCATTACAATCGCAATTTGCTGGTGAATTAATCAGGTGTTTTACTTTTGTTTCTTCGTTATAGTACGATACTAAAATTGATCTGGCCGTACTTGCTATAGCCTCTTCAATATCATACAGGGCCTGTATAATTGTAAGACCTTCGCGTTGTATGATATGGTTCATTTTGAAACAGGTAACAAAATCAACGTATGGCCTTTCTTCAATAAAATTCAATACGACTGATTTTTCGATGCTATTGCCAAATTGAATAGCTTGTGGGTTACCAAAAGCCCATGGTGTTAAAAATTGTTCAATTTCATTGCTCAGTAAATTGCTGTAATAAACCGGATCAATATTTTCATGGAATGTAACACTGAAATCAAACTGCACTTCTTCAAATTGCGGGTTACTCAAGTGGAGTTGTGCAAATGGCGATGTTAGCGTTTTGATATATTTCTCAATCTCAGTTAACAGCCCGATGCTGGTATACGGCCTGAGCGGATTGGCATTGTTTAAATTATTGAGATCAGGAATCGTGATCACGGTTACGTGCCCGGCCAGCATCTCGCTATACTTCTGCAGATTTGTTTTCTCATCAAGTAAAAAGCCGGTATGATCCAGGCATTTTACTTTAAAAACCTGTGGATAGTATTGCAGTATCAAACGCTCATAATCCCAGGTGGTAATAGCCCGGTGTTTATGACGCAGCCGCTCGCTAACACGTTGGTAAAATTGGCTGTCTGTTTCCTGTATACGACCATCAAACGAACCGTAAGGCTGCTGTGTTTTCTTTAATGCCGCATCGGCAATTGCAGGTTTACTGATAATATTTGGCGCTAATGCCTGGGTAAATACAATGCCTTTATCAATATCCTGTGCAAACTGAGCTTTGGCAGCATTTGCATCTATCGCTATTAAATTACATATCGCATCGGTAGCCTGTTGTACAACAGCTTTTATCCAGATTAGTCCGCTATCGGCACGGGTATTTGTCAGTGTTGCATCAGCCGGTACATTAACGGTTACGAGGCCTGAGCGGGTCAAATTATTGGTTTGATCGGTTACCGATTGTTTTTGGAATTGAAGCCAGTTGTTGTTATTTAAATAATACCAGTCAATCTGGGTCATATTCTGTAGCGGATTGGCGCTACCTTCAGACACCTGGAAAAGGATGGAGAATGTTTCATCGGGCAATGCATTGCTTAAACCTATCCATAGCTCACCGCCATTATCTGTAGCTACCCCATCTTCCAGGTTAAATACAGGTAATACAGTAAGGGCATCAGAGGTAGAGGCAGGATGCATTTCGCGGAAGCCAAAGGGTTCCAGGTGATAAAAGAAATTGCCGCGCTCATCAAAATTAGTTTTACTAAAATCAATATTATCCTGAGCCGAATAGGTTACGCTTATTGATTTAAGAACCGGTGGATCAGGAACCGGCGCCGGTGCTGTATCAACCTGGTAACCGGTAACTACGCCATCTTTATAAATTACTTTTACTGATGGCTGAGGTATTTTACTCAAAAATGTACTCAGACTATAATCTGTACCATTCAGTTCTAATTTAATGTAGCCATCAACAGCGGTTATAGTAAAATCCTCATTGACGGTAAAATCCTCCGGCGATTGTACAATATGTTCTAATCCGGTGATATCAACTTCTGTTGCAAGGCCAGCAACAGAAACACGCACTGGGCTGGCGACAGTATACCTACCAGAGGCGATATCACCCATACTAAATGATAAACCGCCACCTGATACACTTTGAGCATTCAATGGCTGTTCAATTGCCGACAGATTGATCATATTCATTGATTCAACGCTATCTATTATATTGTCAGCTTTAAACCTTAAATCTTGATCTTTTATAAAACCTATACCCGGTGCTGCATTTTTGGTTAAAGTAAAATCATTAAATGATTGTGATTTGGCTCTTTTAGGTTGTGTATCGGCAATAACTATACTTGAAGTATACAAACTTGTCTTGCTACTTACAGCCAACCAACTGCCTTTTACCAGGGTTGATATATTTACCGTGGTTTTTGATAAAGGTATTTGCTGCCAGTCGAAGTCAATAGTTAATTTGGTTAGATCTTTTTGAAATATCTCCTTACTGCCAATAATGAATGAAGCTCCACCTTCAGGAAAATCACCAAATGGTTTAAATGGTTTGGCCGGATTTATTTTACCATCATCGTTTTGCAGGATAAGGTTTTTAACCGCATCAACCGTTACGGATACTTTTATTGCATTTACTCTTGGTATTTTTATT
Source organism: Mucilaginibacter sp. (assembly GCA_030445275.1). GTDB lineage: Bacteria > Bacteroidota > Bacteroidia > Sphingobacteriales > Sphingobacteriaceae > Mucilaginibacter. The sequence continues at coordinate 74,404 of JAUCSE010000105.1, forward strand.
TTTTGGTACGATGCATAGCTATTAAGTTGTACCTGTACCATGGGCAAGCTAACTTCAAAGCCACCTCCGTGTATTTTGGCACTGTATGGAACTATGGCCGGCGCATCTCCTTCCATGGTCACCGTTAATGAAAATGTGGTATTATTTATTAATAAGGCTGTGTAATCAGGTGCAGTATACCAACTTTTTTTACCGGTTAGCTGTATGCTGAATATTCCTAAAAGATCAGCGGATGCAATTCCGGCCAAACTATCGCAGGTGAAAGTTAAAGTTATGGTTCGTTTACCTTCATTTAAATACAGCACATTTGATGCAATAGCAAAGCCTATAGCAGCCGGATTAATATTTTTCGGATTGCCGAATGGATACCAGGAACTATCTGTGCTTAGCAATTTGGCGCCCTGCCCATCTTCTGAATTTGCTACCGGCGAAGCGTATAAGGTTACCGGTACAACCGCCTGCGTATTGTATTTATTAAGATAAAGAGATTTTAATGTTTGTACACCGGCAGTTTGTATGACAAGGTCGTCGGTAAGTGAATAGAATAGGTCTTTATTATTGGCATCCTTCCCTGCCTTAAATGAGGTGCCTTGGGGTAACAGATGTTGGTCGATATTTTTTTGCAGTTCAAAAACAAGATGAACAAAATCGGCCTCAGCAGCATTATTGCTTAGCTGTAATACTTGTTTATAATAAAAATCGAGATGTTTCTTGGTGTATTGATTTAAGTGCTGTTGTGCAAAACCAAACAATTTTAAAAAGGTTAAATACAGTGCATAATGCGGCGCATGTGTTGGATAATTATCTAGTGTTTCGGCCAGATAATCAGGGGTACGGCTTACAATATTTATTATAGCTCCAATAAATGATTGCAAAGCACCTGTAAAAAGATTATGTGTAAGGATATGGTTAATGTCATCATGCACCGTACTGCCGCTCAACGTGATCTGAGATGCGATAATTGGCATCTTAGCAGTAAATACAGGGTCGAGTTTTACAACACTGTTATCTTGTATGTAAATAAAAACATTATCAGGAGGTGGCGAGAAACTAAAATTTTGTGCGTAAACAACGTTATCAACAGGGGTTAATGGATCTGTATTAGTTGAAGCAGGATCTATAAGTAAATTGGTTACAAAATAATTATAGTATTGATACAGTATACTTAAAGGTGCCGTTAATTTTGAAATTATAGAAACCGATAAAAAGGTTTCATAACTTACATCATCACCGATGTGACCATAGGCCTCGTTTAGCGCTACAACAACCGAAAAAATAAAATCAAAAAGGATCTTAAAGTTATTTTTCGCGTCTGTATCATTAACCGAGTTGATTATCTCATCATTTAGATGTTTGATAAATGTTGTATAATCATTTGTTTTCCACTCAGCAACGGAGGCTATCACCACCGCCAGGTCCTTCCCCATCAGTTGTTGCCAATCGCCGTTTATAGCATTGGTATTATCGTAATAATTTAACCACGCGCTATATTTTTTAGTAAACAGGATAAGATCAGCAGCTGTGCGCTCATCAACCAGGGCGCATTTTGCCAACAAGGCATCCAACGAACGCTGCACCTGGCTGGTGCCGTTATAGGATAAAAGCTTGGTATCGAAACAATTATTTGCCATCAGTGTATTTCTGTTCCTTCGTTTTTATAGTAAGGATATACAAAATTGAACCTTGAATTTGTGGTGCGAACAGTGTAATTAAGGATGATCAGGATCACTCCTTCTGTTTCGCGGCTGTCATCAACCTGTACCAAGCTTAGATCAATACGGGGCTCATAATAGAGAATCGCCGTTTTGATCATTTCGCGGACATAGGTTTTAAATGTGGTGGTCATGGGCTCAAAGAGCATTTCGTCCAGATTACAACCGTAATCCGGCACCATCACCCGCTCGCCTTTATGCGTTGCCAGTAATACTTGCAAACTGAGTTGTATATCAGCCTCATCACTTGTCATGATCACCGTATTTGTACCGGTATCAAATGCTGGCGGAAAGCTCCACCCCGTTCCTAAAAATGAATCAGACATATTAACCTCCTATTATTACTGTTGGACATCCTATTATTATGGAACCACCGTGCGCCGTAGGGTCACCCATACGTGCTGCTGGCTTTCCGCCTATTAACACGGTTGCTGAACCATTTGCAATAACATCAGGCGGACCCGCACAGGTACACATATCGCCTACACAAGCCGCTGGTAATCCACCGATCAATACGGTTGGACTTCCTGGTGGTAGCACCGGCCCGCCTACATGCGGAACCGGCCCTGTAAACATTGGGCATACGTGCATATCTGAAACTCTTGCTGCAAATGGCATATTCTTTAGTTTATTGGTTCTATTTAGTTGATTGAGCTGAGCGTGAGTTGATTGAGTTAGATTAGGTTGTATTAGGTTGATTGAGTTAATATTAACCCACAACCTATTTAACCACTTAAGTCAATCAACCTAATAAACTCATTCAACCAAAAGCATTAATTAATCATCACTACACCACCTTTTATAGTGGCTGTGCCAGAACCTTCCACCTTTACAGATGGCGCTGATACGGTGGCACTACCGCTATCGGCTTTTATAGATGCTCCGCCCGCACTTACCGAAAAACTGGAAGATGGGCTTATAGAGACATTTACCGCATCAATGGTAAGATCACCGGTTGCTTTTAGCTTGATATCGGCCCCGCTTTCTAAACTTATGGCCGATGAATCCATCGTTACCTTGTTATTATTTTCGTCTTCCAGTTTTATAAATCCTTCTTTTTCGCTGATGGTTATTTTTTTGCCCGCCGGTGTTTCAATTTTCAATGATTTTTCCTCATCATTAAAAATCATTTTCATCCCACTGCGTGAGGTATAGCCTTTTTCATCGTTTTTATTGGCTGCTTTCAACGGGGCTGGTTTCGTACTGCTGTTCAGCATACCAAGCACAACGGGATGTCTCGGATCATTATTTAAAAATCCCACCACTACCTCATCACCAATTTCGGGACGAAAAAAAGTGCCCCTGTTATTACCCGCATCCAAACAGGCTACACGTGTCCAGATCCCATCTTCGCTGGCATCAATGATGGGCAGCCTTACCCGGATACGGTCCTGGGTATCGGGATCGTTTTCCAGATCGGTAACTACCCCTATCTGAAGGCCTTGTATAGCTGGCAGCATATCCACCGCCGGGGCCGAACCAATGTCAGGCTGACGCATAAATAATTCGTTTGACAGGCCAAACTGTACATCGGTTGTCCAGCTTCCGTTCACGATCTCGTGGCGTACGCCTGATACAAATACTTTTCCGTTAAAACGGTCGCCCACACCCCCTATATTGATCAGATCGCCGGGATTCAGCTGGCCTCCGTATCCGCGAAAGCGAACCCGTCCGCGGCAGCGCGACATACGTGCCTTTTGCAAACGGCCATCGGCCAGACTTTGTAATTCATCGGCAGTAATATCTTCGCCCGAATACAGATCATATTCTGCTACTCCTAACACATTGCCCAGGTCACTGCTTGAAATATTTCCGTTCTCTTCAAAGCCGGGTTCAGCAGCGCTTGCTGTAGCCAGCGCCTGGGTGGTATAATCCCATGTTTTAGCGGTAAGGCTTTGATATTGGTTGCGTGCGTCCAGATCGGCATCAAACTCCAGTATGGTTGCGCCAAACAAAGCGTCAAGCACCGTAGCTGAGCTGAAATCTGGCTTTTTAGCGGTTATCTTCCCGTTGTCAACCATGCAAAGCTTTCCGTTTGCTTCCATACGTGCTATAATAAAATCCCAATCAGTACAATCATACTGCACTATGGATTCAAGCGGAGTTCCGGTATCTTCAATATCAGTATCCAAGCCATATGTGCCTATAATTTCGGTTACAGCATCACTGTCATTTTTTTTATAAAAATATTTGTTCTTGCGGGCCACGGTCATTTTCACTGCCTTATCGCGACAATCCAATATTAAGAGTGGTGATCCGCTACCTCTTATCTTCAAGCTATGTCTTAAAATAATACCGTTAAAAAGTGTAGCCTCATCCGAATGATAACCTACGGCTATCTCAATTGCGGCTCCAGGGACCAATGTTGCTTCGTTACTTATTGCAAAATCCTGGGCAGCAGCGTCACCATCATATATCACCAGCTTAGCCATCGGTATACGATTAATCTCCTTCTGGAAATTCATCGACACTATCTGGTAAGTAGCACCCAACGTGGTACCGTTTACCTTGATAGTGAAGGTAACCAGATCGGTATCTTGAGGTCCGGGTAAGGTTTGGCTTAGTGACATGGTTATTTTGCAATGGGAGGAAATATGAGTTTCGTTCCCGGTGTTAATTGTTTAAAATCTGTTAATCCGTTATACTGCGCAATCTGGTAGTAATATTTGCTGTTGCCGTATTCACGGTAACAAAGCAAGGGTAGCGTGTCACCTAATTTTACCGTTCTGACATGTGTAAGATCGGGCGACTGTCTGTTTTCAACTGTTGCCAGTTTAACCTCATCAATTACTCCCTGAAATGTACAATCAGCCTCGGCACGTAAGGGCGAACCATCGGGATTAAACAATTTAAAAGTCATGGTCATATGTGTCATCTTACAATTGTAGAGCAAGGCTCCCCACTGCAGCTGCACAAAGTTGGGTTGATGCGTATCGCTCGCATACTTATACACCACGTTTTTAAACTTTTCAAACTCGGTAACCACATCAGGTTTACTCACCGGCAATCCCGGTACAGCTAAACCCGATAACAGCCCCCCGCCGCCTTTTTGTATTACACCAGTACCGTCAAACAGAAATTTAAAGGTGAGCGATTGCGGCGACCGCTTGCTGAACGAGGTAATGGTTTCACTTGAACCCTGCGCACTTTTTTGACTAACCTCGGTTCCGTAAGTAAGTGCATACGATTCCGGGTTAATCAAAACTTCATATTCAGGCACATCAGCGACCTTTGTACCGAAGGTGGAATCCGTATAGGCAACCAACTTCATCTTTTTTAATTCTCCAAGGCTCATCAGCGTTCAGTTTTTTCTTTTAAAATTTCCAGCACCTGTTCCACACATTTGGCAATCATATCATCATTGCCGGCAGCTGGTGCAGGGGATGACGATGATGTATTACCACCCTCCTGCACCGTTGTGGTTATTTGCAATTCGCGTATCTCTACTGGCATTGGTTTAATTATTAAGCTGATTGTTATAACATATTGATTATCCTACCGAAATGCTGGCGCTTGCGCTGGCACTGCCAAACAGATCGGCTACTGCCCCTATCGCGCCTGCTACAGCTGCCGATAGATTAAGCGTTTTGTAATACTCATACCGTAAGGTTATCGACTCGATCACGATCTGCCCCTGTTCTGCATTAAAATCCGAAATGGAGTATTTAATGGGGATAGCATTAGCTATGTACCAGGATGATACCGGTAAGTGATCTTCGTTTAAAAGCGATATCAACATATTGGTAGGCTGATAATTGAAGTTCTCGATAGAGTCAAGGCACCATGCCGTTACTCCTGATACCAATGTCATCCCGCGTTTTAAAACCAGGTCTGAATATCTGTTGCGCCCGGGTAAGCGGTGAACAAAACGATTCTCACCGCCTTCTTTGTAGGTGTCAAGCTCCACATCAACGCTTAAGCCCGTAACGCTCTGAAAACGAAAGTCATTAGGCACCTGCGGAAATATTTCGAACACCACTAAAAAATGGAACCCGGTAAATGGATAATCAAACATGACTAATCATTTTGCATAGTTAAACCTTCATGGGCCAGTTCAAGTGTTTCGATAGCCACATCATTACCATCAGCCTTTAAGTCGGTGGAGGTAACCTTGGTTGGCCATGCGTTTTTAACTTTCCATACTACCACCGGTGCTAATGTTTCGTCGAGGAGACTGATGGTAATATCGCGGCGCTCAACTGTATTCATGTTGATAGAGTTGTGCCAGTTGTAAAACTCATTGTCTGATTTAAAAACACCACGTTTTAAGGTGATATTGCTGAATTTGCGTTGTCCTGGCATCTTTATTTTATGATACTCAGGACTTGCACCGTCGCGATATTCAATTACATCGTTCGTTATATCAAGTCCGCTTACGTCAGTGAAGCCGATGCGTGTGCCGCCCCAGTCAACACTAAAATGGAATTTCGGAAGTGGGTAATTAGCCATAATATTTAAGTTTTAGATTGATAATTAATTTTTAATAAATAATAATGTTAAGCTTGTTGCTGGATCTGAGAAAAGCGCAGGATGATAAATTCAGCCGGGCGTACAGGTGCCATACCTATTTCAATGATCATTTTACCATTAAGTATATCATCAAAGGTCATGGTTTGTCCCAGGCCTACTTTTACATAAAATGCCTGTTCAGGTTTAGGACCTGCCAAAGCGCCAAGACGCCACAGATTGGTCAGATAGTTTTCAATCATGGCACGTATGCGTACCCAGGTATTGCCGTCATTAGGCTCAAATACAAACTGCATAGCGGCTTTTTTAACAGATTCTTCAACCATAATATAAAAGCGGCGTACAGATATATATCTGAAATCGTTGCTGTTACCATCCAGCGTACGTGCCCCCCAGACCAAAATACCCTTACCTGTAAAGGCGCGGACTGCATTTACTGATTTACCGGCATCGGTATCAATATTCAAGTCCTGTTGGGTATTATCATCAATATTCACCAATGGCTCAACTACACCGCTAACACTCACATTGGCAGGAGCTTTCCAAACACCGCGCGAGCCATCAACAGATGCATAAATACCAGCCATAGCTCCGCTTGGCGGTACAATAATGCCCTGGTTTTTAATAGCTACAGTAATATTGTTGTATACCGCGTTTGAATCATTTAACTGAATTTCAAGGTTTGCTACACGTAAACTCACTTCGCTTGCAAAAGCAAGTATGGCATTGAGCGCATTTGAGGCCAGATTATTTACACGCGATTTGATAAATTTTACCGCGGCAGTATCGTCAGCTGCACCGCCGTAAACAGTGGCATCAACAGTCGCAGCGGCATTTACATAGGTGTTCGGAAATTCGGCTACAGTAGCACTGCCTACAGCCCCACCAGGGAAATTAACATCTATCAGAAGCAATTCATTGATGAACTGATCCATTGGCGAAAGAACCCCTAAAGCGCCTGGATTTATGTAGCCGGCGATAATATCCTTTGTTGTACGCCCTGTACCGGGACTAACATCAGTTATCGTAGCATTTAAGCCAATAAAACCCAATAACACATCTTTGATGTATGATATCCTGAGGCCTAATTCGATTTTGTCATTATTTACAGGTATTGCATTGTATCCATCCGCTATTGACGTGTTGGCGTAAACACCTGTACTGAAATCTGTAAATGTCGGGTCGTTTATAAAAGGATTGATCAGGTTTTTTACATCCACATCGGCCCTGTCAAGCTGTGTTATAAAAGTATTATTCTGAATAATATCCTTAAATACAGCAGGATTACCGTTTTTTTGCAAGGTGATGTTCTTGTACGAAAAACTATAGGATAAGCTTGAACGTAACCATGGATAATAAGCAGCGCCATAATTCAGGTTTGATGAACCTATGCCGGTTCTGAAATTGGTGATCACATCATCATTATCATACGTTCTTTCCTGATCACCCTTGAGTACGTCAAGTATTGCAAACCGGTCTTGCAGATCGGCACATAAACTCAAAGATGCCTGCGTCAGTACGTTAAATTCACTTGCGGTAAGTAAAATAGCATCAGGAATAACTATTAGCGTAGGTTCATCTTCTTTGCGTAAAACATCCAGGCACCTGGTTTCGCCGGCTTTAATAAAGTCGTCAATGACCGGCGTACTGCTGGAATACGTTCCTACAGAAATGATGTAACAGTTAATCCCTCCATTACCATAAAACATCTGGATGGCGTTGAACAACTGGTACTTTGGTGATATAACTACCGAATCAACGCTGTTGTCATTTTTAAGTGTAACATCAGCGGTAAGATCCTGATAATCGGCACCAAAATATTGTACATACTGTACCAGCGATGAAATGCGTACAGCCTGGTTTACCACGCTTTTACCATTTTTTGTCGCGATTTGCGTGTACCCTATAAATACGGGTACAGCTGTGGCCACCTGAGCAATAGATGGCGGAAAGGATGGAATTTCATTCACATAAACCCCTGGAGTTTTAATTGTGCTTTCGTTTATTTGTGACATATTTATCGGTTTTTATTTAAAAATTTAAAAAGATCTCTGAACATGGATAAGTATCTGCTCCCCGAGTAATACTAGCAAGCCGTTGAGGGTCGGCACAGGCTATTGGCGAGTAGTCGTGATTGTTTAATGTAAGCTTAAGGCTCAATGCACTATTACTCAATGGTATAGGCTTAAGTGAGGTAATAATACTGGCTGGATTATTAAAATGATACAAATTGGCAGTATCATTTATATCGCCTGATTTTTTGCTTGCCAGTATATATTTCCAGATAGTTGCCCTGCTTAAAAAGCAAATACTATACTTTGGTGCCGGATCAATAAGTGCCCCGCTCCCATCAAGCAGATTACAGGAAGCAGGTGAGGTTTCATTAAAAATATCGACTACAGCAAAAGTTTTCTTACTGTTTAGTTCATCGTTGACATAGATCCATTGCTGGTTTCCGTTAACAGTCAATGAATATTTACCGGGCTGCAATGTGCCCAGATCAAGCGTAAAGGACGGAACCGGGTTTGAAAAAGTTAATGTTTCTGTTATGAGCGCTTTGGTGTAAGCAGTCATAGCGGTATCATATCCTAACACAACTACATTTATCAATGATTGAGGTGTACCTAACTGAAAAGCCGATATAGAAGGAAGCCATTGTAAAGCATCATTTTCAGACAGATATTGATTTTGATCAACCACCATCCAATGATCAGCATGGCTCAGATCAAAACTAGTTACTGAATTGCTACCGCTAATTGCCCGATATACTGTACCTGAACCATTTACTGTAAGATCACCCGGCTTATAGGTATTTGCGGCATTATAGCCCGGTATTTTAGTCGAAAGGAAAGTTTTTCCGTTACTTACGTTATTGTTCCGATTGGTAAAATAGTAAACTTTGCCCGGAGCTGTATTTGATAAATTAGTAAAATTAAAAAACAGTGGATTGTTAAGCTCCATAAAAAATGTAAGCTGCATCCCTTCATCTATCGTTGTAAATGGCTTTAACGGATTTACGTTACCGGCACAATGTATACCTGCAAACAACTGATTATCATATTGCCTAACTACCATTTGATGACCGCCCAGAGCTTTTACAGTTTCATTTGATATGGAAATGTTAAAGTCAGGGCATAGTTGATCTTTATAGTAACTATGCAATAGCTCAATGGTAAACAGGCTTCCGAAATTGATATCTATCATGATGTTTGCAAAGTTTTATCGTTAACAATAATTTCGTGCAGCAATGGCGCATCGCCTTGTGAAAAATCTTCACTGATACTGATCATTCTTACTTTATACATTACTGATGGTAAATACTTAGAACCAAGTATTCCCCATAAATTATTCATGTCCTGGAACGATAGCGTATTCAGATCAAGGATCAGTTTTTCGACACCGGCAGGTAGACCTGGCCAACCAAGGGGTGTAAACACATTTTGATATTGGAAAAACTGCATGATGAATGATAAGCGTTTTAATGACTCGGTATAGGATGACAGGTTCACCGCGAACAACACATACAGGTTAAGGTATATCTTAGGGTTTTTATAAATGGCATCGGCACCCTGACGTACATAATTCTCGGGAGATTTACTGATCCTGTCTTCTTCAATATTAACCAGGGTTATAAAAGCATTTGAGGTACTACCGGCTCCATTTGTTCCACCTGTATCAGAATCATTCCAGGCGATATTGGCAACCTGTATAAATGAATTGCTGTTGGATGGATCCAGCTTCAGCCGCAAATAAGTATCCAATTGCGTGTTCAAGAATATTAATACCTGATCTATCATTTTTATAAGTTTATACTGGCTATAATTGGAGGGGTTATTAAGGGAGAGATAACCCGGTAACACTGATAATTATTTAGGGATAATTATTATGGGAGTAAATGTAGAGGGTTAATTATTAATTAATGCGCGTACTTTTACTAAAAAATAAAAAAACTTACGCGTAGTTTTACGTAATTAATTATCTGTATAACAGACGTTTAAATTTATATTCCTTATATAATGCAAGGTAATTACTATTAACCAATCGTTAACAATACATACATATAATATTTGACTAAATATTATTAATAGCCATTTACTATAGAGAGGGTATTAATTTATTGCCTTTTATAGTCTTGAGAAGACCGGCATTTTAGAAAAAGTAAATCAGCTTTAATTATTCCCTGACTTTTCTGGTAGACATCAAAGAACCGATAGCCACACCAATAGCTATACCTACAGCCAAGCTATGTAAAGCCAAGCCAATGGCTATGCCAATTGCTAATCCACCTGCGAAATATCCGGAGTTTAATTTCTTCATTTTTCAGTATAAAGGTAAGTATCTTGAAATAAATTAAGGTTCTTTTCTTGCTGCTGACAAACAGCTGTCATTTACTTGTTTTAATTTTAACTTTATAATTTAACAGTTAGCATCCTCATGAAAGATCATCTCCCGGCCAGCCTGCGCATATATAATCAGCGGATAAATAATACGGACTTTACAAAACCCGAAGATGTAGTAAAATATATGGTAGCGATGCAGGCACAGGATTATGCCGGTGCTAAATGGGCCATTGGTTTACGAATGCAAAATATCAGCGAAAATGAAATAGAACAAGCTATTACTAATAGTAAAATATTACGCACCCATTTGTTAAGGCCTACATGGCATTTTGTTTCGCCGCAAGATATACGCTGGATACTGGCGCTTTCAGGTCCGCGTATTAAGGCAGCGAGTAATATTCAGTATAAGAAATTTGAACTTACAGATACTTTGTTCAACAAAACTAATGATCTACTGGCAAAGGCTTTAAGCGAAAATGGGCAGCTTGCCCGCCCCGAAATCCTCAACCTGTTTCAGCGCTCAGGTATTGTTACTGATGATATCAGATTTACCTTATTGTTAATGCGGGCCGAATTGGATCAGGTAATTTGTAATGGATCCAGGGTTGGAAAACAATTTAGCTATACCCTGCTTGACAACTGCGCACCCGTTACTCCACTTTTAAAACATGAAGAAGCATTAACAAAATTAGCAGGAGGATATTTTAACAGTCGTGGCCCTGCTACCGTGCATGATTTTGCAAATTGGGCCGGGCTTACGGTTACTGATGCCACCATCGGCCTTGAAAATGTTAAATCGCAGTTTATTAATGAGGTAATTAATAGTAAAACTTACTGGATGCCCAATCATGCAGATGACATCGCCTTGCCCAAAACAAAAGCTTACTTGCTGCCTGCATATGATGAATTTGCAAATGCCTATAAAGACCGCGATGCATTGGTCAATCCGCAATATTTACAGGAAGCCCGACGTGTGATTTTTGATCCGGCTATAGTAGTTGATGATCAGGTGGTAGGCACCTGGAAACGCACCATTAAAAAAAACACCGTAGATGTAAACCTCAACCTGTTTGGTAAGCTTAATAAAACCCAGACAAAAGCTATTGAAATGGCGATCGTCCGGTATCAAAAGTTCCTTTCTTGACCTTATAGCCACTAAACGGGGAAAATTGTCCATGTACTAACGAAATTCATCCATGTTGCAGCAAGGTTGGTGTATGCAACTTTGTATTGTCAATAACGACGAACAAAAAATTACTACAATGGCACGTTTAAAAGCTTTAAACCCTGACGAAGCAACAGGCAAAACAAAAGAATTATTTAATGTAATACAAAGTAAATTAGGTGTGGTACCTAATATGATGCGCACTATGGGCAACTCGCCTGCCTTGTTACAAAGTTACCTTAACCTGAACGATACACTGGCACACGGCATACTTGGCGCAAAAAATGGCGAACTGTTAGCACTAGCCATATCAGAAAATAACAGTTGTAATTATTGTGTATCTGCCCACTCCTATATCGGCGAAAAATTGGTACATATTGATGCTAATACCTTGGTGAATGCCCGTAATGGTAAATCAGCCGATGCAAAGACTGACGCAGCCTTGAAATTCGCTAATACACTGGTTGATAAAAAAGGGTTGGTAAATGACAGTGATGTTGATACCGTAAAAGCAGCCGGTTTTACCGATGGTGAAATAGGCGAAATAGTTGGCCATGTTGCTTTAAATATATTAACCAATTATTTCAACAATACCGCCGATACTGAGATTGATTTCCCGGTTACCAAACCTTTGCCGGCAATTGAAGCATAAGGGCTGATAAAGAATATATCAAGTAACGGTAAAAGTCAACAGCAAACGCTTTGGCTTTTGCCGTATTGTTTAACTTTATAAAAATCACAACTTTAAAAGCTTAATTGACAAAATAACTAATGGCAGATATACAAAATGCATTTACCCTGATTGATCCGATGAACGGCAATCTGGCTTTGAAACTAATTTGGTTTGAAGACAATAGCCATTTTGACCACTTGCAGCGAAACAACTACTTTTCGGTGATCTGGATCAAGGAAGGATCAGGAAAGTTAAAGTCGGATTATTCTGAATATACTTTCGACGAGGATACTTTACTCGCCTTTACCCCTTATCAGCCTTTTATGTTATCGTCAGATAAAAAACTGGGCGGCGTAGCCATTCAATTCCATCCCGATTTTTTCTGCATTCATAAACATCACAAAGAAGTTTCCTGCAGCGGTATCTTGTTCGATAATATATACCATCCTCCCTATGTAAAAGTAGATGCCATTAGTGCAGGTACATTTAACATAATGATAAACCAGATTAAAGCCGAAATGCGAAATAACGCCTTAGCCCAATATGAAATACTGGTATCGTACCTTAAAATATTCTTAATTACCGCGTCACGCTTAAAATCAGAACAACAAACTATTGAGCGACTGCCGGATAATGAAAATAAAGAACCATATATACTTCACGATCTGAAAGAAGCGATAGAAGCCCATTTTAAAACCAAACATAGCGCCAGTGATTATGCTAATATGCTCAATATATCAGCCAAAGCGCTGGCTCGCATCACAAAAACCCATTTTAACAAGACCATCAGTAACCTGATAGCAGAGCGTATTGTTATTGAAGCCAAACGTGAACTGTATTTAACCCATAAACCCATAAAAGAAATAGCCTATGAGCTGGGCTATGAAGATGAATATTATTTCAGCAGGTTTTTTAAAACCAATGCAGATGTTTCGCCACAATTATATCGGGATACGGTAGGTTATGACCGGGCAAGCGCTTAAATTAAACTTATCCTTTTATATTTGGTTTCGTTTTAAACACCCATTATTATGCCCGAACTACCCGACCTTCAAGCATTCAGTCAGAACCTGGATAAAAAATTAGCAGGAAAAACGCTTAAACAAGTAACCGTTATTAATGCTAAAAAGTTAAATGTAGCCCATAAGGAGCTAAAGGATACCCTTGAAGGACAGAAGCTTGATAAAGTATATCGCGAAGGCAAGGAACTGTACTTTAGATTTTCACAGGGCGATATCCTCGCGCTACATTTAATGCTACATGGTAAACTATTTTTGTTTGAGGATAAAAACGAAAATAAATATAGCATTATTGAATTGCATTTTGGCGATGGCACAGGCCTGGTGTTGACAGATTTTCAGGGCATTGCCAATCCAACCTTAAATCCGGAAGAAAAAGAAGCTCCTGATGCGTTGTCAAAAGATGGTGTTGAATATTTAATCGCACGCCTGAAAAAAACAAAGACTAATATCAAAACCGTGCTGCTTGATCAAAAGATTATCCGAGGTATTGGCAATGCCTATGCTGATGAAATACTGTGGCATGCTGGTATATCACCATTTTCAATAAGCAATAAAATACCTGAAGATAAAGTAAAAGCGCTGGTTGCCTCAATCCATACAGTATTGAAAAACGCGGAAAAAGAGATCATCAAAGCCAGTCCGGATATTATTAGCGGCGAGATCAGGGATTTTATGCATATCCACAATTCAAAAAAGACGCATAGCCCCAAAGGTGCTGCCATTATAGTTAAAGAAGGAACGCGCAAAACATATTATACGGAAGAACAGGAGTTGTATAGTTAAATATCACATTGTCATCCTGAGCGAAGCGAAGGATCTATTTGGCGATTAGATTCTTCGCTTCGCTCAGAATGACAATAATAGGTTTACTTACTTCAACTTCTTCACCAGAACATTAAAATCAGCTCCTACTACAGGTATCTTTTTCCATTCAGTATCGGGATTCTTTTTATAGTAAGTGCCACCATTAAGTAACCCACAGGAAAATCCAAGGCTTTTTCCTGGCATCGTACTCAAAAACTCTACAGAAATCAGCACTTCACCTTTCACTTCAATTTTATAAGGCGAAAGATCAACACTGATCAATTGGTTACTGGTCAAGGGCTCACTGGGATCTTTTTCTCTTGCTATTGAACTTTTTATTTCTTCTTTAACCAGGTTATCGCCCTGCGGTAATTTATCGCCCATGGCATATACGTTTACCTTAAAGGGAATAGTATCCTTACCCAAATTGTCGACATGAAAGGTAAGCTTTAGCAGTTCAACAGGTTTATGGCCTGCATTCATTTTAATACCTACCTGGGCACCCTGTACAATGCCAAAACTATTGTTAGTAGTTCCCTGGCGAGACTTATTGCCAATGGTTTTGGTTTTATCCTGAGCAAATCCGCTCAAAGCAATAAAACAAATCAATACAGTAATAAGGGCTTTAAAGTTTGGGGTTCTCATGTTCGTTTTATAAAATAATGCAGAATTAAAGGGAAGACGATGCAATCATCAAATTGGTTGCACTACTTTAACAATTATTTCCTGATCATTTTATAATGTTGTATACCAGCCTCCTCAAACTCGGGACCTGTTTTTTCAAAGCCGAACTTTTCGTATAGTGAAACGGCCTGTACCTGCGCGTTCAGATAAACATATTCCGCATCAGCAGGAAGATCATCCAAAGCTGTTTGTACCAGAGCCTGCCCCACACCAAAACCTCTGAACTTTTTGAATACGGCAAAGCGCTCTAGTTTATAACCGTTATCAGTCTTGCGCCATCGGCATGCCCCTGCCGGCTCACCATCAACAGTGGCTAAAAAGTGGTTAGATTCATCTTCAAACTCCCATTCCAGTTCAGGCGGGCAATTTTGTTCTACTACAAAAACCTCGCGCCTTACGGCAAATACTTTATCAAGATCAGGCTGTTCCGTTACTTTTTCTACTTTTAAGTTTAAGCTTGTGGGCATTATAATGTGGTTTTGTTTTAAGTATATTTAGTTTAGTGGTATGGTTCTCTTCAGCCGCATCAATGGAGTGCGTGCAGGTAATATCATCCTCTTCCATAGCCAGCAATGATAACTGCACATAAAATTTGCGCAACTGATCAAGTTCTTTTTCGGTGATATCCTCAATATCAACCATGCGATTACTCGCTCCCTGATGTGAGGCCAATAACTCATTCAACTTTAAATGTATGGCCTTTGAGTCCTTATTCTGCGATTTTTGGATCAAAAAAACCATCAGGAAAGTTACTATAGTTGTTCCTGTATTGATAATAAGCTGCCAGGTATCAGAATATTTAAATATTGGCCCTGTTATACCCCATATAATAATAACGCTTATAGCCGTTATGAATGCGGCCGAACTACCGGTGGCAATGGTTGCCCAGTTGGCAAACCGTTCAAAAAAATTCTTCTTCTTTTTAGGTATCATGGTTCGGTCTTAATTTACACCAATATAAACAACAAAGCGCCAATACAACAACTGTACTGACGCTTTGTTAGTATAAATTAAAACCTATAATTTGCTGTTTACATCAACGCAATTCAAATCCTCAAACGCGGCGGCTAAACGTTTAACAAAGGTTTCTTCGCCTTTGCGTAACCATACGCGTGGGTCATAATATTTTTTGTTCGGAGAATCTTCCCCTTCTGGGTTACCAATCTGATCTTGCAGGTAAGCTTCTTTTGATTTGTAATAATCTTTTATGCCTTCCCAGTAAGCCCATTGCATATCGGTATCAATGTTCATTTTAATGGCACCGTATGAAATAGCTTCGCGAATCTCTTCCTGGGTTGAACCAGAACCACCGTGGAATACAAAATTGATCGGCTTTTCGGCAGTTAAACCAAAATGTTTTTTTACGTACTCTTGTGAGTTATGCAAAATTACCGGTTGTAATTTAACGTTACCTGGTTTATAAACACCATGCACGTTACCAAAAGCGGCAGCCACTGTAAAACGCGGACTAACCTTTAACAAATGCTCGTATGAGTAAGCAACATCTTCTGGCTGAGTGTATAAACGTGAACTATCTACATCAGAGTTGTCAACGCCGTCTTCTTCACCACCTGTTACGCCAAGTTCAATCTCCAATGTCATACCCAATTTGGCCATACGGGCAAGGTATTTTGCAGAAATCTCTATGTTTTCTTCAATAGATTCTTCAGAAAGATCAAGCATGTGTGATGAGAAAAGCGGTTTACCGGTTTCGGCAAAGAATTTTTCGCCATGATCCAACAAACCATCTATCCATGGTAAAAACTTCATTGCGGCATGGTCAGTATGCAAAATTACAGCAACGCCATAATGCTCGGCCAGTAAATGAACGTGCTTAGCTGCAGATACAGCGCCTAAAATGCAGGCTTGTAGTTTTGAATTATCCAGTGACTTACCTGCATAAAACTGTGCGCCGCCATTTGATAGCTGAATAATTACCGGAGAGTTTACCAGCTTAGCTGTTTCCATAACTGCATTAATGGTATTGGTACCAATAACGTTTACTGCCGGTAAGGCAAACTGATGCTTTTTAGCTACTTCAAATAGTTCCTGCACCTGATCGCCATGCAGAACACCTTTATAATTTTTTAAATCCATGAGCTTTTATTTGGGCCTCGAAGTTATAAAATTTCTTTGTTTTAGATAAGAAATCTTATCATTAATGGTTGATCATGACTAGCATTACGCATCAAATTACTCAAAGTATATTAAAACGATAGTAAAAATGGGTCAATAATAAAAAAACAATATATTTTACTAACAAAATATACATTTCATTGCAAATTTGATATAAAACAAGTCCGTGTTTTTTTTAATAAATAATTAATCGGCTTATAAGTTTTTTTAACCCCTACTACTTGTTTAATATTTTTTGTTTCTTTGTAGTCAATTGAAAGAGCTAGACATAGATATGGCGTGGTTTAAACGAGAGTTGAAAGGGATAATTACGACTACTGAGGAAAAAAAGGAAGCCCCTGATGGTATCTGGAATAAATGCCCGAATTGTAAGAAACCCCTGCATTATTCTGAGCAGGTTGAGAATCAATATGTTTGCCACTACTGTGGCTATCACCTGCGCATAGGTTCAAAAGAATACTTTGCGGTACTATTTGATAATAACGAATTTACAGAGCTGTTCCCTGATTTGATATCAGGCGACCCACTGCACTTCGAGGACACCAAAAAATATACAGACAGGTTAACTGAAACCCAATTTAAAACAGGGCTAAAGGATGCCATACGTTCTGGAGTAGGTAAAATTGATGGACAGGACCTGGTAATTGCCTGTATGGATTTTAACTTCATAGGTGGTTCAATGGGATCAGTAGTGGGCGAAAAAATAGCCCGCTCTATTGATTATTGTATTGCCCATAAAGTTCCGTTCCTGATGATATCAAAATCAGGTGGTGCAAGGATGATGGAAGCTGCGTTTTCATTAATGCAGATGGCCAAAACATCAGCCAAGCTGGCTTTGTTGTCACAAGCAAAAATACCTTATATATCTTTATTAACTGATCCTACCACCGGTGGCGTAACAGCATCATACGCTATGCTGGGCGATATTAATATTGCCGAACCAGGTGCGCTGATAGGTTTTGCAGGCCCAAGGGTAATTAAGGAAACTATAAAGAAAGATCTGCCTAAAGGGTTTCAAACAGCAGAGTTTGTTCAGGAACACGGATTTTTGGACTTTATAGTTGACCGCCGTGAAATGAAAGAAAAACTGGCATCATTTATTAAAATGATGGCTAATTAAAACGCAAAAACAAAAAAACGTCATTGCATGGTACGAAGCAATGACGAATATAAATGTAAACAAGAGAGGCTATCCATATTTGGATAGCCTCTCTTGTTTACTAAAGTTGTATAACATTCACTTTAAACTATATACCCTCGGTACCAGGCTCATGCCCTATCATGCGGCCGGTGGTACGACCTTGCGGGCGACTTTCAAAATCCGTTTTGGCAGGACCGGTTGATGGAAACTCCTTTTTATTTGGAGGAGTTACATCTGTTTGTTCGCTGTACGAAGTATTGGCACCCCGTTGAGGTTGATCAACTTCTGATTGGCGGTGATAACCAGTGCCTTCGTTTTTTGATTCACCTTCTTCAGGTGTCTCATCAGGGGCGTTATCATCTTCGTCTTCATCGGTCAGGTCAGCCTGGTCAAATGTAGGTTCCAGATCGATGGTATCATCCTCATCTTCCTTTAGTTCATCATTATCAAGGTCACTATCGTTAAAAGCATCCTCATTCTGGCGGCCAAAGGTATTATCTGTATTGTCGAAATCGTTACGATTATTATCCCGGGCATCCCAGGCTTCTTCATTATTAGTTATCATAGGTTCTAATTTTTGATGTTATTTAATAAACCTATTGAGTTGCCGTATTGTTTCAAATTTATCCAATTAAGAAAATAAATTTCTTAATTTAAGGCTAAAACATAAAAACGGTCTGTTATGCTGGGCTTGTCTAAGGATGATCGTGCGGAGAGGCCAACCCACCATGCTTCGACGGAGCTCAGCATGACACCTTTTATACTCATCGCTCTAATGATCTGGAATACAGAAAATAAAAAAACTTGTCATCCTGAGCATCGCGAAGAATCTATTTAACAAATAGATCCTTCGTTTCTCAGGATGACAAGTTTTTTATAAAATAATGAAGTAAATAAAAATCTACGCGTTCACCAAACAAAGTTCACGAACCTTGTTTACGGTATAGTCTACCTCTTCTTTGGTGTTGTACTTGGAAAACGAGAATCTGACAGATGGTTTTGAGGCGCTTGCGCCAATGGCGGTTAACACATGTGAGCCTATATCAGAACCAGAACTGCAGGCACTGCCTCCAGAGGCCGAAATACCGGCAATATCTAAATTAAACAGCAGCATATCACCCATATCCATTTCAGGAAAAGCAACATTTAGCACAGTGTACAAGCTTTTATCAGCACTGGTTTCACCGTTAAAGCTCACTCCCGGTATCTGATCCGTCAGTTTACCCATCATATAGTTTTTTAAACCCTGTATATGATTACGGTGCTGTTCCATATCGGTATAAGCCATTTCCAATGCTTTGGCAAGCCCTACAATACCATAAATATTTTCGGTACCGCCACGCATGTTACGTTCCTGCGCACCGCCATAAATAAATGGTTTTATTTTAATACGATGATTAACGTGTAAAAAACCAACGCCTTTTGGCCCGTGCAATTTATGCGCGGCACACACCAGAAAATGAGTTTTAAGCTTGCTCAGATTGTGTTCATAATGCCCCATGGTTTGCACGGTATCGCAATGATAAATGGCATTATAAGCTTCGCAGATATCACCAACACGCTCCATATCTGACAGGGTACCTATCTCGTTATTGGCATGCATGATAGATACCAGGCTGCGTTCATTATTTTGTAACAGCGTTTCCAGGTGATCATAATCAATATTACCCTTTGCATCCACATCAACAAAGCTCAACTTAATAATACCCGACTTCTCCATGGCCTCTAATGTATGAATCACCGCGTGGTGCTCTATACGACTGGTTATGGCGTGCGTGATATTATGATCAACAATACTGCAACGAATGGCTGTATTATCAGCCTCGGTACCGCTCGAGGTAAAAAATATCTCAGCAGGTGATGTATGCAGTAAGTTAGCTATGGTTTTACGCGATCTTTCAATCAATGTTCTTGCCTCGCGGCCATGTGAATGGATAGATGACGGATTACCATAATGGTTTTCCATAACCTTATACATTTCTTTTAAAACCTCCGGATCAAGCGGCGTTGTGGCTGCATTATCAAAGTAAACACGCATTTTTTATAATTATTGAATTAGTGAGTTAGCGAATTAGTGATTTTATATGAAGTGGAATTATTGAATTAGTTTATTATTTTGATTCACTAACTCAGTCATCCACTAAATCACTAATTAATTAACTTGAAGAATCTCTTTTATGTCAGCTATTATTTTATTAGCAAGGCCATTTGCAACCGTTTCTGAATTGCCTTCAGAGTATATCCTGATGATCGGCTCGGTATTTGACCTGCGCAAATGTACCCATTCTTTATCAAATTCTATTTTGAGTCCGTCAATAGTACTATGCGGTTGTTTACTATATTTATACTCTACCTTACTCAAAAGGGCATCTATATCCATTTCTGGCGTTAAAGTGATCTTATTTTTTGATATAAAATAACCCGGGTATGACATACGCAAGTTGGAAATCGATTTGCCATATTTAGCCAGGTGGGTTAAAAACAAGGCTATGCCCACCAGCGCATCACGACCGTAATGCAATTCAGGATATATAACTCCACCATTACCCTCACCACCTATTACGGCGTTAACTGCTTTCATCTTATTAACTACGTTCACCTCTCCTACTGCAGCTGCATGATATTCGCCACCGGCACTCTCGGTAATATCACGCAGGGCACGGGTTGACGACAGGTTTGATACCGTGTTGCCTTTGTTGTTCTGCAAAACATAATCGGCCACAGCCACTAAAGTATATTCTTCTCCAAACATATTTCCGTCCTCGCACACAAAACAAAGGCGGTCAACATCAGGGTCAACGGCAATACCCAAGTGGGCCCTTTTGGCCAGTACTTCTTTTGACAGCGCGGTCAAATTTTCTGGCAAGGGTTCCGGATTATGCGGAAAGTTACCATCTGGTTCGCAATATAACTCATGTACAGTTTCAACACCAAGGGCTTTAAGCAAAGCCGGCACAAAAATACCACCTGTTGAGTTAACACAATCAATAACAACATTAAAACCAGCTTTCTTTATGGCTTTTACATCAACCAGGGGCAATGCCAGTACCAGGTCAATATGTTTTTGCATCCAGCTGGTGTCAAGCGTAACCTTGCCAAGGTCATTTACATCAGCATACTTAAAATCGCTGTTCTCTGCCATTTCAAGTACTTCCTTACCGTCGGCATCACTTATAAACTCACCATCGGCATTCAGTAATTTAAGCGCGTTCCATTGTTTGGGGTTATGGCTTGCGGTAAGTATGATACCTCCCCCAGCCTTTTCGCCGGTAACTGCAACTTCAACTGTTGGTGTTGTTGATAAGCCAAGATCAATAACATCAATGCCAAGACCTTGCAAAGTGCCAATAACCAGGTTATTGACCATAGTGCCCGAAATACGCGCATCACGACCCACTACAATTTTTTTAATACCTGATTTTTGTACGGCCCAGGCACCATATGCCGATGTAAACTTTACAATATCCAATGGTGTTAAACCATCGCCAACAGCACCGCCTATGGTACCGCGTATCCCCGAAATAGATTTTATGAGTGTCAAAATGATTATGTTTTGGTGAGGCAAAAGTATAAATATTTAAACTATAAGCCATGCATTAAGTGTTTGCAATTTATGGCTTAAGTATACTTCTTATAACGTTTTTTTTCACGCAAACGTTTGTTCGCAATCTTTTTTATTACCTATAATCGCCAGCAGGAACACAAATGCAACAAAGCTACATTATGTTTTTTAATTGTAATTTATTCCGGTATTTATACTCATTAAGCTTGCTGCATCAATGTTGTATTAAAGTAATTGATACCTTTGCCAATTAAAATTTAAACGTT
The DNA here is from genome assembly GCA_030445275.1 of Mucilaginibacter sp. GTDB lineage: Bacteria > Bacteroidota > Bacteroidia > Sphingobacteriales > Sphingobacteriaceae > Mucilaginibacter. The sequence continues at coordinate 96,376 of JAUCSE010000105.1, forward strand.
GATGCCTGAATACATTTTACAACTCGACCGGCATTTATTTTATTTTATTAACCATGATCTGTCAAATCCGTTTTTTGACTGGATCATGCCTTTTTTACGCAATCCCAAATTCTGGATCCCGCTATACATTTTTATTGTTGGTTTTTGCATATACCGTTATAAAAAACAGGGCGTACTGATCATTGTATTGTTGGCTATAACTGCCGGCTTTGCCGATTTTACCAGCGCCAGCATCATCAAATACAATGTTAAAAGACTTAGGCCCTGCCGTGATCCTATAGTTTCGCAAACTGACATTAGCCGGATACCCTGCGGAACTGGCTATAGCTTCCCATCAACGCACGCTACTGATCATTTTGCCATGGCTATATTTTTGAGCCTGGTTTTCTTTAAAAAATGGCGTTGGATATGGTTTTGGGCCATACTATGGGCAGGTGTTATTTGCTTTGCCCAGGTATATGTGGGCGTGCATTTCCCTGTTGATGTGCTATGCGGAGCAATTTATGGTGCTTTGGTAGGCACCCTATTTGCCTTTTTATTTAAAAAATTACAACCCTCTTTTTAATGACTGCCTGGAAAATTGTTTTATTATTCTTTAGCGCCTTTTGCGGCGGTACATCAGTATTTTTTTTCAAGGGCGATAATCATAAAATGCTTAAACTGGTACTATCATTTAGCGGGGCATACCTGTTTGGTATTACCGTTTTGCATTTAATACCAGATGCTTATCATGGTAACGATAATTGGGTTGGTGTTTTTATACTTGCCGGTTTTCTGTTTCAGATTGTGCTGGAGCAATTTTCTGATGGTATTGAACATGGGCACATGCATAAACCGAAGCATGACCTGGTGGTTTTTCCGCTGGGCATTATGGTTAGCTTATGTCTGCATGCTTTTTTAGAAGGGATGCCACTGGCACAAGGCAACCAGGATCAACTGGTTTTCGGTATAGCCCTGCACCATATACCCGCCGCGTTTGCACTAGCCACCGTATTGATAACCAATAAACAAAGTAAAAGGAATACCGTGCTTTTTATAGTGTTGTTTGCTATAATGGCTCCGGCAGGTTATTTTTTCAGCACGGCACTAAGCAATGGTAATATAGGTAATTTACAACATTACTTTAACCGTATTATGGGCGTGGTTATCGGTATATTCCTGCATATTTCTACCACCATTCTGTTCGAGTCAAGTAATGATCATAAATTTAACCTGCGCAAAATGATAGCTGTACTATTAGGTGTGGGTATAGCGCTGGCCGGGTTTGTGGGAGAGCTGTAGCTTCCCCTCCGCGCGTCATTGCGAGGAGGAACGACGTGGGCAATCCCCGATATTCAGAGCGGCTCTGTATGTCGGGGATTGCCAAGCTATCGCTCGCAATGACTGGAAAGATGAGCACTATCGTGTTCCATTTTTGTTCCTATCCATGTTCCGCTTTTGTTCGGGTTTTGGGGACACTGGAACAGCGGAACGCTAATATCATTAATTTATACTCTCCAGCATTTTAATATACAGATCAATACCTTCCCGTATCTCGTCTACATAAACAAACTCATCAGCAGTGTGTGAACGTGCAGAATCGCCTGGACCAACTTTGATGGATGGGATATCCAGCAGTGATTGATCTGACGTAGTTGGCGAGCCATAAGTGGTGCGACCTAAAGCAATTCCCGCCTGTACTATAGCATGTTCCTTAGGTATGGATGATGGCTTAAGCCTGATAGAACGCGGGGTAACATCGCAGCTTACATGCTGGCGGATGATCTCCAGTACTTCCTCATTACGATAGGCATCAGTCACCCTTACATCAACTGTAAACGCACAGCTTGCAGGTACCACATTATGTTGTGAACCGGCATTGATAATAGTAACTGACATTTTTATCGGCCCAAAAACTTCTGATTCCTTCGGGAACTTAAAAGTACTGAACCATTCAATATCTGCCAATGCTTTATAAATGGCGTTCTCCCCCTCTTCGCGGGCTGCGTGACCAGCTCGGCCATGAGCCACACAATCCAACACCATTAAGCCACGCTCGGCAATAGCCAACTGCATTAGGGTAGGCTCTCCTACTATACCAAATTCCAGCTTGCCTAATTCAGGAATGATCAGCTCCAAACCGTTTACACCTGATATTTCCTCCTCGGCAGTAGTGGCCAGGCAAAAGTTGTATTTTAAATTTTCCTGGTCATGAAAATAAAGGAAAACGGCTATCAAAGACACCAGACACCCGCCGGCATCATTACTACCCAGGCCATAAAGCTTGCCACCCTCAATTTTTGCATCATAAGGATCGCGGGTATAACCCGAGTTAGGCTTTACCGTATCATGATGAGAGTTGAGCAAAATGGTGGGTTTACTGGCATCAAAATATTTGTTCCAGGCCCATATATTGTTCATTTTGCGATGGGTTTCGACCCCATACTGCTGTAAAAGCTCATTGATCAGATCGGCGGTGCGGTCTTCCTCTTTACTAAAAGATGGTATGGATATTAATTGTTGCAGTAAAGTAACTGCGAGTTGAAATAAATTGTTGTTATCGGCCATATATGTAGGCATATCCTATGCTGGTGAAGGAGGCAAAATTAATACTTTTTTCTTCATGGAACGTGAAATTCCGCTTAATCACAAACGAAATATCAGGACAATATTACGTACAGGTCACAAAATATTTATAACCGCCTGTTACTCATCCTCCATTTTAGAATGCTTACGGGTATCGTTCATGGTAGTATACAATATTAACGATAATGCTATACAAAGCGTAACATACCAATAAAACCATTGCTGGTGATGTTCATTCTTAAATAGCAAAGCAATATACTCTGCGGTACCACCAAATATCGACACCGCTATGGCATAAGGAAAACCCACTCCCAACGCACGGACATTAGCGGGGAAAAGTTCGGCTTTTACCACGGCGTTAATAGAGGTGTAGCCGCTCACAATGATCAGTGCACACAATATTAAGGTGAAAGCCACCCAAACATCCTTGGTTTCGCTTAAAAGTGTGAGGATGGGTATGGTGGTCAATGTACCCAATACTCCAAATCCAATCAGCAAGGGCTTGCGACCTATCTTATCAGACAATAGTCCAAACGCTGGCTGTAATAGCATAAACACTACCAAAGTAAATGTTGATATTAACGTAGCGCTGCTTTTACTAAAGCCAGAGGTGTTCACCAAAAACTTTTGCATGTAGGTAGTAAACGTATAAAAAGCCAGCGTACCGCCCATAGTTAAACCGATAACTGTAAATACAGCTTTGGGGTGTTTGGCCAACGCGCTTAAGGTACCACGCATAGATGAGGATTTATGTTCATCCTTTTTAAAAGATGCTGACTCCTGCAGGCTGCGCCTTAAATACAGGGTAATAACCGCCAAAAAAGCGCCTATACCAAAAGGGATACGCCAGCCCCAGTCGTGTAGCTGTTGTTCGCTCAAAAAAACGCGCTGCAATAAAACCAGCACACCAAGAGCCATCAGCTGCCCCATAATCAGTGTTACATATTGAAAACTGGAGTAAAATCCACGGTGCTTTTTGCCTGCCATTTCGCTCAGGTAGGTTGCGCTGGTACCATATTCTCCTCCTACACTTATCCCTTGTATAATGCGAGCCAGTACCAATAATAAGGGGGCAGCAACACCTATTGAATTATAATTTGGCGTAAGTGCGATAATAAGAGAGCCAACACTCATCAACAATACCGATGATGTAAGTGCTAACTTACGGCCATATCTGTCTGCAAAGGTTCCCATAAGCCAACCACCTATCGGGCGCATTAAAAACCCAATGGCAAAAATGCCGGCGGTGTTTAAAAGCTGTACAGTTTGATTATCCGAAGGGAAAAATGCATCTGAAAAATATAAGGAAAAAGCAGTATACACATACCAATCATACCATTCAACCAAATTACCTAATGAACCACCAATAATGGATTTAATTCGGCCACCGGTTGTTTTTAGTGCTTCTTTGTTTTTTTCTACGAATGGTATCAGCGGAGTGTCTTTGGTTTCTTCTATCATAGGTTATAGTAAAGAATATCTGATTATAAATGTAAGAGATAATTTTATTGATCTTGCCAAAATCATGGTAACCTTTAATTCTATAAACCAGGATTTTGAAAAAAATCAACGTAATCACCTAAAATCAACGGTCAAAATACCTATCTTGTTTGATGCTTTTCACCGAAGACTTTTTACACTACGTATGGAAATTTAGGCTATTTGACCGTATTGGTCTGCAAACCGATGATGGTGAAGAGTTAGAAATACTATCTGTAGGAATGCATAACACAGATTCGGGCCCCGACTTCCATAATGCCCGTATCAGGATAGGCGAAACCGTTTGGGCGGGGAATGTAGAAGTACACCTATCGGCTTCCGACTGGCAAAAACATGGCCATACTTCCGATAATGCCTACGGGAATGTGATATTACATGTAGTTTATCGCAATGATGTACCTCTGATTTTACCAAACGGCCGTAAAGCACCTACGCTACAACTGCATAACCGTGTTCCTGATGAACTGTATAACCGCTATCATCAAATGATATTTGGCAATCAAAGCATTATACCCTGCGAAGCCAGCATAGGCGCAATTGACGGCCTTATTATGCATAACTGGCTCACCCGCGTTTTAGTAGAACGCCTTGAAAAACGATCGGCAGCAGTTATTGATACCCTTACCTTAAATCGCGGCGATTGGGAAGAAACTTTTTACCAGTTTTTAGCGGCAAACTTTGGCTTCAAAACCAACGCCCTGCCCTTTGAACTAATGGCAAAGTCATTACCGCAACTCACATTGGCCAAGCACAAAAACAACCCAATGCAAATTGAGGCCCTCCTATTTGGGCAGGCTGGATTTTTACAAGGTGAATTAAAAGATGAGTATCCGCTTAAATTAAAAAAGGAATATGATTTTCTGCGTAAAAAGTACAACCTTAAACCTATTGAAAACCATTTATGGAAATTTATGCGTTTAAGGCCGCAAAATTTCCCAACCGTAAGACTAGCTCAATTTGCGGCACTTATTGTACAATCAAACCCTCTGTTTTCAAAAATACTGGAGATAAAAGAAATTGATGCCTTGCGTGCTTTATTCACTGCTATAAAAGTGAATGACTATTGGGATGATCATTATCGCTTTGATGCTCCATCAAAGCCTTCGCCTAAAAGCTTTGGAGCATCATCTATTGATATCATCTTAATTAATACACTGGCTTTATTTCTGTTTAGTTATGGCAAACAACATCAGCAGCAATATTATATTAGCCGTAGTTTAAAATTATTGGAAAATTTACCACCCGAACAAAACAATATTACAGAAGATTTTGTTACCTTAGGAGTGAAAATTAACAATGCATTTGAGTCGCAGGCGCTGCTGGAGTTGAAAAATAATTATTGTAACTATAAGAAATGCCTGCAATGTGGCGTTGGTAATAAAATATTAAAACTGGCCTGACATGCTACAAAGAATAATTACTTTTTTTGAACGGTACTCATTTGGTGTATGCACCTATCTTGGCGAACGGTTTAATATTTCTATCCCGAAGATCAGGTTATTTTTTATTTATTCCTCATTCCTGGCTGTGGGTTTCCCGCTCATATTTTATTTCTTTGCCGGGATAGTATTGGACATTCGCAATTATGTTAAACGTAGCCATACCAGGGCTACGGATCTTTAACCGTTGATTTTTTTGATTGCGATGATTTTTGTCTGAACCGGGGTTCACCCGATTAAAGGATTACCAAGATTTTTAACCGCTGATTGGACTGATTTTTCTGATTCCGTTGATTTTTGATTAAATTGATAATCCATTTTCTCACAACTCACAACAATCTTCCTGTTTTTACGGCCTCTTGTAAGTGGCGTACTTTAAATTTAGGTTCATAGCAATATTTCGCCAGCTGTTTTACCCAGGTACTGTTATATCCAAACATTGTTTTTATTATTCGTACCCGGGTTGACCCTTTGGGATAACCATATTTGTACCAGGTGAATTTGGATTGATCCAGTTTAAACTGGTCAACAAAGTCGGCCAGAAAAAGATCAATCTCAATATCAAAAATATCCAGATCAAGATCAATACTGGTATCCAGACTTAAACTACCCGGATCAACATGGTGCAGCTTATAGCGGTTGCAATAATCAACGATAAACTCTTTTAAAGGTGGCAGTATCTCTTCCATTTAAACGATTATAAATTTGATCATTTTGTGTATATGACGCAGTTTTAAAAATTAGGTTGCATCTGTAAGTACTTTATTTTAAAAAAAAGGTTACACCAAATATTAAGATATAGTAATGTTGATTTAATAGGTTCAGTTAACCTTTATGCTGCATAATTAAAGTCGTATGATTATTATTGCAGTCTGTTTAATACCCGCACATGAAACTAAAAGTTATAGCTTTTGATGCCGATGACACTCTATGGGTGAACGAGCCTTATTTTCTGAATACTGAAAAAAAGTTTTGCAGTCTGCTTGAAGATTTTTTGCCACATCACACCGTATCCAGTGAGCTTTTGAAGATCGAGATTGAAAACCTGTCACTATATGGTTATGGTATTAAAGGGTATATCCTGAGTATGATTGAAGCCGCATTAAAAATATCAGATAAAAAAATAAGCCTTGAAGTTGTTGAACTGATACTGGAGTATGGTAAGGAAATGCTGAACGAGCCCATTGAATTATTGGATGGCGTAGATGATGTACTTTCGACCTTAAAAAAACAATACAGACTGGTAGTTGCCACCAAAGGTGATTTGCTTGACCAGGAACGGAAACTAAAAAAATCAGGCCTGGCACATTATTTCCATCATATTGAGGTTATGTCTGACAAACGTGAAGAAGATTATACCAAGCTTATCAAACACCTGGATATTAAACCAGAGGAGTTTATGATGGTAGGTAACTCTTTAAAATCAGATATCATGCCGGTTATAAACATCGGTGGCTATGCCATTCACGTACCTTTTCATACTACCTGGGCGCATGAACATGTAGAAACCAATTTAACACACGATAACTTTAAACAGGCAGATTCCCTGAACGAAATCTTGCCTTATATACTTACATGAAACAAAAAATAAACATCGATACCTGGATACGTAAAGAACATTTTAATTTTTTCAAAAACTTTGAAGAGCCTTTTTATGGTGTAGTTGTAAATATTGATTGCACTACAGCCTTTAATTTTACCAAAAACAATGGATTATCATTCTTTTGGTATTACCTGCACAAATCACTAACTGCTGTTAATGACCTCGAAAACTTCAAATATCGAATTTACGGGGACGAGGTTATACTTTATGACCAGATCAATGCCGGCCCAACTATTGGCCGTAGCAATGGCACATTTGGGTTCTCCTATGTTCATTATCATCCTTCATTCGATGAATTTATGACCGGTGCAAAAAAAGAAATTGAAAGGGTACAAAATAGTACTAACCTTTTTGCACCAAACCCGGATGATGATATTGTTCATTATTCTGCCCTGCCCTGGGTTGATTTTACCAGCATATCACATGCACGTAGTTTTTCCTTTCCGGATAGCAGTCCTAAAATGTCATTTGGCAAAATGACCGAAAATAACGGTAAGAAAACAATGCCAGTATCCGTTCATGTACACCACGCGTTGGTCGACGGCCTGCATGTGGGGCAATATATTGATCTATTCCAGGAGTTGATGAATAGCGGCACTTAAACCGCTTTTTCCATCACAATGAGCTCTATCAACTGTTTAGGTACACCAAAGCGGCCATCAACGTGAAATGGCTGTATTTCGCCCGTGGCGGTATAGCCCCGGCGCTCATACCAGCTAATAAGTTCTTTACGGGTACTGATCACTGTCATGGTAATGGCATGACAATTCAACTGCTTAGCCAATATAGCGGCTTCGTCAAGCAATGCCCTACCCACTCCTTTGCCCTGCAATACCGGCGATACACTGAACATACCCAGGTATAATTTAGGTCCTTTAACTTCCAGGTAAACCGAACCTGTTATTTGTCCGTTATCATCGGTATATTTTAATATGGTTATTGCTTCATTATCAAAATATTCTCTCAACATAACCTCATCAACCCTGATACCTTCCAGCAAATAGGCCTCAGTTGTCCATCCTTTTTTTGATTCTTCGCCACGATAAGCACTATTTACTAAAACATTTAATTCAGGTACATCTGCAAGCGTAGCTTTGGTTATAGGCATATATTTTATTATTTGGGTGGCAAACTTAATATTTTACCACCCACAACCCAAACAAAATACAGATTTACTAAAACTTAAAATCTTCGCGCACCGGGTCAAATATATCAATCAGCTTGCAATCTGTAATTGCTCTGCCCCCATGTATAACATTAGGTGGTATTACAGCAAATGTACCCGTATCCAATATTCGCGATACACCATCAACTGTCAGTTCAAATTGCCCTTCGATAACAAAAGCACATTGATGATTGATGTGCTGATGCATAGCTGATACGGCTCCGGCTTTTACCTCCAGAAAGTTAATGGTATTATTTGCGGTGTGTATTATTTTTGAGAAATAGCCTGGTGTCATTTCCCGGGTTTCGATATCAGCAAAATGATTGAAAATTTGGTTTTCCATGGTAGTGTTATAAAGCTTTTGTAGCGGCTTCAACGTAAAAGTATAAAATTTGAGTATAACAGCATGGTGTCTGTCATGAGTTAACCATATTTATTTTGCAGGAATGGCACAATCATTAAAAATCTTCATAGCCCCAAACTAAGCCGTATATTTATGGGATAACAGTATATATCGTAATATTTTATATTCAACATGGCTTTTATTGATTATTATAAAACACTTGGCTTAAGTAAAACCGCATCTGATAAGGATATTAAAAATGCTTACCGCAAGCTTGCCCGTAAATATCACCCCGACCTTAACCCTAATGATGCCGAAGCCCATAAAAAATTCCAGGAATTAAACGAAGCTAACGAGGTGTTAAGTGATGCTGAAAAACGCAAAAAGTATGATAAATATGGCGAAAACTGGCAACATGGCGATGTGTATGAACAGCAATCCCGGCAACAGCAAAGTTACGGGGGCACAGGTGGTTTTGGAGGTTATACTGATACCGATAGCTTTGGTGGCGGAGATTTCTCTGATTTCTTTAAATCAATGTTTGGTGGCGGCGGTAGCCGGCAAACCAAGTATCGCGGTCAGGATTATAATGCCGAATTGCGTTTAAGTCTGCAGGATATTGCAGAAACTCATAAACGAACTATAACGGTTGGTGGTAAAAATCTACGTATTAACATACCCGCTGGTATTGAGAACGGACAAACCATAAAAATAGCCGGCCATGGCGGCGCAGGTGTAAATAACGGACCTGCAGGCGATTTGTATATTAAATTTTTTATTGCTGATGACGCACGCTTTAAACGCGATGGTAACAATTTATACTCCACTGTAAAACTTGATTTGTATACCGCTGTGCTTGGAGGAGAGATAACCGCAGAGACTTTAACCGGTAAAGTAAAGGTGAAGGTAAAAGCCGAAACACAAAATGGCACCAAAGTAAAACTTAAAGGCAAAGGGATGCCGGTTTATAAAAAGGAAAACGAATTTGGCGATCTCTATCTCACTTACGATATACAAATACCGGTTAACCTGACTGAAAAGCAAAAACAACTATTTGAGGAATTATCAAAGTCCTGATGTAAATTTTAAATAACATGAAAACAGCAGATTTAATAACAACCGGCGATTTTTGTTTATACCATAATGTGGAGCATACCTTTATAAAATCGCTACAAGAAGCTGGTTTAGTTGAGGTTACCATTATTAATAAAACCACTTTTATACCAGGAACAGAACTTCAAAAACTCGAGAAACTAATAAACCTGCATCAATTAGATATTAATGTTGCAGGTATTGAAGCTATCAGTTATTTGTTGGAACGGGTTCAAAAAATGCAGGAAGATATGCGGGGTTTAAAGAATAAGCTGCGTTTATATGAAGGTGAATAACAGTAAAAGCTTATTCCATATATTTCAACATCATTCGTTCGCTTACTATATTGGCATCCTCAATCACAGATTCGGGATATCCCATAGATTCTAATATGGCAATGCCATTTCTACTCTTTAAAAAGCCTTCCTTTAATTTATAATCAAACACCAGGCTCTTACCTGATTTTGAATCTTCGAACGAATAAATAGCAAAATCCTCGTCAAGCAATTCGGCCAGTTCCAAATCATGAGTTGATACAAATACAAAATTCTGATTAGCGGTGATATATGACAGCACTGATTTTGCCGCTGCTATACGTTCAATGGTATTAGTCCCTCTGAATATCTCATCAATAATAACCAGGCTCTTCACCTGTTCGGTTTCATTGCTCTGGCTCATGATATCTAATATGGACACAGCCTGGGCCTGGAAATAACTTTTTTGCTCTTCAATACTATCAGTGGTTTTAATACTGGTTTGTATCTTCAAAAAAGGAGCTTTGTATACCTTTGTACAACTGGTAAATAAAGTTTGCGCCAATAAGGTATTAACTGCTATAGCCTTTATAAAGGTTGTTTTACCAGACATGTTCGAGCCTGTTATTAAAGCACCTTTATCGGCACGGGTATATAACGAATTGGTAACACATTTTTCAATTAACGGGTGATAAAGGTCAGTAATATCCATCTGTATGTTGGTATCAATAAATTCGGGCTTACTGTAATATGGTAACCCGTCCCTCACAGATTGTATAGCTACCAGCATATCAATTTCGGCTACGTACTGATACACCCGTTCAATATCATCCCGATGTTTTTTAATATGCCTTAAAGAATTGGTATAGATACGTGGCTCTAATAAAAATACAGTTTTAATTAACTGAAAAACAGCATAACTCAAATCTCCGGCATCATTGATTAGTTTGCTCTCTAAATTGATAATACTTAACGAGCGCTTTAAGCCTACCAGATTTATTAGGCTCTTTTTAATTTCTTCGTTCTTTTCAATACCTGCATTTTTCACGAGCCAAACGGCTACCTTATGCATGATTAGCAATTGTGGTAGCGAATTTGTATAAGCGCCTATCTTTTTTTTGTTGGCATAATGCAAAACCACATTATATCCAACAAAAAACAATAAGAACAAAATACTTATAGAATTAGGGAAAATCACTAATGATATGATCAGAGCCAGAATTGCAAATGGCACCACACTAATATAAAATTTCATCACCGGTACAAACAGCGATTCGTGTTTTTTTAAAAACAGATCAACAATATAATACGCGTTGGTGTTGTTAAGTTTTGATAACTCTAACTCAATTAACTCCCTGTTAGGTTTGTCGCTATTTACTGCTTCAATCTTTTTATCAAGTTCTAATAATTTGTCAATAGAAGTTTCGGGGAGATGCAGTTTCTTGTAAAGATATTGCTTACCAGGTTTTGAGCTGGTTCTGTCAATATAATTGAAAACACTTTTCAGATCAATATCTTCGGCAGTGGTAGCAGATAGCCTATCGCTGCTGCTTTCAGCATTTAAATAGGTTTTGATCAAATCGAAATTGCGTCTTGTATTTAATGGTTTGCTCCATTTGTTTTTTATTTTGTCCAATTTTTTTTCGGCAGCACGTAATTTACCATAGTATGAGCTTATCAATGAAAAGCTAAGCACAATAGCCAAAACCAATAACGCAAATAAAAAGTAGTACATGCCTTAAAAATAAAAAAAATATACTAAACCTAACGTGGTATTTATAGTCCATAAGTAAAACGAACTAAAGTGTTACATTAAATGTTGATTTATGAAAATGATCAAATTTTCAATTATAGCTTTTGCTTTGTTGTTTTCTGCCCAATTTGTAAAAGCACAAAGCATATCTATCGGAGCCTCATTTGGTTATGGTTACCGATATCCCCATACCAGAATAATAGTTGCAGACAATTATCCTGATTATGGATACTATGATCGCCCCGTATATTATGGACGCAGGGCTTACTACGCGCGCCCGGTATATTATGATCGCCCATATTATGCAGACCGTTATTATGGCCGTAGGTTTCACTATCACCACCGTCATTTCAGACATTGGTAATAATAAAAGAGCGCCTGATTTACTATCAGGCGCTCTTTTATTATTAAGGCATTATGATGGATAACTGTTACGATCTGTTACCTCCTAAAAAACTATGCAAAGCCTGCTGTGTAAAGGCCGATAATACCAGCTCACCACTAATGGCTGCACGCTGATTTAGCAATTCGTCCCAATCTTCGGTGCCCTCCCAAAGTATTTGTTTTAAGCCGGTAAGCGCATCCGGATGATAGGAAGCCAATTTCTTGGCTAGCTCGTCAAGGGCATTATCAAGTGCAGCAATATCCGGGTATACCTCATTGTATAAACCCTTATCCTGGGCCCATTGCGCGCTTTGAAAATCAGAAGCCCTGATAGTTAACTGCGAAAAAGCGGCTAACCCCAATTTACGTGTTACCGCCGGCGATATAACAAAGGGTCCTATACCAATAGCCAGTTCACTTAATTTTATAGCCGCATACTGTGTAGCCAGGCAATAATCAGCAGCGGCGGCAATACCTACCCCACCACCAACAGCCTTACCCTGCACCCGCACTATAACTATCTTTGGAGATTTACGACAGGCGTTAATCACTTTGGCGAAGCCTGAAAAGAATACCGCACCAGCTTCTTTATCTTTGATCTGCAGTAATTCATCAAAACTGGCACCTGCGCAGAAAGTACGCTCACCTTCGCTTTTTAAAACAATTACCCTCACTTTAGTATCATTACCGGCTTGTACAATGGTTTCAGTAAGTTCATTTAAAAGATTGGCTGGAAGTGAATTTTGCGCGGGATGATAAAAGCTGATAGTTGCAACACCATCCGGGCTTTTTACAAAGGATACATTTCCATTATTTGTAGCTGACATAATTTACAGATTTAAAAATTTGGTTGTCAAAAACCAACATCTGCTCAATATCAGAAGTATTTAACTTACCTGCAATTATCGTTTAAAATAGTTTATAAAATAATGGCATTTTAAGCCATCAATAAAGTTACGCATCAACATAAAGTAAAAAAACATTGTTTCGTATTAATTAACAATGCAGATAGTATAATCAACGCTATAACCGTAGTTATTATAGGATTATATTTATACATTTATTAATAAGATGAATAACCACACAGATCTCAATTTTAAGTTAAACGAAAATATCTTCCGTACCTTGATCGAAGAATCTTTAACTCCGGTTGGACTTTATGTTGGTACCGAAATGAAAATAAAAGTTGCCAACAAAGCCCTTATTAAGGCATTTGGAAAAGAGGATGATGTAATTGATAAATTATATTTTGATGTTCTTCCTGAATTAAAAAACCAGCCCATTTATAACAATCTGAATACTGCTTTTCAAACAGGTACTTCTTACGAAGAAAATGAGGCCCCAATAAATATTATTATTAAGGATAAGTTACAGCAGTTTTATTTCAACTACAGTTTTAAGCCTTTAAAAGATAGCGAAGGCCGTGTTTGGGGTATTTTAAATACTGCTGCCGATGTCACGGAACTGGTGCTTACCCGGCTGCAGCTAAAAGAAAGCGATTTAAGACAAGAATTAGCCAATAAGAAAGCGCTGATTGATAGCGAACATTTATTAAAGAGCATAACCAATGCATCTCCAACAGCCCTATGGATGTCTGACGAAACCGGGGGGATAACATATGTTAATAAAACCTGGGTTGAATGGACAGGGTTAACTTACGAAGAACATATGGGTACTGGTTGGACAAAAGCTATTTTACCCGAAGATAGGTTACGTGTAAGTGAAAAGTTCACCCGTGATATTGTCAGCAGGCTCCCCCATGAAGTTGATTTCAGGCTACTACATAAAGATGGTGGAATAAGATGGTGTATTGCTAATGGCAACCCGCAATTTAGCAAGGAGGGTACCTTTATAGGCTATATTGGCTCTTTTACTGATGTTACCGATAAAACCATTGCAGAAATGCAATTAATAGTAAAGAACCGGGAATTAAATGACCAGATAAAGGAATTTGAATTTGTTACCAACTTTGTACCGGTGCAATTATGGACAGCACAAACCGATGGCCAGCTTGATTACGTTAACAAAACAGCTGTCGACTTTTTTGGTATGTCACCAAGAGAGGTCATAGGTCCGGAATGGTTTACAAGGGTTCACCCGGAAGATCAGCCAGGCTGTACTGCCGCCTGGAAACATGCTTTACAAACAGGCGAAGTTTACCAGTTTGAATACAGGCTTCAAGATAAAGATGGTGTTTACAAATGGCACCTTGCAAGGGCCTTGCCTTTTATAATTGATGATAAGGTAATCAAGTGGTTTGGCACCAATACCGATATTGATGAGCAAAAACAATTGCAACGTCAAAAAGACGATTTTTTAGGTGTAGCCAGTCACGAATTAAAAACACCTGTAACCAGTATAAAGGCTTATGCTCAGGTACTTGGCGCCATGCTTACAAAAGAGGGCGAGTATAAAAAGGCCGAAATGGTAACAAGAATGGATGCCCAGGTAAACCGGCTTACTAATCTGATTGGCGATCTGCTTGATGTTACCAAAATAAATTCGGGTAAACTACAATTCAACAAAGCCTGGTTTAACTTTAACCAGGTAATTAATGAAACCATTGATGATCTGCAACATACAACGCAAAAACATTCCCTTATTAAGGATTTCACCGAAACTGGCAATATATATGCTGATAAAGATCGCATAAGCCAGGTATTAACCAATCTGATCACTAATGCTATAAAATACTCCCCATACACTAATAGAATTATCATTAACACTAAGTTGGAAAATAACGAGGTTATTGTTTGCGTACAGGATTTTGGTATTGGCATTCCTGATGATAAAAAAGATATGGTATTTGAACAGTTTTACCGGGTAAGCGGCAATAAACAACACACTTTCCCAGGCTTAGGGCTAGGACTATATATATCATCCGAGATTATCAAGCGCGAAGGTGGCAGGATGTGGGTAAATAGTATTGAAGGCAAAGGGTCAACCTTTTGCTTTGCGCTACCTGTAAATAGCAGTAGCAATTAAAATGTTATCATGATATAGTATGGTACCAGGAATATCAGTTAGTTTATTTAAAATAAAAAACATTAACTCTTATACTATGTTTATTATTTATAAAAACATTAGTCATGGGAGTTTTACAGCATATAGAGCATCAAATATCGGCGCTAAACGATTTGATCAAAATAAATAACGACCGTATAACCGGCTATAAAAAAGCCAATGAGGGTACTAACGAAACAGGATTGAACCTGCTTTTCAATGAATATATTGATCAAAGTAAAAGTAACGTATCGGAATTAAGAGAATATATCAGGGTATTGGGTGGCAGCCCTACAGAGGGAACTTCCCTATCGGGCAAGTTTTATCATACCTGGATAGATGTTAAAGCTACTTTTATAAATAAAGACAGGCAGGGCATTTTAGCTGATTGCGAATATGGCGAAGATATTGCAAAAAGCGCCTACCGAAAAGCGATGGATGACAAGGAATTGATTTGGGAAGATGGAAAAGTTGTATCCATACTCCATAGTCACCTGGAGAATTTAAAAATAGCTCATGATACCATCAAGGCTTTACGCGATACGGTCATTAATGCATAATATCTATCATTATGAATAGTCCCGATCAGGATTTTCTGAATGAATATAAACCTTTGCATGTGCCACATGAATATCAAGAAAACGCATGCACACAGGATAATGTAATATATGCCCTGGCACAATTAAAAGAAGCCACCACTAATGAAGTGGCGACTAAATTAAGCTTACTTGCGCCGGAAATCACTTTATTTACCCATCAAAAAAATGCTGAAGAAGTACTTAACTACCTATTTAATAAGGGCCTGATAAAGGCTATTAATAAAAATGGAGAGTTAAATTATAACCTGAGCAAAATAGAGATCCCGAACTCTGGCAAAGCCGACGAGTTGATATAACAAGTTTTATTGAGCAACAGGCTTGGCTGATAATACGCTATCTACTACAAACACACTTACACCTCTCCAAGGCAAGGCATGCAGATACTCTTTATAATGCAGTTCGAGGTAAGATCCTGCATTTTTACTAAGCTCTTGTGCAACTTTTTCGTCAGTTACAGAAAATATAAACTCATTTGATGATATGCTCCCCCCTTGGGCTGGTGCGCGTATTCCTGTTTGTATTAAACGGCCTTCATAGGTTTTAAACATGTAGCCTTTTTTTACAAAGTAATTCATTGTACCAGCTTTTGCCCCTTCGCCAAAAACAAAAAAATATCGTTGATAAAAAAGGCCGGCTAATAATATTAATACAACCAGCAAGATTATTGTTTTGGTACGTGTTTTCATTGAAGATATTTTTATCTAAACTACAAAAACTTAACAAGTAAACAATACTATAAAGTAGACTAATTAATAGCTAAGCAATAATTAGTTTAATTTGAAAGCTACTTGGATACGGCTGTAAGTTTTACTTTTTTATAAGATGATACCATAAAATTAACCAGATCAATAATATTTAAAGGAGGCTCATTGGTGGTTATACTCAGTTTCTTTTTGGTATTGGTGAAATCAATGGCAAAATAATAGTTAGGAGCATCAGTTACCTGGTTGCCCTGCTCCCAGTTAGTCATTTTCTTAAGTTCGCTGTGACACAATAAAAATTTGAGACTATCCAATTGAGTTGATGATAATTTACCGGTATAATCTCCCTTATATGGGTCAGCATGTTCACCTGCTTTTAAATGATAATCGCCATTTGGCCAAATTTCGATACCCAGTTGGGGGCAATCGCCAAAACACGTTGATGACAAAAAGTAGATCTTCGAAAAATAGATATTTTTATCGTAGCTGTTCTTGAAATTTGTGAACTCATAAGTATTATTTCCTGCAAGTTTGATGGCATTGGGTTCAACGGCCTTTAAATAAAGTCGGTTTTGATCAATGTACCTTACCAAAAACTTAAAATCCTCCCGGCGTTCCTTATTAAAATTGTCAGCGCTGGTATGGTAAATATCCGTCATGATCAGGGTGTCTTTTTTTACTGTGTAATTGGCCTTTGTGCCGGCATATCCAACAAAATTATAATACACCTTTTTATCAGCAAAATACAAATGCCCCAATGATTTGGTTATCCATCGCTCTCTGTCAAGCTGCACTTTTTGGGCAAATGTCACATTGAAAATCGGTATAAATAATAATAAAAAAAGACCGTGCTTTGCCATTGAAAATTTAATTTTAAGCTAGATAAATCCTGATAACGCTTTAGAAACTCACAAACTCATATAATATTTTGTTAATGATTCAAAATCATCAAACTTCAATTCATAATCATCTGTTTTGCCAAAGCCATAGGTCACAAATATAAATGGTATACCCGCCATGTGTGTCTGTTCAGCGTCACCATTGGTATCCCCAATATAAACCGGACTTTTAAGCTCATGCTTATCAATCAACAGGCGCATATTGTGGTGTTTGGGCATGTTATTTTGACCATATGCTATAAAATCTGCAACATCATCGGCAATGCCGGCCCAGTTTATAAATAAAGGGATAATACCTATAGCGCAGTTACTGAGTATAAATATTTTGTATTTGGTTGCCAGCTGCTTAATACCCTCGGTAACGCCACTGTACATTACACCGCCGCTTGTAGGTAATATTTGCCGGCGTGTTTCATTAACATCCATATAAATACCCTGTGCCTTATCATCATCAAAATCGGGCATTAAAACTTTAGTAAGCTTTTTTCCCTCCATACCCATCAACTGCATCAGGTCATCGCGACCTAATGTTCTTTTTATATCCAATTTTTCAAATACAAGGTTCCATGAATTGGCGTAAGTATCAACGGCATCCCACAGGGTTCCGTCCATGTCAAATATCAGGCTATCGGGCTTCTGCATATAAACAATTTTGCTTTTTTGCTAAAGATGTAAAATTTAACTTATGTGTAAAACAGAAGTTCATGTTTTCTTCATTATTAATCTTCACCTTAGCAGTGTGATAAGGTTAATGTGGGCCAGCTTAGCAGGAGGTTGGTTCCATAGGGCCCCCTACCGTAACCGGTGGGGGCTTTTTTATTTTATAGCAATGTGATCAGATGGCTTTACGATAGTTAAAACTGATCTTGGCATCCAGCTTTACAAAACCAACAGCTTCATAAAGCCTTTGAGCAGTATAATTATCAGAGGCAGTTTCTAACTGTACAAATGTGGCACCGTGGCTTTTTGCAAAATTAGCAGCAGTTTTTAATAGCACTTCCCCTATTCCTCGTTTACGATGATCACTATCAACAAACAGATCATTAAGCAGCCAGTTTTTTGTTGCCTTTACCGACGACAATAACGGATAAAGCTGTGTAAATCCAACAGGCTTATCGCCTGCTAGAGCTACAAATATTACCGACTCATTATTTTCGAGTCTATTTTTGATGTAGGTTTCGGCCAGGACAATGTCTGATGCTTGTTTATAAAATACCCTGTATTGGTCAAATAACCTGGTTACCAGCTGGTAATTAGCTATATCAATCTGTTTTATTTCCATTGATCTGTTATTCAAAAAGGATTATATAATTATCAGATGGTTACACCACCGCCAATTTTAAACACTTTATGAAATTTTATACCCAATCTATCAAAATGTTTTTCATAAGCTGCATAACGTTTCTCCATAAAAAACTGCTTGGCATAACCATCATGAACAGGCAGTATTTGACGGGGTTGTAATTTATCGGCAAAGGCTGCTATCATTACTTCGTTGGCAAATGGAGCCATGGTTACCATAATCAACAATTCTACATTTTTAAAATCCAATAATTTGTCCTCCATAGAATCAACCGGATGTAACACTTTATCGTTGATTAAAAAGCCTGTCATCTGCGGTAAGGGATTATCCATGATCAATGCATGCTTTACCGGAAAGGCCTGCAGCTTAAAGGGGCCAAAATTAGCGGTAGCATCTTCTAATATAATATATGGAATACCAGCCCTATCCAATTGCTCCCCCACCTGTGTATTGGTTATTACCTGTGCCCCGCTTATATCAATAATATTTTTTAAAATATCGATAACAAAATGATCAGGATGTATGTGCGTGATTATTACAATATCCACATCTGCAAACATTTGAGGTGTCACTAATCCTTCTATAAAAGAATAGTCGCCCGGATCAAACAATATTTTATAGCCATCAAGCTCAAACACAAGGCATGAATGCAGGTACTTTGATATTTTCATATACTTAGCAATTTATGAAATAACTTATAAAATGGTGGATTGGTTTGTTTGGACCTTGATGAATTATACACGCGCGTCATTGCGAGGTACGAAGCAATCTCTACACAAGCAGGTCAAATTACATGGTTTTAACCTATCTCATCGCTCTGTATAGCATAGGGATTGCTTCGTACCTCGCAATGACGCACTTAATTAAAGCAGCTCCGTAGCTAAATTAGCCAACTCGCTCCGTTCACCTTTTTGCAGGGTGATGTGTGCATACAGTGGGTGCCCCTTCGCTTTATCAATAAGGTATGATAAACCATTACTTTCTGCATCCAGGTATGGTGTATCTATCTGGTAAATATCACCGGTGAAAACAAATTTGCTGTTCTCGCCAGCGCGGGATATGATCGTTTTTACCTCGTGCGGCGTCAAGTTTTGAGCCTCATCAACAATAAAGAATATTTTACTTAGCGTACGGCCTCGGATAAAGGCCAGCGGCGCGATAGAAATTTTATCGTTGGTTACCAGTTCATCAATTTTGGCCTGCATTTTTTCGTCATCAATAAACTGATCTTTTATAAACTTAAGATTGTCCCATATCGGAGCCATATAAGGATCAATTTTTGATTTGATATCGCCCGGCAAATACCCAATATCCTTATTACTCAGCGGTACAATAGGCCGGGTAACAAATATTTGCCGGTAATACTTACGTTGCTCCAGCGCACTAGCTAGCGCCAGCAGCGTTTTACCTGTGCCGGCATTGCCCTGTATGGTAACCAGTTTAATATCCGGGTGCAATAAAGCATGGATAGCAAAAGACTGTTCAATGTTTTTAGGTTGGATATTAAAAACAGGCTGTTCGGTAACTTTTTCCAACTGCTGGGTTTGTGCATTATAAAAGCCCGTAACATCGTTCTTTTTACCCTTTAAAATATAAAAGTGATTGTTAGTATATGATTCTACATGTAAACTTTCGGCGGGCAGGTTTTCCTGTTTATTTAACAGGGTAATTAATTTTTCGGTCACCCTTTCAACATCGGTTATACCGGTATATAGTTCATCAAGATTCTTGATCTTGCCCGTTTCGTAATCCTCGGCATGCAGATTAAGAGCTTTAGCCTTTAATCGCAGACAAATATCTTTGGATACCAGCACCACTTTTTTACCCGGGTTTTCTTCCTGCAAACCTAAGGCAGCGTTTAATATGCGATGATCGGTCTTATCTGATCCAAAAATTGCTTCGGCATCAATATCGGTCGTTATCGTATCCATAGCTACCTTAAAACTGCCTTTGCTTTTGCCATTAAGTGGTATCCATTGATTCACCAGGCTGTTGTGCGACAGATCGTCCATGAGGCGAATAAAGCTGCGGGCTTCAAAATTACGGGTGTCATTACCGTTCTTTTTATTGTCAAGCTCTTCCAATACCTGTATAGGTATGGCCACATCGTGTTCCTGAAAGTTTTGGAAAGCATTATGATCGTAAAGGATCACTGAAGTATCTAAAACAAATATTTTTTTATTACTTATAGCCCCATTCTTACCATCTTTATTCATATCCGACTAATTTAGGGAATCTACAGCTACAATCAAGCAAAGATTTCCCATTCCAATTCAGAAAAATGGATATTTAATACTTAAAAAGTAACAAACATTCCCATCATTCAGGCTTCAGCAGTTTGCAAATGCCTTTCCTGCCTTATTTTATCACGATGCATATGGCCCCACGCGGCTAAAGCTTCCAATACATCGCCAAGGGTATCACAATAATCGGTAAGTGTATACTCTACTACGACAGGAATTTCGGTATGAACCTCCCGCTTTACAAAACCATTTAGCTCAAGCTCTTTTAACTCGTTTGATAATACCCGTGCAGATATTCCTTCCACCGCACGTTGTATTTCATTAAACCGCGTACAGCCTTCACTTAAAGCAATAATTACTTTTAATTTCCACTTGCCACCTATAACATAAAGTGCATCACCTACAGCGGTTAAACTACTGCGGCATTCATCTCCGGTAGGCCTTGGTTTCCTGTTCATATATCTCTGTTTTAAGGTAAACTATACAAAAGGTTACTACTATCCTTTTGTATACTACTAATAATTTGATAGCAAATGTACATAGATTTGTCCAATCAAAATTAATAAGAAAATGAAAAAGATACTTCACATTATCTCGACCCCACAAGGAGAAAGCTCATATAGCCTTCAATTAGGAAATGCTATAGTTAAAAAGCTTCAGGATACCTACCCTGACAACACCGTAAAAGAAGTTAACCTGGCTAAAAGGCAGCTTCCGCAATTACAAGCAGCTCATATCCATGCCTTTTTTACTCTCGAGGAAAACCGTACTCCTGAAAATATTGATAACATCCGGCATTCAGACGAGGCCATTGCTGATGTTAGGGATGCCGATATTTTGGTTATTGGTACCCCGGTGCACAATCACGGCATAACCTCAACCTTAAAAACATGGATAGATCACATTGTAAGAGCAGGTATTACTTTCAAATACGATGAGAATGGAGCTGAAGGATTGGTTAAAGGAAAAAAAGTTTATATCGCGGTGGCATCAGGAGGAATATACTCTGAGGGCCCTTATCAGGCTTATGATTTTGTTGAACCTTATTTAAAAGCTATCCTTGGTTTAATTGGCCTGACCGACATTTCAGTATTCAGGGCTGAGGGAACCTCCATACCTGGATTAAAAGACTCCGCTTTGGAAAAAGGAATAAACAGCATTGTTTTAAACTAATTTTCTTCCGAGTATTAAACCGCCTGTCGGTTTTGTTCTATTTTCCCTTTTAAGATCATCGCAATTTTACTAAAAATAAAAACGCGATGATCTTACTTTATAACTCACCCAGTAAAACAAACCCGCAAACTACAGGCAAGACACCATCAAAAAAAATTGAATGTGTTGCTCTTATAGACCTGTTCCTTATTAACTTCTTTATTTTCTTCATTGCACTTTGCTGTGCTACAGGAGCAAGGGCACAAAGTGAGCCATTGATCAGTAAAGCTTTATTTAAAAAAAAATGCGCCACCTGCCATGGTAACAATGGTACAAAGGGTCGTTGGGGTGCCAAAAATCTCCAGATCAGCAAGCTAAATGATAATGAACTATTTACAATGATTAACACCGGCAAGGGCATAATGCCCAAATGGGGTAAAAAGCTCACTCAAACCCAAATCCTTTCTGTAATTGAGTACGTTAAAACTTTAAGAAAATAATCATGAAAACAATCAATATGGCAAACCTGATTTTAATAATTACAGCAACCCTTACGGCATTAATTGCCGGCTTATTTTATGCCTATTCCTGTTCAGTAAACCCAGGATTGGGCAAACTATCAGATAGGGAGTACATTAATGCTATGAACTCCATTAATGTAGCTATTTTAAATCCGGTGTTTTTTACCAGCTTTATGGGCACGTTGATATTGCTGCCGTTAAGTGCCTACCTGAATTATACACCAGAATTTAATATCCGCTTTATTCTCTTGCTTATTGCCGCTTTAGTTTATGCCGTAGGCGTATTTGGGGTTACCATGTTTGGTAATGTGCCTTTAAATGATGCATTGGCAAATTTTAATACAACCACAGCATCAGTAAAGGAAATGATTGATCATAGGACTATTTTTGAGGGGCCATGGAATTTTCTACATACTATCAGAACCATTGCTAATATAGTGAGCCTGGTATTAGTCATAGTTAGCTGTTTATGTGAAAGAAAATAGAGAGGGATTGAGAAATAAAAAAATCTTATAAAAATGAAAACGGGAGTCTCGTCTTTCGATTTGAACTCCCGTTTCCTGCCTGCTGATCCACCGTAGTTTACCAGTAGCATCAAGTTTTGTGTATGATGACCGACATGATCTCGTCTGCTGTTCTTACGAACGATTGACTGCTTCAATGCCATTGGTTATGTCGCGGTTCCCCGTAAGGTTCCTGCATCTCCCCAATACCTCTTTTTATCACAATCTTTTTTCAAAGACTTTCGTTTTCTCATTTTTTCATGTGACTCAAGCACTTCTTTTGATCTTTAGTTTTCCCGAAGGCTAACCCGATTCAACTTCTGTAATCCTGAAAGGCTGTCAAAGTACGTCGTTCTTGATGATTTCAATATCGGGACATGCGGAGAATTTGACAAGCTTTTTTTTTATTTTTTATTAACAGGTTATTAACAATTAGATGTTAGTTTAAACACATCATCTAAGCATTGGTTTACAGACAATTGTAACTCATAGGTTAATAAGTTGCATCAGTTATAAACATTAAGCTTATTCACAAAAAGTGGTAAAACAGATAAATTTCTCAATCTCAAAAAAGCGCAAAATTGGATTATACCTGATTTTTTTGATTAAAAACGTCTCTCTTTAGAGTGATTTTTCAGGCTAAGTTTTGCTATATTTAAAACATAAGCCACTATTCCCGGTTGGTTTTAAAAAGAGAAATTATCATGGAAAAAGTATATACCGCTGTAGTTACAGCAAAAGGCGGCCGCGATGGCCATATTCATTCAGTGGACGGTGTTATAGATATGGATCTTAAAGCGCCAAAAGTTATGGGCGGCGAAGATGGTTATCCTAATCCCGAATTGTTATTTGCAGGCGCTTGGGGAGCTTGCTATTTAGGCGCACTGGGTTCTGTTGGCCGCAGGGATGGCATAAATGTAACCCAGGCAACGGTTGATGTACACGTGAACTTTAATAAAGAAGGTGAATCATCCTATGCCCTATCTGCCGAACTTCATGTACACATCCCCGGAGTTGATTGGAATGTAGCTCAAAAGCTGGCTGATGCCGCACATAAAGGTTGTCCATACTCCAAGGCAACAAGGAACAATATTGAGGTGAAGGTTATAGCCGATTAGGTAGCTTACCGATTGCTTTAAACTAAAACTGCACCGACTTAAAAGTTTGTGCAGTTTTAGTTTATAACATAATATTTACTGATGATCAATAGCCGAATCAGGTTGTTTTTTGACCACATCCTGAAATTGCTTTTTCATAAAATCAGGATTGGTGATGCCCATAGTAGGATTACTTGAAAAGAAACCAAATGGCATCAGCGAAAAGCCCATGTGATGAGTAGGCATAATGGGCCATTCCTCGGGTCTCACAATATGTGTGATACCAGCCACATACCATATTACAATGTCATTATTATTTATTGCCCGATTTTTAGCCGTCCACTCAGGCAGGCCATCATATACCTTATTGCTGGCAGGATATTTACCGGCGGGATAAACCTCATCCTCATGGTATTGGGTAACCCAAAACTGGTGATTTAAAAATCCGGCCTTTTTACGAAGCAATGAACCTTCGGGCACAAATGTTTTGGCCTGCAATCCCGGCATCAACATATAACCAATGTGTTGCCCCAAAGCATTCATCCCATTATTGTTCATGATATGCCAATTACGCGCGGTTTCGTAATTGATTGATCGCTGCGCTTCCAGTTCGGTTTTAAATTTGGTATGATCAACGTAGAAGGCATTCCCATAGGGATTTTGTGACCCTGGTGGCACCAGTTTGGTATTCATTTCCATCACCGCGTTATTATTGGCTCCGTCAATATCCATATCCAACCTAAAAACAAAAAAGTGTTGATGATTTATGGCCTCTACATGCGGATGCACCAGCGTACCAAAAGCGTGACCATTGTAGGAATAATCATTTTTATCGGGCATATCCATCTCGTTGGCCCGGTGCACACCTTTAACCTCAACTATTCCTGTTAGTTCAACATCTACATCAATAGTTCCATCCTCCTTAAAGCGCCAGGTAAAGCCATAATCATAATTTTCAATCATGGTATAGTACTTAATAGCCAAATTAGTTGCTCTGCGCGATACCGCACCATGACGCCAAAGCGTGCCACCATACTCTTCAAATATGGCTACCGCCCTATCAACCTGAAACGGTTCGCCATTTTCACGGTGTAAAATAGCCGGCATATACTCGGCGTTCTCTGGCGCATCACCACCCGGACTTAACGACCGGGCCGTACCTTGCCCTAAACGATATTCGCCTGCATCAAAAAAATTATAGGATGCCTGGAACAGATCGGGCGAACCATAAGGCACTACCATCTCGGGCATTGAACCACGATACATTACGGAGCGCTCTTTACCTTTATCCACAAAACGTACATCGTAAATAACCAAACCTTCCCTGTTATCAACGCCATATCTTATTTTCCAGTTCTTCCAGGTTATTTCATGACCTTTTATCTCAAATGAATGCCCTTCAGGTTGGGTAATAATGAGTGGCTTTAATCCGTTAAACACTTCCTTAACAGAATCTTTATTAAAATAATTGAGATCGACAGCGGCATCAAAGCTCCCTGTTTCATCTACTATCTTGAGTATTTTACCGGTGGTAAAATCGGTATAAGCTATTAAGCCCTCTATATCAATGTTATTGTGCTTGCGCCTGGCAATAACCAACTGCTCGCGATGCCCAACCGGGCCAATACCCATGTCGCCGGTAAAAATACTGCGATGGGTTACCGAATCAATAGAGATACCTCTTTTTTGTAATGCTGCTACCCAGGCTTTGTCTTTCCTTACAATATTATTAGCTAATGTATCGGCCTCTAAACCCATACCGATTACATTAGGGATCTGTTTGGTAGATATAACTTTGCCGGCATTCAGATCAACTACAGCTTCAGTAACGCCATTTTTGCTGTAATCATAGAAACTGGTAAAAGCCTCCCGCCTAAAAGAGGTACCCGGTTTATAGTTCAACACCTCGGCTTTGGGTGGTTCTTTGAGGTTGATGATGTTAAAAATGTCTTTTCCGGTGGTTGTTTTACTGTCTTTAAGAATCTGGACAACCTTTTTTATTTCGGCAGCAGTAAGCGGATCAAGCGGGTAAGCATCGCTGTTGTTCTGTGCGTAAACCGAATCTGTAAGGAGCAGGAAAAAGGCACAGATGATAGTTAAGGGTTTTATCATATTTGTTGGGTTTTAAGTAATAGCTTATCCTAATATTACCTTTCGGCCCATCCAAAGTGTAATAAAACTAATAGCAACCCATAATTTAGCGCTTGGTTAATCCAAATTTAACAGACCACCCTGCCCTTTCCTATTTGGGCAGCCCTACATTAGCACTACCAATTATGGTTTTATCATATTCGTAATATTTAAATACAAAAAAAGGCCGCCCCAAACGGGGCGACCTCTCTTAAAACCAAACTAACTACTTATGAAAACAGTCTTTAATTATTTTACAGCTATTTCTCTTGATTGAAATTTAGCTTCTTCTTTTTTAGCTACAGTAAGCTTCAATATACCATCGGCATAATCAGCTTCAATTTTTGAATGGTCGGCACTATCCGGTAAGGTAAATGACCTGGTAAATGAGTTATAGCTATATTCGCGTTTGCTGAATTTTTTGCCATCTTCTACGTTTTCACTTTTCTTTTCTGCAGATACGGTTAATATATTCTTATCTAAGTTGATCTTCAGATCTTCCTTCTTTAAGCCCGGTACAGCCAATTCAATATGAAATTCGTTTTCACTTTCTGCAATGTTAACTGCGGGTATGCGTGCAATCAATTTGTCGCCTAAAAACGAATCGTTCAATATAGAATCGAATACATCATTAAAAAATGGGCCTCTTGCATTATTTTTTAATCCGTTGTTGAATTTTACTAATGTCATTTTATTATCTCTTTAAAAGTTTTTGTTTTTGTTAACTTCGTAACCTATTAATCAACTGTTATACCAAGAGATAAAACCGATCATCTACCAGACAATTTGTCGCAACAAAACGGTTTTATACAGACAAATTGACACAAATGACTGAAAAACTTACAGATTACAAGTACAAAACGGGCATCCCCATCCGTTTTTCTGATATAGATGCCTTCGGGCATGTGAACAATGCAGTTTATTTAACCTACTTTGAAATAGCGAGAAGTAATTATTGGAAGGAAATTATTCATTGGGATTGGAGTCGCTCAGGTATTATCCTGGGCCGGTCAGAGATCAACTATCTGAAACCAATTACCATTAATGATGAGATAGTTTGTTATGTACGTACTATTCGTATAGGCAACAGCAGCTTTGATGTAATGCATGTACTGGCAAAAGTAACCCCGCATGGCGAGGAGATTGTGACCACAGGTAAAACCGTTTGTATCAGTTATGATTATTCGGCCAACAGATCAGTATCCATCCCTCCCCAGGAACGCCTTAATATGATTAAGTACGACGAACCAAGATTGATATTGAATACTAATTAGTAGATGTGCAGATTTTAAATGTGCAGATGTGCAAATTAAAAAATCAAGCCATTGACATATTTAAAATCTACATGTCTGTTTTTGTAATTTGCACATCTGAAATCTGATCTTAAAATATCTTCCCCGGGTTTAATATCCCATTGGGATCAAATACCTTTTTAATACCACGCCACAGGGCAAAGTGTACTTCGGAATATTTTATCGGCATAAAATCCTTTTGAACCAGGCCAATGCCATGCTCACCAGAAAGGGTTCCCCCTAAGGATACTGTTAGTTCGAATATCTCTTTGATACCAAATTTTAGTTTATTGTTCCAGTCTTCATCACTCATTTTGGCTTTGATGATATTCACGTGTAGATTTCCATCACCGGCATGACCATAACATACTGATTCAAAGCCATATTTACCACCTATCTCTTTTATTCCTTTTATTAGCTGGGGTAGTGCAGCGCGTGGCACAACCGTATCTTCCTCTTTATAAACAGAGTTCGATTTTACCGATACCGCCATGGTGCGTCGCAAACGCCAAAGCTCCTCCTTTTGTGCCGATGAATCTGCAAACAGCACATCCTGGCAATCATGGGCCTCTAAAACAGCATTGATCTTTTCGCAATCGGCAAATATCACATCCTGGTTATTACCATCCACTTCTATCAGTAAAAATGCCTCAATGCCATCCTGCAGATCAAAGGCGATATCGTCATACTCTTTCACCCACTCCACTCCTTTCCGCTCCATAAACTCCAGCGCCGATGGCACAATACCAGCCCTGAATATGGCCGACACCGTTGCACAGGCAGCCTCATTACTTGAAAATGAGGCTAACATCAAAGCATCAAGTGTTGGTAATGGTATTAGTTTTACCACAATTTTAGTTACAATACCTAATGTCCCCTCCGAGCCGATCATCAGTTGAGTTAAGTTATAACCTGAGGCATATTTAAGCGTGTTTGCCCCTGTCCAAATAATTTCGCCTGATGGCAAAACAACCTGCAGGTTAAGCACATACTCACGTATAGTACCATATTTAACCACTCTGGGCCCACCTGAGCCGTGTGATACATTACCACCAATAAAGCAGCTTCCCTTACTGGCCGGATCAACAGGATAAAGTAATCCTTTGGCTGCCGCCTGGTTCATGAACTCTTCGGTAATTACACCCGGTTCAACCGTGGCTTGTAAATTCTGTTCATCTATTTCAAGCACTTTATTGAAGCGCTCCATCGCTATCAGTAAGCCGCCCTTTATAGGCAATGCGCCGCCGCTTAAACCTGTACCGGCACCGCGCGGTGTAACCGGTATACGGTGTTTATTGCATAGTTTAAGCAATGCTGCAACCTGCTCTGGCGTTTGTGGCTTTGCAACTACTTCGGGGTAGTAAACCAGGTCCTCAGTTTCATCGTGGCTATATTTTTCAAGCTCGTCGTGCTGTACAATGACCGCGTCGGCACCAACAATAGCGGTAATAGCTTCAATTACAGGAGGTGTTATGATATTATAATTCATTTTGCTGACGGATAGTTAATAATAACGCCGGAATGCGCTACTTTACCTGTTAATGGTGGGTTTATTTTTTTGATAGTTACCTGTATAGTTTTCACAAACGGATATTTGCTTTTGATCCTTTCAGTAATTGCATGGCCAACGGTTTCAATCAGTTTACTGGGTTTCTTCATTTCCTCACAGGTCATGATATAAACCTTTTCATAATCAACTGTATTGCTCAGTTTATCATCATCCAGATCAGCTTGTGGCTCAAATCCAACTTCAATATCCACCAGGAAACGGCATCCTATTTTTTGCTCTTCCGGATAAAATCCGTGGTATGCAAAAAATTCTGCACCCTGCAACAAAATTTTAATCATGCTCCAAAAGTAATTGATTTTGTTGATTTTGTTCACTGCTTTTAAAGACGCCAGGCAGGAAAATTTAACTCCCCGGATAAAGCGATCAATCTTTTTGAAAAAAAATTAAAAAATAAAAAAGCCCAAAAAGCAGGTTTAAACAATCTAAACCTACTTTTTGCAAATAAGTGGCCTGTAGTATTAAAAAACAGCGATTTCACCTTATTTAACTCCCCGCTAAATCATCTATATTTGCCCACCAACTATAAAATTATGGCTAAAACAGATCTTTATGAGTCGCCTGATTATTATCAATTAGATGAGCTGCTTACCGAAGAACATAAATTAATACGGTCGTCAGTGCGCGACTGGGTAAAAAAAGAATTAAGTCCGGTAATTGAGGAGTACGCGCAAAAAGCGGAGTTCCCGATGCACCTGATCAAAGGCTTAGCCGAAATAGGCGCTTTTGGCCCTACTATGCCAACTGAATATGGCGGTGCCGGTTTAGATTACATAGCTTATGGCATCATTATGCAGGAAATTGAACGTGGCGATTCGGGCATCCGTTCCGCATCATCTGTTCAGGGTTCTTTAGTGATGTACCCTATTTACGCTTATGGTTCTGAGGAACAGCGTAAAAAATATTTACCCAGGTTAGCATCTGGCCAAATTATGGGATGTTTTGGGCTTACCGAACCTGATCATGGTTCCAATCCTGGCGGCATGACCACCAATATAAAGGATGCCGGCGACCATTACGTATTAAACGGTGCAAAAATGTGGATCTCCAACGCCCCGTTTGCTGATATCGCCGTTGTTTGGGCAAAAGATGAAAGCGGCAAAATACGCGGATTGATTGTAGAACGTGGTATGGAAGGCTTTACCACACCAACAACACACAATAAATGGTCGTTAAGAGCATCTGCTACCGGCGAACTGGTATTTGATCACGTTAAAATTCCTAAAGAAAACATATTACCTAATGTTGCCGGTTTAAAAGGGCCTTTAGGTTGTCTTAATCAGGCACGTTATGGTATTGCCTGGGGGGCATTAGGTGCTGCTATGGATTGTTATGATACCGCTTTACGCTACTCCAAGGAGCGTGTACAATTTGGCAAGCCTATAGCAGGCTTCCAGCTGCAGCAGAAAAAGTTGGCCGAAATGATCACCGAGATCACTAAAGCACAGTTATTGGTTTGGCGGTTAGGCGTACTTAAAAACGAAAACAGGGCAACAGCAGCTCAAATATCAATGGCCAAACGTAACAGCGTAGAAACCGCCATTAATATAGCCCGCGAAGCCCGCCAAATGTTGGGTGGCATGGGTATAACCGGCGAATACCCGATCATGAGGCACATGATGAACCTGGAATCGGTAATTACGTATGAGGGCACTCATGATATTCATTTGCTGATAACCGGTATGGATATAACTGGTGAGGACGCATTTAAGTAAATGTGCAAATTTTAAATATGCAGATGTGCAGATGAAGACATTATGCAATGATTAAATTCTTTTCATTTGCACATTTGTAATCTGCACACTTGCACATTTATCTTCCCGGTTCAGATAAAAACTCCCCATACCAGCGTCCTGAAGCTTTAACAATGCGCTGCTGCGTGGTATGATCAACATAAATTAAACCAAAGCGCGGATGATAACCCTCGGCCCATTCAAAGTTATCGGTGAGTGTCCAAACAAAATAGCCGTTTACTTTACAGCCTTCGTTTTTAGCTTTTAAAACCTGGGCTATATAGTTCTGTAAATATTGGAGGCGCTTAGGATCATCAACCTTACCATTATTTACCACATCCGGAAAAGCGGAGCCATTTTCGGTAATAATGATATTTTTTATCTGCGGATAGGCATCAAATTTTTTTATCATATGATAAATGGATGGCGGGTAAACCTCCCAACGCATAGCTGTTAGTTGTTCAACCTTCCTGTTTTCGGCTTTTACCATGCGTGCATTTATATATGGTGTAAAAAACGAATATTTTACAATTTCGCGGGTATAATTCTGTATGCCTATAAAATCAAAGTCGAAATGCATGTTATCCTCATCACCAGGTTGAAAATATTTCTGCAAGCCTTTTAACACAGGCAATTCCTTTACCGGATACCCCAAGCCTAAAATGGGTTCAATAAACAGGCGGTTTATTAAAGCATCTGCCCTAATCGCGGCAGCAACGTCGCGTGGTTTATCAGTAAGGGGTTCAATTTGCGAACAGGAGAAAGTAGTGCCAATATGCGCTTGTGGCAATAGGTTGCGTAATATTTTAGCACCTGCGGTAATACTTAAAACAACATGGTGTATGGCAGGCATAAAATTCTTCATGCCATTGCGACCCGGCGCATGAATACCAAAAAAATAGCCTGCACCGGTAAATACCACAGGCTCATTCATTACCATCCAGTGTTTAACTCGATCGCCAAAACTTTGAGCACATAAGGTTACAAACTCACTGAACCACCCAATAATATCACGGTTTGTCCATCCGCCTTTCTGCTCCAGTACCAATGGCAGATCCCAGTGATAAACGGTTATCCAGGGTTCAATGCCCTGTTCAATACAATAGTTGATAACCCGGTTATAATAATCAATACCAGCCTGATTTACCTGACCGGTTCCATCAGACAATAAACGCGACCATGATATGGAGAACCGAAAATTTGGAATATGGAGCTGCTTAATCAGGTCGATATCTTCCTGATACCGGTTATAAAAATCGCAGGAAGTACGGGCATGATCGGCGTTTAATATTTTACCTTTTTTGGCGGTAAAAGCATCCCATACAGATTCGCCTTTGCCATCGGCATCGTGGGCACCCTCTATCTGAAATGCGGCTGTAGATACGCCCCAAAAAAAATCAGGGCCAAAGAGTTGTTTATGAAGTGATATATCCTGATCAGTTATTTCCATTAAATTGAGCTACGCAAAGCCCAAAAGTGCGATTATATTTATGAAAGAAAAACTTTTACGGAAATCTTAATGTATGAAAGATGATTTCATACTTTTCAGGATCATCCACTCGCGGATACCATTGATAAGTCTTGAAAAAACTGAGATGAATTTCATAACTATGTTTTTTATGTATATCTAAAGGTAAGACACCGTTGTGACCTAATTGTAACAGTTATATTATCATATTATTAAACTCAATACTTTAAATATAAGGATTATAGTTGGATACTTGTATCATTAATCTACCGCAGAATGAAAAATTACTTCATAAAACTGTTCAATTATGATCGTTTTGCCAATGAACTCTTATTAAAAGTTATTCTTGAAGCTAATGAACCCACGAAACCAGTGCAACTTCTTGCCCATTTGTTAGCTGCAGAGCTGGTATGGTTAAGGCGAAGCAAGGGTTTACCAAATGGTATGAGCAGCCCATGGCCCGATGATTTTACAATCGCGCACTGTGAAGAACTCATCATCGAGAATCACGAGGCCTGGTTAGCTTATTTAAACCAATTGCCTGATGTCGATTTTGATTCGATAATTACCTATCAAAATTTCAGAGGCGATCATTTACAGGATGAGTTAAAGGATATTTTGGCCCACGTAATTAATCATAGCACACATACGCGGGCACAAATTGGGCAGCAACTAAAACTTGCCGGGGTGCAAAGTTTACCTATCACTGACTATAGTCAATATTTAAGAATAATAAAGGGAAAAGGTATCATTTAACCCGTTTATTTACAATATTTGCATCGCTAACATCATCGAAGAAAAACATGAGAAAATACATTTTAGTTGTTTTAGCAGTTGCTACACTATCAGGTTGTGGTGACGCGAAAAAGCAGGAAAAATTACTTTTGGATAGCGTTATTAATGTTCACGACAAGGTAATGAGCAATGAAGAACATTTGATGAAGAACAAAATGATCATTGACAGCCTGATCAAAAATGATTCAACCCGGATAAACAAGGATTCGGCTAAAGTATACTTAAAATTGATAGGTAATGCTGATGATGCCATGAGCGACTGGATGCATAAATTTGATGCCGAAAACAAAGGAAAATCGCACCAGGAGATCATTGATTATTTAATCGACCAAAAAAAGAAGATCACCGTTATTCAGTCGCAAATAGATATTGCTGTTACTGGCTCCGATAAATATTTGACCACAGCTATAAAAAAATGAGGAAACTAATAGGCACGCTTGTTATTATTATAACGCTTTACAGTGCATGCAAACCGAACGGCCCAGCTACGCTCCCTATTTTAGGCAACCGCCAGCCGGTTATCAAAACAGTTAATGGCAAAACGGTTACGGATACCGTATATTCAACCATACCCGATTTTAAATTTGTAAACCAATATGCCGATACCATAACCGGTAAAAGCCTGAATGGCAAAATATACGTTGCCGATTTTTTCTTTACCACCTGCCCTTCTATTTGCCCGGTAATGCACCGCAATATGCTTAATGTATATAAAGAGTTTAAAGCTGATGACAATTTCAGGATCATATCACATACCATCGATCCTAAGTACGATACTGTTCCGGTTTTAAAAAAATATGCTGATAAAATGGGTATTAGCGGTAATACCTGGTGGCTTTTACATGGCACTAAAGACGAAACCTACCAAATCGCTAAAAACTACCTGGTATCGGTACAGGAAAAAAATCCACAGGGCGAATATATTCATGATGGCTATTTTATTTTGGTTGATAAGCAAAAACGCCTGCGTGGCACCTATGATGGTACCGACCCGGCTGAGATAACTAAATTAATTGCTGATATAAAAACATTAAAAGCCGAACCAGACGAGGTTGTTGCTAAATGAGATCGGGCTTCATTATAAGTATAGGGTTACTGCTGGTTGCACTAATTGCTTCATGCCAAAGCGACGAGCAGGTTGAATTTAACCGTTATTATTCTGGCGGCAGTGTATTATACCTGGCTCATTGCCAAAATTGTCATGGCGAAAAAGGTGAAGGCCTGCAGGCATTGATCCCGCCCCTTACCGATTCAACTTATCTTAAAAAAAACAAGGCATCATTAGCCTGTTACCTCAAAAATGGTCTTAAGGGGCAAATAACCATAGCCGGTCGTACTTTTGAGGGCGAAATGCCTGTAAGTGATCTTTCGCCTCTTGAAATGGCCAAAGTACTTACTTATGTTACCAATTCATTTGGTAATAAGGCAGGTGTGGTTAACCTGCAGCAGGTTCAGGTTGATTTGCAAAAATGCCGTTGATCGGTCTGTTGCGGGGTTCATGTTGAAGCCTGATATCCCCCTCGAACCAGATAACACGCAACCCGAACCCAAAAAAATCCCTACCTTTGTACTTGCAAAGCGTTCTATCGCTGTCCGTCAGCTGACGGACGGAGGAAAGTCCGGGCAACATAGAGCATCCTGCTTCCTAACGGGAAGGCGCCGGCAGCCGGCGACAGCAAGTGCAACAGAAAATAAACCGCCACGATTTATCGGGGTAAGGATGAAACCGTGAGGTAAGAGCTCACGACGTTTCCGGGCGACCGGGAATGATGGTAAACCTCAGGAGTTGAAAAACCAAATAGGTCCAGGAAGTGGAGTTGCTCGCTCCCGCAGTTCGCCCTCGGGCGGATCACTCCGGGATGGGTAGGTTGTTTAAACCTGTCAGCAATGGCAGGGCCAGATTAATGATAGAAATTGCCTAACGGCAGTACAGAACCCGGCTTACAGATTTGCTGCTGAATTATATAACCCTTTCCTGCAAACAGGAAGGGGTTATTTTTGTTACAAGCAAAAGTGTTTATTTTTCTATACAAAAAT
Source organism: Mucilaginibacter sp. (assembly GCA_030445275.1). Lineage (GTDB taxonomy): Bacteria > Bacteroidota > Bacteroidia > Sphingobacteriales > Sphingobacteriaceae > Mucilaginibacter. Next base: position 131,517 of record JAUCSE010000105.1, read on the forward strand.
CTTATATATTAGCAAGCTAAATAAAGTACTAAGTTCTGAGTCATAAGTCTGTTCTGAAACAGTTTTTAATTGAATGACTTAAAACTCAAGACTTGGAACTCAAGACTTAAAAAAGAACTACCCGATTTTACTTATATATAAAACATGGCTAAAATTTTAATAATTGATGATGAGCGATCAATCCGTAACACCTTGCGTGAAATACTGGAATATGAGGATTATGATGTAGAGGATGTAGATAACGGTGTTGACGGGTTACAACTGATAGAGAAGAATAATTACGACCTGGTTCTGTGCGATATAAAAATGAACCGCATGGACGGTATGGAGGTATTAACCGAGGGTTTGGCCATAAAGCCTGATCTGCCTTTTATCATGATATCTGGTCATGGCACCGTTGAAACGGCTATTGAGGCCAGCAAAAAAGGAGCGTTTGATTTTATATCAAAACCACCTGATTTGAACCGCCTGCTCATCACCGTACGTAATGCCCTTGACAGGGGAAGCCTGGTTGTTGAAGCCAAGGTATTAAAACGCAGGGTTTCAAAGGTTCGCGAAATTTTGGGTAATTCACAGGCTATCATTAAAATAAAAGAAACTATTGAGCGCGTTGCTCCTACCGATGCACGCGTACTGGTAACCGGTGCAAACGGTAGTGGTAAGGAACTGGTAGCACGCTGGCTGCATGAAAAATCAAACCGTTCAAGTGCACCAATTATTGAAGTTAACTGCGCTGCAATCCCTTCGGAGTTAATAGAGAGTGAATTGTTCGGACACGAAAAAGGATCATTCACCTCGGCCATTAAACAACGTATAGGTAAGTTTGAATCGGCCAGTGGAGGTACTCTTTTCCTGGATGAAATTGGCGACATGAGTCAGTCGGCACAGGCTAAAGTTTTACGCGCGCTGCAAGAAAATAAGATCACCCGTGTAGGGGGAGAAAAAGAGATTGACGTTGATGTACGTGTAATAGCAGCTACCAACAAAGATCTGCTTAAAGAAATAGAAGTTGGTAATTTCCGGATGGACCTTTACCACCGCCTTAGTGTTATACTGATACACGTACCACCATTGGTTGACCGTAAGGATGACATTGTGCTGCTTACTCAAAGCTTTTTAGATGAAATATGTAATGAGTATGGAATGCCGGTTAAAAAGATATCTGATGCGGCACTGGATGCCCTTAAAGCATTACCATGGACTGGTAACATTCGCGAGCTTAGAAATATGGTAGAGCGTTTAATTATATTGAGCGATAAAACCATTACTGATAATGATGTTAGGGCGTTTGCAAATCCATCAGCACCATCAACTGCCGGCGGAGATAACAGCGCGGCCGCTCAAACTGATTTTGAACAGTTCAATAATTTCCAGGAATATAAAGATTTTGCTGAACGTGAATACATTAAATTCAAGCTCGAAAAAAACAACTGGAATGTGTCAAAAACTGCTGATGATATTGATATACAACGCAGTCACCTCTATAGTAAGATTGAAAAATTCGGTCTGAAAAGAGGCGAGTAATCTCTCTTATACTATCTTATTAAAGCGGTTTACATTCCAGTAAATCGCTTTTTTTATTTGCTTTATTTATTTAACATTGTATAAACCCTAACACATCATGAAATTAATATCTCTTTTACTGCTCAGTACACTTGCCATAAGCGCATGCACACAAAAGGAAACCAAGGTTGAGCAAAAACCTGATCAACTGTTAATTGGCACCTGGCATTTAATATCAAGTAAAAGCATTACCAAAGGCGATACTGTAGTAACAACACCGCCTAAAGACCAGGAGATGGTTAAAATATTTAACGGAACAGATTTTGCTTTCTTTACCCACGATAAACAAAAAGGCAAAGTGGCCGTGCCTGTTTTTGATTCGGGCAGCGGGACATATACCCTATCGGGCAATAATTACGCAGAACATCTGGCCTACTGCAACTATCGCGATTGGGAGAACCGCGATTTTAAGTTCACCGTGCAGTTTAAACACGATACCCTGATTCAAAGCGGTGTAGAAAAGATTGACAGCCTGAAAATTGATCACGAGATCATTGAAACATACGTAAAAGAGCGTTAAATAATGCAATAGATAATTACAGGGTGTCATTTTGTAAAATATGATCAATCCCGGATTGCTACATGTTTTATCTCGTAGATAGCTAATTAAAAACTGCGTACGGAATTATCATCCTAAAAAGCTATTTTTGCGGTTCAATGGAGCACATTCGTAATTTTTGTATCATAGCACATATTGACCACGGTAAAAGTACACTTGCCGATAGGTTATTAGAATACACCAACACCATAACCCAACGTGAATCGCAGGCGCAATTGCTTGACGATATGGATCTGGAACGCGAGCGGGGCATTACCATTAAAAGCCATGCCATACAGATGGATTATGAGCTTGACGGGCAGAAATATATCCTTAACCTGATTGACACACCGGGACACGTAGATTTCTCATACGAGGTTTCACGTTCTATAGCGGCCTGCGAAGGCGCGTTATTGATTGTTGACGCTGCGCAAGGCATACAGGCACAAACCATATCAAATCTTTACCTGGCCTTAGAGAACGACCTGGAGATCATCCCGGTATTAAATAAGATGGATCTTCCTGGCGCTATGCCCGAGGAAGTGAAAGACCAGATAGTTGAGTTGATTGGCTGTAAACGTGAGGAGATATTGGCGGCATCGGGTAAAACGGGCATGGGGGTTCATGATATTTTGCGTGCTATTGTTGAACGGGTTCCTGCCCCCGTAGGTGATCCTGAAGCGCCATTGCAAGCATTGATATTTGATTCGGTTTATAACTCATTCCGTGGTATTGTTGCTTACTTTAAGGTTGTAAACGGCGAGATCCGTAAAGGCGATAAAGTAAAGTTCTTTGCTACAGAAAAACAATATATTGCTGAAGAAGTTGGTACACTAAAACTGAAGCAACTACCAAAAGATGTAATTAAAACCGGCGATGTTGGTTATATTATATCGGGTATAAAAGAATCACGCGAGGTAAAGGTTGGCGATACCATTACCACCATCACCCGCCCGTGCGAAAGCGGTATACAGGGTTTTGAAGAGGTTAAACCAATGGTATTTGCCGGTATTTACCCGGTTGATACTGACGAGTACGAAGAACTGCGCGAATCAATGGCCAAGCTGCAACTTAATGATGCATCATTGGTTTTTGAACCAGAATCATCTGCCGCGTTAGGTTTTGGTTTCCGTTGCGGTTTCCTGGGGATGCTGCATATGGAGATCATCCAGGAACGTTTAGAGCGCGAGTTTGACATGACGGTTATCACAACCGTTCCCAACGTATCTTACCTTGCGTACTCTACCAGGGGCGAAGAAATTGTAGTAAATAACCCATCCGACCTTCCTGATCCAAGCAAAATTGACCACGTTGAAGAGCCGTATATAAAGGCAACCATCATTACTAAATCTGAATTTGTTGGACCGGTAATGTCGCTTTGTATTCAAAAAAGAGGATTTATAAAAAATCAATCGTACTTAACGTCTGACCGGGTAGAGCTTGTGTTTGAAATGCCTATGGGCGAGATCGTGTTTGACTTTTACGATAAATTGAAAACTATATCAAAAGGATATGCCTCTTTTGATTATCACCAGATAGGTTACCGCCAGTCAGACCTGGTTCGTTTGGACATTCGTTTAAACGCCGAGCCTGTTGATGCCTTGTCATCTTTGATATTCAGGGGTAACTCCTACGATTTTGGTAAAAAGATCTGCGAAAAGCTGAAAGAGCTTATTCCGCGCCAGCAATTTGAAATCATTATACAGGCCTCTATCGGCGCCAAGATCATTGCCCGCGAAACGGTGAAAGCTTTACGTAAAGATGTAACCGCCAAATGTTATGGTGGTGATATATCCCGTAAGCGTAAACTATTAGAAAAACAGAAAAAAGGTAAAAAACGCATGCGCCAGGTAGGTAACGTAGAAATACCACAATCGGCGTTCATGGCGGTTTTGAAGCTGGATTAGCCCCCGCTCCCTAAAGGGGGAGCTAAATACAAATTGATAAGTGTTAAACTATGTTGTATCGGGTAACTACATATTATTCATTAAAGGGGTTCACTAAACTTATTGATTTAGGAGATGTTGCTAATGGTGAGTGGATAGTTTACGATAATAAGATACCTAAATACCATATTCATTCTTTCAATAAAGGTTCTGATTCGGATGTGATTATTCACTCCTTACTTAAGAACAAAAAAGAAACAATTAAAAGTATTGTTTATAAAATAAATGCTAAACAAGGAACTAAATTATCATTTGGGAACAAGCCAATAGTTGAAATAGTAAAAAAATCAGAATTAATAAATTTAGAACTTATCCCATTATCAGAACATTGGGTTAAAAATATTGACTAATGCAGCTTTTAGACGGAAAATACGTATCAGAAAAACTTAAGATTGAAATAGCTGAGGAAGCGGCTAAAGTATTGGCTAAAACAGGTAGACAGCCGCATTTGGTAGCCGTTTTGGTTGGTCATGATGGTGGCAGCGAAACCTATGTAGCCAGCAAGATGAAGAACTGCGAAAAGGTAGGCTTTAAATCAAGCCTGGTACGTTATGAGGATGATGTAACCGAGGATGAACTGCTGAAAAAAGTTGAGGAATTGAATGCCGATGCCGATATTGACGGCATCATTGTGCAGCTTCCCCTGCCTAAACATATCGACCCGGAAAAAGTAACTGAACGTATTGATTACCGAAAGGATGTAGATGGTTTTCATCCGGTTAATTTAGGTCGTATGCAGCGTAACCTGCCTTCGTTTATACCTGCTACACCCTATGGCATCACCTTGATGCTTAAAGAGTATGGTATTGATACCGTGGGTAAGCATTGCGTGGTTGTTGGGCGCAGTAATATTGTGGGTTCACCTATGAGCATTTTAATGGCCCGTAATACTTCGCCAGGTAACTGTACCGTTACCATTTGCCATAGTCGCACACCTGATATTAAAAGTATCACGCTACAGGCTGATATTTTGATCGTAGCCATCGGTAAAAAGAATTTTATCACTGCCGATATGGTTAAAGATGGTGTTGTGGTGATTGACGTAGGTATGAATCGCGAAACCTCCACGCTAACCAAATCTGGTTATAAACTTTATGGCGATGTCGATTTCGAAAACGTAGCTCCAAAATCATCATGGATAACCCCGGTACCGGGCGGTGTTGGTTTAATGACCATTATCGGCCTGCTTAAGAACACTTTAGCATCAGCTAATAAAGAGGTTTATCAATAATGCGCGTTCGGAATAAAAAATTCTAAATGTCATTTCGACGAACAGAGGTGAACAAAGAGGTGGGGTGAGGAGAAATCTTATGCTCAATTCTATATATATTGTATAAGATTTCTCCTCGTACCTCGTTCGAAATGACAACTTTTTTCTTGTTAATAGATGGTATCGATTTCCTCCTATCTATTCAAGATCTTCATCTCGGCCAGATCAATCTGCATAGCCTGCCTGCGGAGCACTTCTTCACTAAACTTTTTTTCCTTGCGGATGTGATATAACTCGCTGCGCTGATGCTGGTAAATATCCTTCATGGCCTTACGATAAACATCTATTTGTGCCTGGTGAGTATCACCACGAGTTAAGGAATCCAAACGTGCCGTGGCATGAACAACATTATTCTGAAGTTCCTCTTTGAATACACGTAGCCTGTAATTGTTTTCTAAATCTGCAAAATAATGCTCATTCAACCTATGTAGGGCCACTTCTATCAGTCTTAGTTTAACAGTCATCTCCTGCTGGTCTTCAGGTTGTGCCGGGTCAACATCTACTATCTTCATCTTTTTAACCAGCAAAGGCAATGTAAATCCCTGAAAAACCAACGTTACCAATATCACCACAAACGTTATAAAAATAATCAGATTACGATGTGGAAATGCTTTACCTGCGTTAGTGAGCAATGGTAACGAAAGCGCTGCCGCCAGCGAAACCACACCACGCATCCCTGCCCATCCTACAATAAAGGGATTTTTCCACCCTGGGTAAGGTTCTGTTGTGCGGATACTTTTAAATAGCCAGCGGGGTATATAAGTACCGGGATATATCCAGAGCAGCCTGATCACAATAACTACTCCACTGATGATCAAGCCATACCGCCAGGCTTCTGTTAGCGAATAGCCATCTAAACCTTTCATGATCACCGGCAATTCCAAACCTATGAGTATAAAAACCAATCCATTTAGTATAATAACCAGTGTTGACCATACATTGATGGTTTGCATACGGCTTTGCCCGTCGGTAAATATTTCGTGCGAACGGTAGGAAAGAAACAGCCCTCCGCTTACCACTGCCATCACACCTGAATAATGGAATTGCTCGGCAGCCAGATACATAAAATAGGGCGATATTAAGGTAAGCGCAGCATCAATGCCCGCCGTGGTTGGCAAAAAACGATGAATAACATACATGACATGCGCTACAGCCAATCCAACAACTATCCCCATAAAAGTCACCACAAAAAACTCTGTAACCGCCTGGTGCAGGGAAAATTGCCCGGTAAGCACTGCAGCCAGGGCAAAACGCAATACAATTAAGCTGGAGGCATCATTAACCAGACTTTCGCCCTCCAATATGGTCGTGATCCTTTTGGGTATTTTAATATTTTTTAAAACTGAGGCAGCAGCCACCGCATCGGGCGGTGATATGATCCCTCCTAATAAAAATCCCATAGGCAGGGTAAAACCCGGTATAATGGTTGTGGCCAAAAAAGCAATGATGGTGGAGGTAAAAATAACCAATCCGAATGCCAGCAGACTTATCGGTCTTTTCCATTTCCAGAAATCGTTCCATGAGGTATACCAGGCAGCCTCATACAATAAAGGAGGCAAAAATATCAAAAATATCAGATCGGGATTTATAGTGATTACCGGTATACCGGGTATATAACTGATAACCAAACCCGCCAGCACCAAAAAGATGGGGTAAGCTATATTTAGCTTTTTTGCCAGCATAATGAGCATAAAAGCGGCGAAAAGTAATATCAAAAATTGCAGAAGGGAATAATGCATCACTAAAGATAAAAATCAATATTAAAACCAGAAGATATAAGAATAATACTTTTTAAGAAAAAATTAACAGATAGGTTGATCCGGAAACTACCTACCTTTTAACCTGTCCCAAAATGACCTGATACCTATATAAATGCCATCATCCTTAATATCAACCGGGTAGGTGGCTACAAAATCGTTCTGGCCCTCTCCGCCCTTTCCTGTAGCTAAATTATAAGTGTAGCGGTGATATGGACAAACAATTTTACCTTTAACACACAAGCCCTCGCTCAAATCGGCCCCGGCATGCGGACAAACGGACGATAACGCGTAGACCTGCCCTTCAAAACCAACAAGGCAAATATTTTTGCGGCCTGCCTTTACTTTGGTAATAAATGGTTTATCAGTATATTGAATACCGGGTATTTTGTACCACTTCATGCAAAAAGATTATGGATCTTTAAAGGTAGGCATCTAAGTTAAAAATCGATCTTTAAATTCATTACTGACGGATTTTTTATCACCTCATCCATGCTGGTAACTAGTGTTACACTTCGCCTGTCGGCAGATAGCACGGCTTTTGAATTATTTAGTTTTCTAACAGGCTTGGCAAACTTCAGGATCACTTTATAAGGCATATCTATGAGCATAGCCTTAGCCATCATAAACGTTGATTGGGTTTTCTTTAAAAAGGCATTGAATTTTGCCTTGTCAACTATTCTGTAAAACTTATGCGGGGTAATATCATAAGAGTAATAATCCTGTCCTGCTACCATTTGCCGGGCATCAAAAGTTTTGGTGGCTTTATCATTATTGGAAAAAGCGTTGATCCGGCTGTTAAGCGCAATTTTAGAAAGATTTTGAAGATAATATTGCAGATCAGCAGCATCTTTGGCCACATGGGTAATGTTAACCTTCATAATACTTTTTTTAAGGTTCATACTGATAGAAAGATCACTGCTTTTAGCCAGGTCGCTTTCTTCAATACTCATCTTTTGTTGTGTGCTATCGGGCATAGCACTATAAAAATTAAGAGTGGTATCTTTAACTAAACTAAACTGGGGGGTTTCTTTAACCGAATCAGACATGAGGTTTACCAGCACTGATACTGCCTTACTCATATCAAAACCGTAAACTACATTGCAGCTACCATCTGTTTTAAAGTCATACTGCTCCTCAATATCAACACACGAACTCAAACAAAATATTGCCAAAACAATAAGGGGTAAGTAAAGTTTTTTCATGGCTTAAGTTTTTTACAGACTGATCATGGTTTCATTATGGCAAATTTACGTTAACATTTTAATATTACAGGTTATTAAATTGAAGTAATATTAAATATTATTAATGAAAATAAAAAACCTGATGACCAAACGTTTTACCGTACGTTTACCATTCGTCTTTATGCTTTCGGCTTAATTAGGTATCTTTGCAAAAATTATGGCACACCAAATTCCAGACGACGGCACGCTGCTTCCACTAATGGAAGAATTTTACACGATACAGGGTGAAGGATACAACACAGGCAAAGCGGCTTATTTTATACGACTTGGCGGTTGTGATGTGGGATGCCATTGGTGCGATGTTAAAGAAAGCTGGGACGCTGAGCTGCATCCGCTTACCACGGCTGATCAAATAGTGAGTAATGCCGCTGTACACCCGTCAAAAGCGGTTGTGGTAACCGGTGGCGAACCATTAATATACAACCTGGATTATTTGACGGCCCAACTGCACGAAAAGGGTATTAAAACCTTTATTGAAACGTCGGGCGCCTACCCGCTTTCGGGCGATTGGGATTGGATATGTTTATCGCCAAAGAAATTCAAAGCGCCAACACCCCAAGTAGCCGAGCATGCGCACGAGTTAAAAGTAATTGTATTTAATAAATCAGACTTTGAATGGGCCGAATATCATGCCAAAATGGTTTCGCCCGATTGTAAGCTGTATTTACAGCCTGAGTGGTCAAAGTCAAAAGAGATGATCCCACTTATAGTTGATTATGTGATGAATAATCCGCAATGGGAAATATCGTTGCAAACACATAAATATTTAAATATCCCTTAATATTTGTAACTTACGGTAACCATTACCGTATCAAACCAGATGAAAATTGTAATCATCTCGATTTTATCAATTTTTCTTTCTATTTCTGCCTGGTCACAGCAAAACCAATACACTACCTCAAACAAGGCGGCCTTAAAGTATTTTGCCGAGGCCAACCAAAATCAGGACGATCATTTATATGAAGATGCGATTAATAATCTTCAGAAAGCTATCAATGAAGATCCGAAATTTATTGAGGCGCATGCCCAACTGGCCGATGTGTTACGCTCAAGGCATTTATTTAAACAGGCTATTGAACAGTACCTAAAAGTAATAGCGCTTAATCCCGACTTTAACCGTTCTGTTTATTTAAAAGTTGGCGAAATTGAAATAGGCGAAGCCCTTTACCTCCAGGCACAGCAGCATCTTGAAAAGTATTTAACCTATCCTGGTATTACTCCACAAAATAATGCATACGCCCAGAAGCTATTAAATGACTGCAAATTCAGCATTCAGGCCATACAGCACCCTGTGGCATTTAAACCTGTTAATATGGGCCCTGAAATAAATACAGCAAATGACGAGTATTTGCCTGTTGCCACCGCAGATGAAGGGATGCTGATATTTACCCGTAAGATAAACAACAACGAAGATTTTTATAAAAGCCTGAATAGCAAAGGTAAATGGCAAACAGCTACTTACCTGAGCGACCAGATCAATACGGGGCAATATAACGAAGGGGCACAATCGATATCCCAGGATGGTAAATACCTGTTCTTTACCGGTTGCAACCGGCCCGATGGTATGGGCCGTTGTGATATCTATATCGCACAAAAAAAGGGCGAAGACTGGGGTAAACCCTTCGACCTGAGCGCTCCTGTAAATACATCGGGCTGGGAATCACAACCCTCCATAAGCGCTGATGGTCGCACGTTGTACTTTGTAAGTAACCGGGCCGGTGGTTATGGTGGTTATGATATATGGAAATCAACCTTAACGGATAAGGGCTGGGGGCCCGTACAAAATCTGGGGCCAAATATCAATACGCCCTACAACGAGCAATCGCCATTTATTCATCCTGATGATAGTACGCTTTACTTTAGTTCGAACGGATGGCCGGGTTTAGGTAACAAGGATATATTTGTAAGCCGCTTAGACAAAGATGGCAAGTGGCAAAAGCCCGAAAACTTGGGATACCCCATAAACTCTAATGGTGACGAGAATGGCCTTACCCTGACAGCTAATGGCAGTTACGCCTTTTTTGCCTCAGACAATCCTAATCTGAATGGTTATGGTGGCTATGATATTTACACTTTTGAATTACCTGTAAAGGTAAGACCCCACATAGTAACCTATGTAAAAGGGAAAGTAACTGACGCTAAAGGTAATCAACCTTTGGAAGCAGCCGTGGAGATCATTGATCTGCAAAACAATCAGCCTGTTTATCAGGACTACAGCGGCGCTGATGATGGAAGCTTTCTGGCAACCATAACATCAGGAAAAAACTATGGCCTTAATATTTCAAAAAGCGGTTATATGTTTTATTCCGAGAATTTTTCGCTGGTAGGTTATAAGGCAAAAAATCCATTTAATATTTCGGTTTCCTTATCACCTATTGATATTGGCAATAAAGTGATACTTAAAAACATTTTTTTTGATACCAATAAATTTGATCTGGAGGCAGAATCAAAGACCGAATTGATAAAGCTGATTGAGTTTTTAAACGTTAACCCAAAAGTACATATTGAAATATCAGGCCACACTGACAACGTAGGAGCCGACCAGAACAATCAAATCCTATCCGAAAACAGGGCCAAATCCGTTTATCAATACCTGGTAACCAATGGTGTCGCCGCAGGTCGCTTGGTTTTCAAGGGCTACGGCAAAACCCAACCCATTGCACCTAATGACACGGAAGAAAACCGCGCCAAAAACCGCAGGACTGAATTTAAGATCATTTCGAAGTGAGAAAGGTAAGCGATATGTAAAACGTCCGTCATTGCGCAGCGTGGCAATCCCCGATATACAGAGGTATTACTACCTACTTTATTTCTTTATATCAATCTATCAGCTCTAGCCCCCCCCCCACGCGTCATTGCGTGGCACGAAGCAATCTCTATGCTATACAGAGCAAATATTTACTCCTCTTTTAACTCCTGATATAAATCCTTCCACTCCAGATTCAATGAAGTAATTAACTGCTTTTTATATTCCCGGCTACTTCCTTTAATTATTTTTTCTGCGACTATAGCTTCTTCAATATGGCTATAGAAAAAATAATAAACCAGCTTATCACAATTGTATTTTGAAGTAAAGCTATTCGGGTATGTTTTATTCTTATGTTCCCATATCCTGTTAATGATATCAGATGTTACCCCAGTATATAAAACCTTGTTTAACTTATTGGTTATAATATAAACACAACCGCCTCTTTGAAATACCATATGGCAAATTATAAAATATTGATAAACTCGGGTAGTGATTTAATTAACTATTTGTCCTTTCTATACGCTCTGTATAGCATAGAGATTGCTTCGTGCCTCAGAGCAATGACGCGCGAGAGGAGGTTATTGGTGTAGAATACACTAACTGACCTGCTTGTCGGGGATTGCCACGCTGCACTCGCAATGACGCGGTGAAGATGAGAGTTTATTCCATTAAAAAAAGCTTTTAGCAACACGCTAAAAGCTTTTTTTAATTTGGATATATTTTAGTTCCCCATCTCTGACATGAACTTGATACGCATCAGTTGTACTTCTTCGCGGGTATAATCATCGTTGCCCAGTTCGGCAAGCGCGTCGTCAATAGAATCTGCTTCGGCGGTACGGAAATAATCAAATACTTCTTCCTGCTTGTCCTCGTCTATCACTTCGTCTATATAGTAGTTCAGGTTAAGTTTTGTGCCTGAGTTAACTATAGTTTCCACCTCCTTTAATATCTCTTCGTAGGTAAGCCCTTTGGAGGCCGCAATATCATCCAGGTTTAAATGACGATCGATGTTTTGAATAATGAAAACCTTAAGGGCCGATTTATTAGCGGCGCTTTTGATTACCATATCAACCGGACGATCAATATCATTATCTTCCACGTACTTCTGAATCAGATCGGTAAACGGTTTACCAAACTTTAAGGCCTTACCTGCACCTACACCCGAAATTTGTTTCAGCTCCTCGGTGGTGATAGGGTAATGTGTGCACATCTCCTCTAACGACGGATCCTGGAATATAACAAACGGAGGTAAGCCTTTTTGTTTAGCCAGCTTTTTACGCAGGTCCTTCAGCATTTGCAGCAGCTGGGTATCCAATGCTCCACCGCCTTGTTTAGGGCCGTCTGCGTCGTCATCGTCATCAGTAACTTCAATAAGCTGGTTCAGTACGAAACGGATGCTGTGCGGGTTATCAATAAATGTATTACCTATTTTTGTAAGTCGTAATAAACCATACTGGTCAATATCCTTTGATAAATAATTATTGAGCAAAGCTTGTCTTAACAACGAGTTCCAGAGATTTTTACCCTGTTCCTTACCTGATCCATAATAGTCAAGCGCATCGTGCTCATAGTTTTTGATCAGGGCATTCTCTTCGCCCATCAATATGCTGATGATATGATGATCATCAAATTTTTCGCCAATGTGCCTGATCAGGCTTAATGCTTTGTGCAGATGCTCTTCGCCATCAAAATGCTCTTTGTGACCACAGCAGTTATCGCACATATTGTTACAGCCTACCTCGTTAAAGTTTTCGCCGAAGTAATGCAGCAACTGTTTACGACGGCATACTGACGACTCGCAATAATCAATAACTTCTTTTAATATCTGGGTACCGATTTCGCGTTCTGCAACCGGTTTATCCTTCATGAATTTCTGAAGCTTATCAATATCCTTTTCTGAATAAAACGCCACGCATACACCCTCGCCCCCATCACGCCCAGCGCGACCGGTTTCCTGATAATATCCCTCCATGCTTTTAGGCACATCGTGGTGTATTACATAGCGCACATCAGGTTTATCAATACCCATACCAAAGGCAATTGTGGCCACAATAACCTCCACATCCTCCATCAGGAATTTATCCTGTGTATCGGCACGAACCTTGGGATCTAAACCAGCATGGTAAGGTAATGCCCTAACACCATTAAGATTTAATGCTTCAGCAACCTCCTCTACCTTTTTACGGCTAAGGCAGTATATGATGCCTGATTTTCCCTGATTTTGCTTTACAAACTTTACTATTTCCTTAATCACGTTACGTTTAGCCCGTACTTCATAAAAAAGGTTGGAGCGGTTAAACGACGATTTGTATATGGTGGCATTGTTCATCTGCAGGTTTTTCTGTATGTCCTGCTGAACTTTTGGTGTAGCTGTTGCTGTTAGGGCGATAATAGGAATGTTCTCGCCGATGTTACTGATCACCTGGCGTATTTTGCGATACTCGGGCCTGAAATCATGCCCCCACTCTGATATACAGTGGGCTTCGTCAACCGCTACAAATGATACCTGGTTCAAACGTAAAAAATCAATATTTTCCTGTTTGGTTAATGATTCGGGTGCAACGTACAGCAACTTGGTTTTCCCTGCTAAAACGTCTTCCTTAACCCGGCCTATATCTGATTTGGTAAGTGATGAATTTAAAAAGTGGGCTATACTGTCTGAACCTCCAAAGGCCCTTAACTGATCTACCTGATTTTTCATCAAAGCAATCAGTGGTGAAATTACTATTGCAGTGCCTTCGCTCATTAATGCCGGCAACTGGTAACACATGGATTTTCCGCCACCTGTAGGCATGATCACGAAAGTATCATTACCCGCCAGTATGTTAGTTATAATCGCTTCCTGCTCTCCTTTAAAGTTGTCGAATCCGAAAAAATTCTGGAGATTATCAAATAGCGACTTCTTAGTTTCTATCATTGTTTTAACGTGATCTTGAATAATATTTAAAAGTTAAAGTAACAAATTTTTATGAATAAACGATGGATTTACTTTTAAATTTTATACTAATATGATTATTGTATTAAAAACAATTTGTTTATTTAGCGCATTTAAATTGCGAGCAAATTGGTTATCCGGTTATTTAGTTTTATTTAATGTATTCTTAACAGATTATTGTACACTTTTGCGCTGGCTAAACCAAATAAAAACTATTTTCAACACTTATGAATAAAAACAATTATGCGATCATCATGGCCGGCGGCATCGGCAGTCGCTTTTGGCCAATAAGCCGTTCATCGCATCCTAAACAGTTTATAGATATCCTGGGTACCGGCAAAACCCTGATCCAAAATACCTATGAACGTTTCCTGAAAATTTGCCCCAAAGAAAACATTTACATAGTAACTAACGACAACTACACCAAGCTGGTAAAGCAACAACTGCCAGATATGGCCGATCAGCAGATACTGACCGAGCCGGTGATGCGCAATACAGCCCCTTGTGTGGCTTA
>JAUCSE010000106.1 GCA_030445275.1 Mucilaginibacter sp.
CACAGTCTCCTGCGACATTCCTTCAGGTTCGCGTACTGTACGATTCTGCTTCTTGAGCGGCGCACCCTGGTAATGCGGCTCTGCGGTAAGCTCTATTAGCTCATTTTCATCCAATAGAGGTGTTCCGATCTTATCGGCACGGCCGTGTCTGGATGGATGGATGGATTTTATTTCGCCCGGAGGCACTAAGCCTAAAGGGCCATTGCCCGCTAGCTATATCCGCTTCGCCCACTTTGCTATGGTCTCGTACAAGCCCCTGCGTTTCCCTCTGAGCCAATCTACCCAATACCTCTTGCCTTTGGTCTTAGTTGTTGGCAGGTCGACTTGGAGGTTGTGTTCTCCAAGTGTTCAGCGTCCTATCTTCAGCAGCTAAAGCGGGACCTGCTGGCTGAGGCTGCGCGGTGTTGGTTTTTGCCTACTGCGATTGATCCAGCCTTTGCTTGTTATCCAAATCCAATCTTCTAGTCGCCATCGCATACTTGATCGTTGCCTGGACTGCTTTCATGTTTGGCGCCTACTTCCTTGGGTCTGATGGCGCTTTCTCTCCCAGGTAAAACGAGAGACTCCCTCGTCTTGTTTCTGTGCATTGCAGCATGCCGTCCCTCAAAGCTGTCCACCTTATACATCGCAACAGAAAGTGTTCCACTGTTTCCCTCGCGTGACCGCAGGCACATAGGTCAGACTCGGCGGCTCCAATCCTGCTTAGGAAGCCATTCAACTTCGCCATTCCCGTTCGAAGTTGCGCTAATACACAGGCCTCTCTGCGCTTCAGATTGTCATATAATACGCGAGTGTGCTTGCCTGGCAGTGCCGTATCCATAGCCTTTGAAAACTTGCCTACTCCTTGAGGGAGCATTCTTCCTCGTCGTTGTTTGGTCATTGCTAGCTTGACTGTGGTCGACTTAGCCTGGTATAGTTGGAAGTCTAGTGTACGTACTTCCTTCGTCGCCTGTTGCGCTTCCGCTTTTGCTTCCGAACCCAATGCGAAGTTGCTTTCCGCTGGTGCCCACCTGAAGTCAATCGACTTCCCTCTTTGCTTGAGCAGTTTGGCCGACTCGTATATTTGCGTTATAATGCCTTGGCCGGACTGTTGCCGCGGTTGTCTGATTGATTGCTGCTAGCGCTGACTGGATCCTGGTAATAATAGTGATATGCCTGTGGCTGACGCTAGGTGGCATGCTCTTCAACGCCATTGCTATGGCTGCTAACTCTGCTGTGTACGGATTCTGCTCGTCCCTCGTTCCGAGGGTCACAGCATAGTTTATCACTGCTTCGCTAGTCCAATTGAAAAGCGTGTCCTGTGCGCTGTCACCCATGCCAACAATGCCTTTCTTCACAGACGAGCTGGTCGCAACCACAATGCCTGTAGTTTCCTTGGCTATCTCGGCCACCTTCTCTTGGTTAGGTTCCTGTATCGTCTGTAGGCAAGGTTCCCAGGGCGGGATGGCGTACTCCCGAATAGTCTCCATCCGGTCGACTTGTATTCCTTCCATCGCGCAGGCAATCTTCTAAAGTGGAGACATGAATTGTACAGTTGTCTGGATTTTCTTTAGAGCGAGGGGATGTGTTCCTAGCAGTGTGTAGATATTAATCCATAGCCTAGCCGCCCTCTGGGCGTGCCATTCTTGTATGGGAGAAATGCTTGCTTCGGCTTCTGCCACGGCCGTTGCCACAGTCTGAAAAGCTCCTGTGATTGCCAAGGCCCCTATCTTTTGCGCCCTGTTCAGCCAGCTCAGTGCCTTTTCCCTGCATGCATAGATCTAGACATTAGCAGTGTAGTCCATAACAAGGACTACCGTCGCTACAAACAGTTGTCTCGCTGTCTGCAGGGAAAGCATCTTCAGCCTCTTCAGGGCTAAAGCAGCTGTGAGACCCTTAGCTGCTGTCCTAGCAATATACTGCTTGTAGCAGAGTTTACAGTCCATCATAACCCCCAGGATCTTTACACTCTCTTTCGGTTTAACTGTCCTCTTTAACAGTGAATAGCACCTCCAAGGATCACTCCTTATTCCTCGTAAAGTGTATTATAGCCGTCTTATCGCATTTGAACTAGGCACCGCTTCGTCTTTCCCAGTCCAAGGCTTTGTCTATAATAGCTTAGATGCCTGCGCGATTCAACTCTACAGACAGACCTGTAACCCAGGCTGTGTAGTCGTCAACAAAGGCAACTGCGCCTCTGTTCCCGTCAATTTTGTGCTGCACAAGGTCCGCGTTAAAGAAGAGAAAGAGTATAGGCAATAGCAGCAATCCTTGCAGAAGACCCGCTTAGGGCAGCTCTTGCCGTTCAGACGTGAACCCATTTACCACAATCGTCGCTGTACGCCTAGCGCAGAAGGCATCAATCCATTTGACCAGGGACTCCAGTATGCCTCTTGCCCTGAGCCTCTGGCACAGCCTGTCCTTGAACACCCCATTGTATGCTCCCTTGACATCAAAGCTGACTAGGCTAAGCACCTTCCTACCTCTCCACGCTTTGTAGATCTGTTCTTGCAGCAGTAGGAGAGCCTGCTCAGTTGAGCGTCTTTTCCTAGCTCCGAAGTAGTTGGCAGGTAGAAGACCAAAGGTTTCCACAGCATAGAATAGGCGTTCCGCAACAACTGCTTCTAGTATCTTGCCTAGCGTGGAGAGCAGCAAAATAGGCCTCCATAACTTAGCCAATGTGTAGTCGCTCTTCCCAGGTTTCTTTAGAGGGATAATCTTAGCATTCCTCCACTGGCTAGGAATGTCACCGTCTCGAAGTGAGGTTTAGAACAGATAGAACACCCTGCCTTTAACTACTGGCCAGAGCTGTCTCTACACCATTGCTGGTAGGCCATCTTCCCCAGGCGCCTTCTATGGCTTGGCGGATAAGACCTTCTGTTCTACCTCTTCTATTATTAGGTCCGGCATGTATACTGGCGTCCGTTGAGGTTGTTGTCCCTCGTCTTCAATTTTCGCTAGCAGCGGTGGAAAGAAGGTAGCTAACAGCTCTTGTGCCTGCTCTGCTTTACCCTCTGTGACAGACCTATCGTGTCAGGCTAGTAGGGGTACCTTGTCGCCTATTGTGCCACTACCAGTTTCCAGGTACTTCGTTGCTTGCCAAATGTTAGCGTCGTCGGCGAGGAATTCGTTCCAATGTGTGCTCTTCTGTCTGCGGATAGCATCATGGTACTCCTTGGCTGCAGTCTTCGCCCGCTGTTCCAGCTCTAGCACTATTTGCCCTATCCTGCGTTGCGCTCTCGCCTGGTTTCTCCAGAATGTGTAGAACTGCCGGAGACGTGTCAGGTCTTTGGTCCACCATCGCTTGGTGTAAGGTGAGGGCGTAGCTTTGGGCGTTAGGCTGTAGACCGCTTCGGTCACTGCCGCCATAAGCCAGTCTGTCTGCTCTTGGACGTTGCCGCTCCAGGGGGTGTGCCTCAGGTTTGCTGTTACCCTGGTTCTGATCTCTGCCTAAGGTACGTTTTTGAAGAGGAACCTTGCCTCACTGGGCCAGTCTTCTACTGCAATGTCAAATGCAGTCGCGATCGCTCTGTGATCTGAACCGTGATCACAGGGGTGAATCGTGCATCTGAGTAACTAGTCTGTAAGTTCCGCAGAGGCTAGTACCAGGTCGATCGTGCTCTCTGCATCGCCTGATTGCCATGTCTTCGTGCCCTGTGGGAGGAGGCTGCAGAGGGAGTATTCGTCCATTAGATTGATGATCAGGTCTTCTTCGCCTTGTCTCAGTGGCGAGACGTCGTCTCCTCCCCAGAGTTGGTCATGGCGGTTGAAATCACCTGCTAGAGTAATATCCGTTCTGACTCCCCTTCCGTCTCGGAAACCCTGATCAGCCGACCGAGCTCTCTCACTACGACTTCCAGTGCTTCGTTATTACCACCCTCCACGTAAACTGACACCATCAATACTACACGGTCAGGAAGCCGGATCTGTGCCGGCCGTGTCTGATTCGTTTGCGAGCTAACTGATTTAATACCGCGGTGGGTCTGAGTCTTGGCTCCAACGACTTTCCTGTTGATCAGCCCGTCCTCTCCATCGCTAGGCTCTCCTCCATTGCTAGGCTTGCCTCAAATAACCTACAACTGGACGCCTACAATACCAGCCGCCGGTCACCGGTCAAGAGGCGTCCTAACACGAAGCGAGGCGCATCAATAAGAGCTCGCTTCACGCCTGAAGAAAATGACCTTGTCGAGCTGAAGAACCAAGGGCTGCCGTAGCAGGACATCCACAAGCAGTTCACAGATGCCTTCCCGCAGCGAGAGCGGTCTGTAGGGTCTTGACAGGTGCGATACTGTACGAAGCTGAAGGATAAATGAGATGGACCTAGCTACTCCATTCTGACACAGTAGCCAAGGACGACAGTGTGTCAGGATGCTTAGGCCCGAGGACTTGCTGCCGAGCCTCAACGCAGTCCTGCATCAACGCTAGAGCATCTTCATACCGACCTTGACTCTTCCACGTGAAAGCAAGGTTGGCCATGCTCGTCAGCGTGTCCGGGTGGTCGGCCCTGAGCTTGGTCTTGCAAGTCTCC
>JAUCSE010000001.1 GCA_030445275.1 Mucilaginibacter sp.
TTTACCGCTGTTAACTTTTTCCACAAAAATCATAGTTATTAACAAAGAAAAAGAAGCAAAAAGAAAGCTTCAACAATAATAACAACCTATATTATTTTGTTGAAGCTAATCTAAAGGAAATGACAGCGTGTTTTTATGACAAAAATACGTACACAGTAGCTCGTTGGGAAAGGTGTGATGGCTGTTATTTTTAAAACATTTGTGAATGCAACCTGTATTACTGTATAAAATAAACCTTTTTTATTTTGTTGTTTTCGATATGATAAATGGCAACCGCATCAAATTTATCATTGCCACGCCTGCTTACGCGTTCATGATCAACAATGATGTTTCCCTTCACGGTTCTGTCCAGTATTTCGCAGTGCAGTGCCGGTACCCGCTCAAAAAAGGCAGAGTATTGTTTACGCATATAATCTATTCCCTTGCCTATTAGCTTATCGGGGTAGGCATACAATTCTACATCATCGGCATAGGGTTCAACAAAAGCGTCAATGTTCCGGAGGTTATAGGCATTTAGCTGGCGTTGTACCAGGGCCAGCGGGGTTTCTTTAATCAGGGTATCCGGCGAAATAACATTGCCTTTGTTGATAACCAGGTTTATTTTCTGCAGGTTTTCTAACTGATCAGCCGGGTTGGCATCCAGCAATAGCAGGTCTGCTTTTTTGCCTTTCTCTATGCTGCCAAATTCTTTTTCCTTACCAATGGTTTTTGCACCGTTAATGGTAGCCGATTGAATGATCTGCCAGTTATTTAAACCGCTCTGCCGCATGGCTTTTAGCTCTGTAAAAAGGGACGACGCATGTTCGGTGCCTATATTACCTGCATCGGTGCCAGCCGCAATAATAACACCTGCATCAGCCATTTTTTTTAGGTTAACCATTCTGATAGAGTCTGTTTTTGTACCGGCACGCATCCGGGCGGCACCCACTGATTTGTAACGATTAGTCAAAGCGGTGTCGGCTAAATGTTTTAAATCGGTCAATGAGCCAAGCTGTTCGGGATTTGCCAGGGTTAATTCATCATACGAGAAATTCTTTTGCTGTGCGAATGTGTTGAAGTACCCGTCCATAACAATTAATGTGGGGCAAACTACAACCTTGTTCTTTTTAAGCAGGCTGATGAAATCGGCAGATACAACTTCATCTTCCACTTCGTGAACCAGGTAATCACAGCCGCTTTCAACCGCAAGTTGAGCCGTTAACCGTTCGGTGGCATGTACGGCAACCCTCAGATGATTTTTATGAGCTTCATCAATAATAGCTTTTATCGTTGGCTGATATTTTCTAGCTTCTTCTTCCTTGTTTTTTCCCAGTACGATATACCAGATCTTAATAAAATCAGGATTGTGTGGCAATTGCTTTGCTAAAAAACCCGTAGCCTCTGTTGTATTGCTAAAAAGATTAAAAGGTTCGTCATTTTTTAAATTTTTATATATCTCTGGTTCATAAGTTGTTAAAAGCGGTCCGGCCATATAAATAGCAGGGGCATAGGTTTTATTCGCAAAACTATCCCGCTGGGCTAAGTAATTAAATGTGGCGCCAGGGTCAATAACCGTAGTGATCCCGGCTTTGGTATAGCGTCGTAAAAAATCATCCATATGCTGATGTGTCCAGGCTGTTTCCTTGTCATAAGGCATATATTTTTGCAGGGCAATAGCATCGGGCCGGGCATACAGACCACCACTTTGAAAAAAATGTACGTGTGCATCAGTTAGTCCGGGCATCAGGAATTTTCCTTTACCATCAATCACCGTTGCACTTGCTGGAATTTCTATGCTTGAGGGGTAAATGCCCGAAATAATATCGCCCGCAATCATTACCGTTTGGTTGGGTAATAACTTATTCTTATTTACATCTATAAGGGTTACATTTTTAATATACTTAATATGCGTTTGGCAAAAACCTGGAATTGTATAAATGATTGTAAAACAAAGTGCTATAAACTTAATTTTCATTCTGTGCTTAATTATGAAATTATACTAGGGACTGCATTTGTTACTAATTTAGAATATTTAGCACAATGTTTTTTATTTATGCTTATTATTTCAGATCGCTATACCTGATATATTCATATTCTGGCGAACAGGTAAACAGGTTATCTAAAATGGCAACATGAGCTGCGCCAAATAACATCAGTATCCTGTCTTTCGGCGATGTGGTTAAGCGCTGTATATTTCTGAATATCCGGAGGTTTCTGTCATACCATTTGGTAGCCATGGCATCGGCACCCCTGAATTCTCCTAATTTAAAATCGCCCAGTAAATATCCGCCATAATATCTTTGCAACGTTTTTGGCTTATTAATATCTCTGAATACATCCAACAATGGGAAATTTAACGAAAGATAGGTTTGATAGTCATGATAAGCTTTATACCTGTCATTGTCAGCAAAATCATAATCTTTGGTAAGGCTGTCTAAATAGGGTTTGAATTTGGCAGAATCGGCCAAATTATAAAGATCAACAACGATATTGCTTGCATCAACAGAATATACCGTATCGAGCTTAAATTTATCCATTAACCAAAAAGCTATCTGGTAGCGTTCATCGGGTTGTGGCTTTATTTTACCAGCTTTGTAAGCCCTGTATTTACCCATGGCATCCCATTTGGCAGATGCCTCAATAGCGATTTTATTTGGACGAAACTTGGCAATGTAGTTTAACAGCTCCTTGAGTTCCTTTTGCTTTTGACTGGATAAAATATCTATCTGTTTGCTTTTATCAACTTTATAAGTGTCATGATTGGGGTAGGAAAAGTGAAAGGGCACACCCACCATAAATACCTTGGGTAAAGAATCGGTCCCGATTAAAAAATCATCAGGCGATTTTATTTTTTGTGCCCGGGCATGCAGACTAACAAAAGCTAAAGCAAATATGATTAGGAATCTGATATTGGAAATTTTCATAGACACCATTATATAAAACGATGTAAATTAAAATTTTATTTTTAATTAAGTTTTCGCAGGGCTCCAGCGAGGTTATGGGTTGGCTGTTTGCCTCGTATAATTTGCGCAGGGTCCTCTGCGAGAGACCCCGCTGGGACAAAAGGGTAATAGCCTATGATAAGACAGAATTAAATTTCAAAGCGTTGGCTTGAGCGATTCCCTTCCAAGGGAGGGAATTAAACTGCCCAATAGCCTTTCTGCCCTATCATATTACCTCTGTTTAAGATCCTGCGAAAATAAGAAGCTTCCCTTAAGCCACCACCTTACTTAAAATTTTATGATCAATATAGAATGTTCCGAAGGGGATGATACAGGCAAGCAATACCTTCCAGGTGATGGCTTTAAACTTCCACTGCTGTTCAACGCCAACACTCAGGGTATTAAAAACAAAAAGCAGGAATAAAGCTCCATGAATAGGTCCCATTGATTTAACCATAGCCGGATTGTGCTGGAAGTATTTTATTGGTACAGCGATAAATATCAATATGAGCAATGAAAGGCCTTCCAGAAAAGCGATAATACGTAAGCGTCCGATGTTTGTTTTGAGCAAATTTTTCATGTTTGTAAATTAAAATGATCTTAAATAGGGTTTGTGGGCAAAAGGTGAAAATGGCCAGGGTATGGCTATAAAAATGAGCGCTAAAGCGATACTGAACCAAATGAGTATGGTCCTGAATTTTTCATGATGGGTAGACTGGCGTTTGGCCCTGGCCGATCCGATAGTGATCACAATGATGGCTGATAGCATGATGCTGATATGGATAACGCCGAAGAAAACCGGTTCGGTGATATGATCAGCCCCTGCTATGCCCCTGAACAGGGATTTAACAGTATCGCTTTTACTATAAATAATAATGCCCAGCATCAGCTGGATGTGCGCGATGGTAGCGGTCCAATGCCGGAACGAATTATCAGTTTTAGTGAATGGCACCAGGTTATAACATCCACGGTAAGCTCTGTAAATAGCATACAGTAAACTGCCCAGAACAAACCACCGGAACAAGGAATAGCAATACGAAAAACATATTTGATCATTAATTTAAAACATACCATTTAGTATGTTTCGTGGTAAAAAAATTTATTGAAGCTGGTTTAAGTAATTTTTAAGCTCATACAGGTAGGCGTTATAGCAGGCAGGGCCTAAAAGCTTGCCCATATTGCGGATGCCGCTGTAGCCAGCTGTTATAAAACAAGCCACGTGTTTGGCATCAACATCAATTCTGATGTTTCCGGCTTGCTGCCCGTTATTAATACTTGCTTCAATAGCCTGTTGCCATTGCATCATCAGTTTAGAAAGCGCTTTATTAAATTCAGTATTTAACGGGGCCATTTCTTCAACCAGGTTTACGGCAGGGCAGCCATATTTAACCTGGAAAAAGGGAGCCTTTAAAAGGTTGCTCATCATTAAATAGATCTCATCTGCCGAATGAGTGGTGTTAGTAAGGGGATTTATCATCATATTAAACATGCCGGGGTACATGATTTCCTGTATCAGGGCCAGGCCCATTTCTTCCTTATTTTTAAAATGATAAAAGAAAGCCCCCTTGGTTACCGGGCTGCTTGCCAGAATGTCATCAATACTGGTTGCCTGATAACCTCTTTGATATATCAGGTCAAACGATTTTTGAAGAATGCCTAAACGTGTTGTTTCTGCTTTAGTCATAAAGATACTACTTAGTATGTTTTACACAAACATACTAAGTAGTATGCAATTAACAAATTATTTTTTGATTTATGTTTAATGACTCTCCTGAAAGGAACCTGGAGAAATACCTTAACGTTATTTAACAAATAAGCACCTCATTCTCTCATTTTGTTAGTATAGCTTTACGCATAAATCTAAACTGTTATGCGCATAAAATTGCTACCAATCTGTTTTTTACTGCTGTTGTTAACAAGCAAATGTTTTAGTCAGGAAAATTTATCAGTTTATGAGTTGCCTGTGCCGGCAAACTGGCATAAAGAAAAATTTGCATTGCCGCCCTCATTCGCAGTTACACTCCCTTTCAGCGGGACAGAAGACATTAGATTTTCGCCCGAATGGTCCAAAAAACATACTGATGGCTACTGGACTTATTGTTTTTTATGGACGATAAAGCGAGCCGTTTCTTTTACCAAAACAAATCTTGAACTATATCTGCATGATTATTATACCGGCCTTGTGAAAGTTAATTTAGCGCAGGCCAAAATTGATACAGCGCTGGCCATACCAGTAAAAGTAAAACTTAATAGCAGCAGGAAAGGTAAAACAGATATACAAACCTTTGAAGGACAGGTTGAGATGCTGGATTATATGACACAGGATCCGATCAAATTAAACCTCCGGATACATATAAAGAAGCTCAAATCAGGTAGTGATACTGGCGCTGTATACCTGGAAGCATCTCCACAACCCTATGACCACAAGGTTTGGATTGAGTTAGATGCGTTGGATAAGGGAATTAAATGATATTGCATTCAGATATGCAAATCAAAAGCTCCCCCTTTAGGGGGCTGGGGGGCTAAACTCTTCCTCCACACTTTCCCTCAGGTCATATAATAACCACTGTTTTTTGGCGATGGAGCCTGCCTTTGATTGCAGTAGTTTTATAAAATCATTTACGCCTACGGGCTCGTTGCCATTACCATGTATCAATACAATGCTACCGGCTTGGGGTTGCTGGCCTTTGGCCAGCCAGGCATCAGTACCTATAGGAATAAGGCCGTAATCGGTTAGTTTATATATCAGTTGTTGATCTGATACCAAACCCGGGAACCTGAAAAATACCGATGGCAGCAAGCCGTTTTTGAGCATCGCCTTTTCGGTTTCCAGTATCTCGTAGTTCATATCGGTGCCGGGCTCCAGCAAAAAGTTTTCCTTGAGCGGGGCTTTTAAACTTACCCGGTGATTAAAGGAATGATTGATCCAGGTAATATAGATCTCGCGCTTGGCCTGCATTTGTTTTAGCCATTCCAGGTCTTGCTGATGCTGGCGCATCCACACACCGGTAACCGAAAGGGCAACAGGCACCGGGCGTTCCACTTTCTGAAATTCTGCAAAAATATCGGTAAATATCCGTCTGTCTAACGGGCGGTGTGATGGGCAAAGATCGGCCGTGAGGCTGATGCCTGTTTCCTGCGGGATGCCGCTTTCAATACCGGCATCCTGTAAGGCTACTGATTGTTTTTCGGCTTTGCGCAGCGCTTTTTGGTAGGGCGTGTTTTTAAAAAAATCGCGGGCTTCGGTAATACTCATCGGTTTAACCTGGTAAAAGCCGGGCTCGTCAATTTTGGTAACCAGTGTTTGCGGGTTTACCAGCAGATAATAGGTTTTGCCCTCGTTTTCAAACTGGCGCAGTATCATCCAATCTTGCGGGGCGTGGTGCGCCCAGCCATAAAAAGGTTTGTAATTTTCTATCTTGCGGTAGTTGGCCTGGGCATTTGCTATGTGATATGCGGAGGTTAAAATAAAAACAGTAAATAGGTATTTAAGCAGTTTGTTGTTCATAGTGTTATTGCAGGCACAATAATAAAAGTTTTAGGTTTCATAACTTAAATATAAACTTATCAATTCATAATTGTATAAATGATGTATTAACTTTGAGCCATGACCCGTTTATCTGTCAATATCAATAAAATAGCTACCCTGCGCAATTCGCGCGGCGGTAATAACCCCGACCTGATACAGGTTGCCAAAGATTGTGAACGTTTTGGAGCGCAGGGAATCACCGTGCACCCCCGGCCCGACGAAAGACATATCCGGTACAATGATGTTTTTGAATTGAAAAAAATTGTTACCACCGAATTTAACATCGAGGGCAATTGCCAGGAACAAAAGTTTATTGACCTGGTACTAGCCAACAAACCAGAGCAGGTTACGTTGGTGCCTGATGTGCTGGGGCAAATCACTTCTAACCACGGTTGGGATACCATCACCAATTATCATTATTTAACCGATATGATTGCGGTTTTTAAAAAGGCCGGCATCCGGGTATCTATCTTTGTTGATCCTGTTGTTAAAATGGTTGAGGGTGCCGCCAAAACCGGTGCCGACCGCATTGAACTATATACCGAAGCTTATGCCACTCATTTTCACCAGGGCTGGGAACTGGCCATCGCTCCCTATATACAAGCTGCCACAGTAGCTCAAAGCTTAGGTCTGGGTATCAATGCCGGGCATGATCTTGATTTGCATAACCTGAAATATTTTGCCGAAAACATCCCCGGTTTGCAGGAAGTAAGTATAGGCCACGCGCTCATTAGCGATGCGCTGTATTATGGCCTTGAGAATACCATACAGCAGTATTTGAGGCAGCTTGTATAGCGAATTTGTTATTAGTTAGGACAGCGAAGTTCATAAATTGCGTCATTGCGATCCGCCGGCTGGCGGATCGCAATGACGCACGGAGATAAAGGGCTTCAGGTTCCTCTTTTTCCTTCTCCGGAAAGAGGGTTAGCAAGGTTTTTGTCCTTTATCTTTTTGTTTTTGCTCCTTTATCCATCCGTCTTTACTCTTTTATCAAAAAAAAGCTTGTAAACACTTTGTCAATAATATATTAGACAATTGTTACTCATGTTGTAAAACTGTACCTTTGCGCTAAATTTAGAGGGACACTTTATTCATGATGTTGAACGCAGATTACCAGGAGAGATTTCAGTCGAGGCATATCGCCCCAAATGAGGCCGATACGGCAAAAATGTTAAAAACCATCGGTGTAAATTCACTGGATGAATTAATAACGCAAACGGTTCCTGACCGCATCAGGTTAAAAAATCCAATCAACTTACCACCCGCCAAAAGCGAATTTGATTACCTGAACACTTTAAAGCAAACCGCTTCAAAAAACAAAGTATTCAAATCGTTTATCGGTAAGGGGTATTATGATGTGATTGTACCGGGAGTTATACAACGTAACATCCTGGAAAACCCGGGCTGGTACACGCAATACACACCATACCAGGCCGAAATTGCACAGGGCCGTTTACAGGCGCTGCTCAACTTCCAAACCATGGTAATTGATTTAACCGGGATGGAAATTGCCAACGCTTCATTACTGGACGAAGGTACTGCTGCTGCCGAGGCTATGTTTATGCAATACAGCTTGCGCAAAAACACCAATGCTAATGTTTTCTTTGTTTCGGAAGAGTTGTTTCCGCAAACTATCGATATTTTAAAAACCCGTTCAGAGCCTTATGGTATTGAACTGCAAATAGGCGATCACCGCACTGCCGAGCTTACCGACAATATGTTTGGTGCCATTGTTCAGTATCCTGCAGGTAACGGCGCTGTATATAACTATACTGATTACGCTGCCAAAGCACACGAAAAAGGTATTAAACTAACCGTTGTTGCCGATATCATGAGCCTGGTATTGTTAACCCCTCCGGGTGAGTGGGGTGCCGACATTGTGGTGGGTTCAACCCAGCGCTTTGGTGTACCTATGGGCTTCGGCGGACCGCATGCCGCGTTTTTTGCTACTAAAGAAGAATATAAACGCTCAATCCCGGGCCGTATTATCGGTGTTACTATTGACAGCGCCGGTAACTATGCCCTTCGCATGGCGTTACAAACCCGCGAGCAGCACATCCGCCGCGATAAAGCGACTTCAAATATTTGTACCGCACAGGCATTACTGGCTATTATGGCTGGTATGTATGCAGTATATCATGGTCCGCAAGGCGTTAAATTAATTGCGGAGCGCATACATGGTTTAGCTGTATTGTTAGCTAACTCATTAAACGAATTGGGTTACGAACAACTGAACGAATCGTTTTTTGATACCCTGAAGTTTGATGTTGGCGTTTTAGCTGGCCCTATTCATTCAGAGGCATTAAATAACGAAATGAACCTGAGCTATAACGGCACGGTTGTTACTATTGCTATTGACGAAACTACATCACCAGAGGATATTAAAACCCTGGTTAGGTTTTTTGCTAAAGTAAAAGGTAAAAACATCAATGATGTAAACTTTGATGAGCTAAAAGCAAACCTGCAAACCGTTATCCCTACCGAGCTGCAACGTAAGTCGGCATATTTAACGCATAGCCTGTTTAACACGCATCATTCAGAGCATGAAATGCTGCGTTACATCAAATCGCTGGAAACAAAAGATCTTTCTCTTTGCCACTCGATGATAGCCTTGGGTTCATGCACCATGAAACTGAACGCTACCACCGAAATGGTACCCGTTACCTGGGCCGAGTTTAGCAAGATACATCCCTTTGCCCCTGCCGATCAGGTAGGCGGTTACATGCAGCTGTTTGATGAGATCAATAACTGGCTGAGCGAGATCACCGGCTTTGCGGCTATGAGCTTACAACCAAATGCTGGCGCTCAAGGTGAGTATGCTGGTTTGATGGTTATCCGTGCTTATCACCATGATCGTGGCGATACTCATCGTAACATCGCTTTAATCCCTTCATCAGCACACGGTACCAACCCTGCATCAGCAGCTATGGCCGGTATGAAGATTGTGGTGGTTAAATGTGACGATAACGGTAACATTGATGTTGCCGATATGAAGGCTAAGGCTGAGCAATATAAAAACGAACTTTCCTGCTTAATGGTTACCTATCCATCTACCCACGGGGTATTTGAAGAGTCGATCATTGAGATTTGTGATATTATACACCAGAATGGTGGCCAGGTTTATATGGATGGCGCCAACATGAACGCGCAGGTGGGCTTAACCAGTCCGGCCAATATTGGCGCTGATGTTTGTCACTTGAACCTGCATAAAACCTTCTGTATTCCGCATGGTGGCGGTGGCCCGGGTATGGGCCCAATTGGTGTGGCCAAGCACCTGGTTCCTTATTTGCCAGGTCATGCTGTGGTTGATATTGACAGAGGTAAATCAATCCACGCGGTATCAGCAGCTCCATGGGGTTCAGCATCAATCCTGATCATATCACATGCTTATATTGCTATGATGGGCGGCGACGGCTTAACCAATGCTACCCGTTATGCCATACTGAATGCCAACTATATCAAAGCAAGGCTGCAGGATCATTTTCCTGTATTATACACCGGTGCTAATGGTCGTTGCGCGCACGAAATGATATTGGATTGCCGCTCATTTAAAGCTTTTGGCATTGAGGTTACTGATATTGCCAAACGCCTGATGGATTATGGTTTCCACGCGCCAACTGTATCGTTCCCGGTTGCGGGTACGGTGATGGTAGAGCCAACCGAATCAGAGCCTAAACATGAGCTTGACCGTTTCTGTGATGCCATGATCGCTATCCGTCACGAAATTGCCGATGTAGCCGATGGTGTATCAGACAAAACAGACAATCCTTTGAAAAACGCACCACATACCGTTGCCGTAATTACCGGTAACGAATGGGAGCATCCATATACCCGTCAAAAAGCGGCATTCCCGCTGCCTTATGTGGCTGCCTACAAATTCTGGCCATCAGTAGGACGTGTGAATGATACGCACGGCGACCGGACACTGATCTGTTCATGCCCGCCGCTGGAAGATTATGCTTTTGAAGAAAGCGTGATTGAGTAGATGTGCGGATTTCAAATGTGCATATGTGCAAATGAGAAATAACCCGATCTAAGTAATTGATGTGCAGATGATTTAAAATCATCTGCACATTTGTAATCTGCACATTTGCATATCCTTGTTCCTCTTCTTTTTAGTCATTTAGCAATAGTGTAATCATTTTATTCATTAAATAGCCTGCGTTTCTGGATTGGTTGAAGTAAAGCTTGTCAATACACAATTCTTTGGTGTTGGAGCAGCGAAAAATGAAACAATCGCTTAAAAAACAACGTTTCTGGCGCTATTTTATGCTTTTTGCCTTTTTTGGTGATTTATTATTAAAAAGCTTAATGCATCCTTGATACACTTTGTCTGCTGATATTTAGCAAATAACATTGGCTTAATTAAAATAAACAACTTGCTTTTGGGTTATTAATTAATGTGGGTAAAACAATACCGCGCGTTCACTACTTATAGGAATATAACTTTTTAAATTCCTGTAGCGTATAAGTGAATCTGTTTTTAATGAAAATACATCTATTCAAAATGCCTTATGACGAATACCAATAAGCCTGTGAGTGTATTATTGATTGATGATGATGAGATTAACAATTTCATTTCAATTAAATTGATAAAAAAAGCATTACTAAATACCGAGATCATGGCCTGTTTAAATGGGAAGTTTGCTATTGATCAATTAGCTGATATACAGCAAAAAGACCCAAGTAAAATGCCTGATTACATTTTGCTGGATATCAACATGCCTATTATGAACGGATGGGAGTTTTTAGAGGAATTTAAACGCCGCAATATTGATCCTCAGGGTAAAAGTAAAATATACATCATTTCGTCATCTGTGTTCAGTAACGATATCAATAAGGCAAAGTCATATCCATTGGTAAAAGATTTTATCTCTAAACCACTAAACGTCGAAAAAATTAAAGAGTTATTTGAAGTACGCGCGCAAATTTAAGCTGGTGTAACTTTAAAATGCTCATCAATAAGCGATACATTTCCAATAGCAAATGATTTAGCGTGATAAAATAGGCAGCTCCACCCTTCCGCGGCTGCTTTTTTTCCGTATTCTTCCCGCAACTGCATTGCTTTACGGCCATCCATATCATATTTGGCAATAAATTTCCTGATCAGCTGTTCGGGCTCTGGTAGTTCATCGCCGCCAAAAAGTACTTTTTTCCCTTCTATATCAATCCAGAATACTTGATGAAAAGGACAGTGCCCTCCTGAGTGTTCATACCTGATGCCGGGTTGCAACTCGCCGCTGCCTTCAACAAAAGTGATATGGACACCCTGCAGCGCTTCGAATATTTCTTTATGGTAGGATGATGATTTGCCCGCCAATCCGGTTTCCCACTCCTGTTTTTGTATTACATGCTGTGCCTGTGGAAAGCTGGGTTCCAGTTTGCCGTTACGCTCCACCACCAAACCACCGGAGTGGTCATAATGCAGGTGCGACATTAGTACAAGGGTAACGTCTTCAGGATCAAAACCCGCATTGCGTATATTTTGGTGTAGCAGTAATTCGTCGCGCG
Organism: Mucilaginibacter sp.; assembly: GCA_030445275.1. Classification (GTDB taxonomy): domain Bacteria; phylum Bacteroidota; class Bacteroidia; order Sphingobacteriales; family Sphingobacteriaceae; genus Mucilaginibacter. The sequence goes on from JAUCSE010000001.1 coordinate 11,962, forward strand.
TGTCTTTAAAACCAAGCCCGGTATCCAGTACAATCAGGTCTTGTTTCGTTTTGATCAGGAAAGGGTTTACGTGGATAAATAACGAACCCGGACGATCCTTTACACTATCGGTCTGAGGATCAAATGGAATAAATTTCTTGGTTGCATCAACCGAATACGAGCCCTCACCTAACGCGAAAATTTCCATAGTATATATTTTTAGTATCAAGTAGCGAGTATCAGGTAGCAAGACAATTGTCTTTTTGTAAAGTCCTCAAAAATCTTGATACTTGATACTCGCTACTTGATACTAACTATAACTATCTTTGCTGTTTTTAAAGCTACAAATGTATGAATAAACGTTGGACGGTAAGGGATAATGTTGACGATGAAGTGGTCAAAAAATTAGCCGCCGATCTTAATATCGACACCGTTCTAAGTACCTTGCTGGTTAATAGGGGGATCAATACATTTGAGGAGGCTCGTTACTTTTTCAGACCCGATCAGCGCCACCTGCACGATCCCTTTTTAATGAAGGATATGGAGAAAGCCATTGAGCGCATTGAAGTTGCTCTGGCTGCCGGCGAAAAAATACTGATATATGGCGATTATGACGTGGATGGCACTACCGCTGTAGCTACCGTATATGGTTTTTTTAAAGAGCGTTACGAGCAGATGGAGTATTACATTCCTGACCGCTATACAGAGGGCTACGGTATATCAACCCAGGGTATTGATTATGCTGCCGATAACGGCTTTACCCTGATCATAGCGCTCGATTGCGGTATTAAATCGGTTGATAAAATTGAGTATGCCAATACACGGGGAGTTGATTTTATTATCTGCGATCACCACCTTCCCGGGGCCGAACTGCCTGCCGCAGTAGCCGTACTTGACCCTAAACGTAATGATTGCGAATACCCATATAAAGAACTATCCGGCTGTGGTATTGGCTTTAAGCTAATACAGGCGTATGCCGAAAAACATGATATCCCGTTTGAGGAAGTGGCCCGTTTTCTTGACCTGGTAGCCATCAGTATATCCTGCGATATTGTACATATCACCGGTGAAAACAGGGTATTAGCGCATTTCGGGCTGCAGAAAATAAATACCGATCCCTGCATCGGAGTAAAAGCACTGATGGAAGTAAGCGGGCGCACGGGTAGCTTCACCATAACTGATGTGGTTTTTTTGCTTGGCCCTCGTATTAATGCCGCCGGGCGTATTGATGATGCCAAACATGCTGTAGAACTACTGATTGCCTGCGACGAGAGTGTGGCCAAAGAAAAAGGGGCCATGATTAATACCCGCAACACCGAGCGTAAAGGACACGACCTGAACATTACTGACGAGGCATTAAGCATTATTGATAATGATGAAGAATTGATAGGCCGCAAATCGACCGTGGTTTTTAATGAGAACTGGCACAAGGGGGTTATTGGTATCGTGGCATCGCGGCTTACCGAGAAATATTACCGGCCAACCATTGTGCTTACCCGCTCAAATGGTCATGTGGCGGGTTCGGCACGTTCTGTTTTGGGTTACGACCTTTATGAGGCACTTTGTGAATGCAAAGACCTGCTCATTCAGTTTGGCGGGCATAAATACGCGGCAGGCTTAACCATGGAACCGGAGAATGTAGAAGCCTTTAAAGCCCGCTTTGAAGAGGTGGTAAGCGCTACCATTGCACCAGAACAATTGATACAGCAGATACAAATTGATGCAGAATTACGTTTAAGCCAGATAGAACCGAAGTTTTTCAGGATATTGAACCAGTTTGCACCGTTCGGTCCCGAAAACATGTCGCCGGTTTTCATCAGTAAAAATGTGTATGTTAGTGGTAATGCAGGCCTTGTTGGGTCAGCACATATCAAAATGGCGGTGATGCAGGAAGGCTCGGCAGCGTTTGATTGTATAGCCTTTAATCACGGTGAATACCTGCCCCAGTTAAAACCAGGTGTGCCGTTTGATATTTGCTACAGCATTGAAGAAAACGTATGGCGCGAAAGACGTACCATACAATTGAATATAAAAGGAATAAGGATTGGTGAGTAGATTTATATAAAACACGTCATTGCGAGGAGCCCCCTCTAAATCTCCCCCAAAGGGGGAGATTTTAAGAAAGGTATTTTAAAGCCCTCTCCAAAGGAGAGGGTTGGGTGAGGCTATTCGCAATGACGGACGGATAAGAAATAAAAAATGATATTAAGAGCAGAGCGTTTAGTAAAAAAATATAAGCAGCGTACAGTTGTTAACGATGTATCGTTCGAGGTATCGCAGGGCGAGATAGTTGGGTTGCTGGGCCCCAATGGGGCTGGTAAAACTACATCGTTTTACATGATAGTAGGGCTGATAAAACCTAATGAGGGTACCATCTTTCTGGATGATAAGGATATAACCGGCGATGCTATGTACCGCCGTGCGCAAAAGGGTATTGGCTACCTGGCGCAGGAGGCATCAGTATTCCGTAAGCTTTCGGTAGAGGATAATATCAAAGCCGTGCTGGAAATGGGGGTTATGACCAAGGAGCGGCAGCGCGATAAACTAGAAGAATTGATAGACGAGTTTAGCCTGCATAAAGTTCGTAAGAACCGTGGCGACCTGCTATCAGGTGGTGAACGCCGCCGTACCGAAATTGCCAGGGCCCTGGCTGCCGAACCCAACTTTATTTTACTGGATGAACCCTTTGCCGGCGTTGACCCGATAGCGGTGGAAGAGATACAGGCTATGGTGGCCAAACTAAGGCACCGCAACATAGGTATCCTGATTACCGACCACAATGTGCAGGAAACATTGTCCATTACCGATCGTGCTTACCTGCTTTTCGAGGGTAAGATACTGGAATCGGGAGAGCCCGAGGTACTGGCCGAAAATGAAATGGTGCGTAAGGTGTACCTTGGAACTAATTTTGTTTTGAAAAGAAAAGTATTTCCTCAATAACAGACCATGACAATCTTCAACTCTGTATTTACCTGGTTCATGAAAAAGCGTATCCACCAGATAGAGCTTTTTATGAAATATCCCAATGAAGTACAGGAGGAATGGTTTGAGCAATTGATATCTGGTGCCGAAAGCACCGAATGGGGGCGTAAATACCAGTATAAAAGCATTGATAACCTTAACCAGTTTAAAGAGCGGGTCCCTATTCAAAACTACGATACCCTGAAGCCCTATATTGAGCGTATGCTCATGGGCGAAAAAAATGTGCTGTGGCCATCAGAGATCCGCTGGTTTGCCAAATCATCAGGCACTACCAACGACAGGAGCAAGTTTATACCCGTTAGCGAGGAAGCGTTAGAGGAATGCCACTTTAAGGGCGGTAAGGATCTGCTGACCATCTACTTTAATAACCGGCCCAACGCCCGCATGTTCACAGGCAAAATATTAACGCTTGGCGGCAGTCACCAGATCAGTCAGCTGAGTGCCGAAACATCCTTTGGCGACTTATCCGCGGTGATTATGAAAAATCTGCCGCTATGGGCCGAGTTTCACCGTACACCTGACCTGGATATTGCCCTGCTGGAGAACTTTGAAGAAAAAATTGAAAAGATAGCCCAAGCCACTAAGGATGTGAATGTAACCAGCATCAGTGGCGTGCCCACCTGGAACTTGGTGCTGTTTAAACGCATACTGGAAATTACGGGCAAAAAGAACCTGCTCGAAGTATGGCCCAACCTGGAAATGTATTTCCATGGGGCGGTTAATTTCACCCCTTATCGTGAGCAGTTTAAGAATTTGATTCCCAGCGATGATATGTATTATCTGGAGAATTATAATGCATCTGAGGGCTTCTTTGGTATACAGGATACCAAAGAGCCTGGCGATATGTTGCTGATGCTTGATTATGGTATATTTTATGAGTTTTTACCGCTTGAACATCTTCACGACGAGAACCCCACTACGTTAACGCTTGATGAGGTGGAGCTGGATAAAAACTACGCGCTCATCATCACTACCAATGCCGGGCTTTGGCGGTACATGATAGGCGATACTATTAAATTTTCGTCGCTGTCGCCATTCCGTATCCAGGTTACCGGCCGTACCAAACATTTTATTAACGCCTTTGGCGAAGAGGTGATCATTGATAACGCCGAACGCGCGCTGGAAGAGGCCTGCCAGCAAACAGGCGCTATTATCAGGGAGTACACCGCCGCCCCTGTTTACTTTAATGGCAACGACTGTGGTGCGCACGAATGGATTATTGAATTTGAAAAGAAACCAGCCGAATTTGAGCGCTTCGTTGACCTGCTCGACGAAACCCTGCGCCGCATCAACTCTGATTATGACGCCAAACGGTTTAAGGATATGGCCTTGCGCCGCCCCATAGTGCGTCGTGCCCCTGAAGGCACTTTTTTCAACTGGATGAAGGAGAAGGGCAAATTAGGCGGTCAGCATAAAGTACCTCGCTTAGCTAATGATCGCCAATACGTGGATGCCATTTTGAAAATGATGGAACCGGTGAAGGGGTAGAAACAAGACTTTTAGAATCAAGAGATAAGATCATGATGGGTTCGCAGGCCTGGGACCATTATCCCCAGGCCTCCGGCCGATATCAAAAAAGCAAAATGTCCGAACTTCGCAAAGCCAATACCGACAAGCCATTTTTTATAACGCTTACGGTGGTCGGCTGGATAGATGTATTTATCAGAAGCGAGTATTGCGAAGAGTTTTTAAAGAATCTGGAATTTTGCCGGACAAATAAAGGACTAAAGGTGTATGCTTACTGTATCATGAGCAGCCATATTCATTTAATAGTGGGTTGTGATGAGGAGGCAAAACTCCCACAAATTTTACGGGATCTTAAAAGTTATACCGCTAAAAGACTGATTGAAATGATCAGTAATAGTCCAGGAGAAAGTCGCAGGGAGTGGCTGCTTTATTTGTTCAAGTATTTTGCTAATAATTCATTACAAAACAAAGATCATCAGTTTTGGCAAAAAACAAGTCACCCTACAGAATTGATAACTGCGAATATATTTGATCAAAAGGTTGATTACATTCATAATAATCCGCTGCAGTCCATGACTGTTAATGAACTAACGAGTTATGTATATAGCAGCGCTAACCCAGATTCTATTTTTAAAGTAGACGAAAGCTAAGGTTTCGCCGGAGGCCTGATGATAGTAGTCACTCGGCTGGAGCCGAGCGACTGCTGCTACTTTTATGACTAAATCTTAAATCCAAGCACCCGCCGCCGCTCGGCTCCAGCCGAGTGGTCATTATTACCCGGCCTCCGGCCGATATAAAAAACACCCCAAACAAAAAGCCCTGCATAAAAAATATGCAGGGCTTCATAGTAATATGATTATAGGTCAGTTATGACATTTTTAGTTTTTTCTGGATGTCGGCAACGTAACCTTTAAATTTCTTATCGGTATCAATAAGGTCTTCAACGGTTTGGCAGGCGTATATTACGGTAGAGTGATCACGGCCGCCAAAGAAGTGACCAATTGATTTTAGTGAACTTTTGGTATGTGCCTTGGCCAGGTACATGGATATTTGACGGGCCTGCACTATTTCGCGCTTGCGAGTTTGTGATTTTACCATTTCAATAGGCACTTCAAAATATTCGCACACCAGGCTCTGTATGTACTCCATCGAAATTTCTTTGGACGAATTTTTCACAAAGTTCTTGAGCATCTGCTTGGCCAGGTTCAAATCAATCTCCTTGCGGTTAAGGGTTGATTGTGCCAGCAGGGATACCATGGCGCCTTCCAATTCACGCACATTGTTATCAATGTTGTGGGCCACGTACTCAATTACATCATTGGAGAGCTCAATACCGTCCTGGTATATTTTATTTTTCAGGATAGCCATGCGGGTTTCCAGATCAGGGATCTGCAAATCGGCTGATAGGCCCCATTTAAAACGTGAAAGCAGACGTTCCTCTAAACCAGCCAGGTCCTTAGGGGCTTTGTCTGATGTAATGATCAGCTGTTTGCCCGATTGGTGCAGGTGGTTAAAGATATGGAAAAAGAAATCCTGTGTTTTTTCTTTACCGGCAAAGTTATGCACATCATCCATGATCAGCACATCAATAGCCTGGTAAAAGTTCACAAAATCATTAATATTATTATGCTTCAGCGCGTCAACAAATTGTTGGGTGAATTTCTCGCACGATACATAAAGTACCAGTTTATCAGGTAATGAGCGTTTTATTTCGTTACCAATTGCCTGGGCCAGGTGTGTTTTACCTAAACCTACACCACCATAAATCATTAAGGGGTTAAAAGAGGTACCACCGGGTTTTGCAGCAACAGCATAACCTGCAGAGCGGGCCAAACGGTTACAATCACCTTCAACAAAGTTTTCAAAGGTGTAGTTTCTGTTCAGCTGCGGATCTACATTTAATTTTTTCAAGCCGGGTATCACAAAAGGGTTTTTGATATCCTTATTGATTGAGATGGGGATCGGCATTGATTGATTTTTAGACTCGGCACCATTTCCGTTCGAAGGCATATTAGTAGTATATGGTTTACTTGATGATTGCTCAACAACAATATTATACTCTAAACGCCCTTCGTCGCCTAATTGTTTTTTTATTGTTTTGCGCAGTAAACCTACATAGTGCTCTTCCAACCATTCGTAAAAAAACAAACTTGGTACTTGTATCGTCAAAACGCTTCCTTCCATACGCAAAGCTTTTATTGGCTCGAACCAAGTTTTAAAGCTTTGTGCTGGTATGTTATCTTTTATGATCTGGAGGCAGCTATTCCAAACGTTAGTACAAGTTTTTTCCATATAGATATTAGTAAAATATTGATTTCCAACCCCCAGCGAAACATCTTTTGGACTTGCTACGGAACATCGAATATTGCCAAAAAAAGCTTATAAAAAAATTAAATTTTCACTTTTTTGACAATTAAATTTATGATATAATAATCACTTTTATGATGAGAAATCCACATAAAATGTTATATTTCTCCGTAAATATTGTAATTATATTTCCGTCAGCCCCAATTAATATGAACTGATCAATTTAATAAAAAATTAGGATAAATATCAGGGTATAATTATTTATCATATTGGAGTATTCCACAATTGTTAAGCCAATAGGTCAGTAACTCTACCGTTAAAAATTAAAACTCTGGTATACTGTTAAATAAAATTTTAACGTCGTTTTTATTGACTGTTATTCAAATTCTGGTAATGCTAAAAAAACTACACACTGTACTCCCGTCAGGAATGTTCACCAAACACATGGCGCAGGGTATCTGCAATTTCGCCCAGGGTTGCATAATGCTCCACCGCTGTTAATATAAAAGGCATTAGGTTTTGCTTACCCTTTGCTGCTTCCTGCAGTTGTTGTAAGCTGGCTGCAACGGATTGGTTATCACGGGTGTTTTTTAGTGTGTTTAGTTTTTCAGTCTGCATTTTACGGATGCTGTCATCAACCCTGAACACGTTTAGGGCCGCATCTTCCTGCTGGGTAAAGCGATTTACACCCACCAGCACCTTTTCGCCGCTTTCAATATCGTTTTGGTACTGATAGGCCGAAGCTGCTATTTCCTGTTGTATATAATCCTGTTCAATAGCTTTAACAGCGCCGCCCATGGCATCTATCTTATCTATATAGATCTGTGCCGCTTTTTCAATGTCATCAGTCAGGGCCTCTATAAAATAAGAGCCTGCCAGCGGATCAACCGTATCAGTTACGCCGCTTTCAAAGGCGATGATCTGCTGGGTACGTAAGGCAATTTTTGCCGCGGCCTCTGTGGGTAACGACAAAGCCTCGTCGTATCCGTTGGTATGTAATGACTGTGTACCACCCAGCACAGCGGCCAGGGCCTGGTTGCTAACACGTATAATATTATTAAGCGGTTGCTGCGCGGTTAAGGTCGATCCGCCGGTTTGGGTATGGAAGCGTAGTTTCTGCGCGCCGGCATCGGTAGCCCCAAGTTGTTTGGTAATATGCGCCCACATGCGACGGGCCGCCCTGAACTTGGCTATCTCCTCAAAAAAGTTATTGTGGCAGTTAAAAAAGAAGGACAGCCTTTTGGCGAATACATTGATATCAAGTCCCTTGTCAAGCGCGGCTTTTAAATAAGCTTTGCCATTGGCCAGCGTAAACGCCAGCTCCTGCACCGCGGTTGAGCCAGCCTCGCGTATATGATAGCCGGATATGGATATGGTGTTCCACTTGGGTACCTCCTTGCTGCAATACTCAAAAACATCGGTAATGAGCCGCATGGATGGAGCCGGCGGATATATATAAGTACCACGGGCGGCGTACTCCTTTAATATGTCGTTCTGTATAGTGCCCGAAATTTGTTTCAGATCGGCGCCCTGTTTTTTGGCCAGGGCTATGTACATGGCCAGTAGTATGGGCGCGGTGGCATTGATGGTCATGGAGGTGGTAATGTCCTTCAGCGTAATGCCATCAAACAGTATCTCAATATCTTTTAGCGAATCGATAGCTACACCTACTTTGCCCACTTCGCCCTCGGCAAGTTCATGATCAGAGTCGTAACCTATTTGGGTGGGTAGGTCAAAGGCAACGGATAAGCCCGTTGTACCCTGACCCAGTAGGTAATGATAGCGTTTGTTTGATTCTTCGGCGGTTGAAAATCCGGCATATTGGCGCATGGTCCAGGCTTTACCCCGATACATATCTTTCTGGATACCGCGGGTAAAAGGAAATTCGCCCGGCAGCTCATCCATAGCAGATGGCTGGGTGTATACTTCCTTAATTTCGATACCGGAGGTAGTGCTGAATTTTTTTTCGGCCATAGGATTAGGATTAATCAAGATAGGCATCTATTGCTGTAATCAAGCCATCGGTGTTGAAGGTTACGTTTAAGCCACCAGTTTCGTGCCCAAAGTCACCTGTGAAATCAACCTGCACCTTGGCCTGCCCATTGTCAAGTATCGTCAGGGATTCTAACTTGGTTACTGTATGATAACCTACAAAAAACGTCTCAATATATTTACGTACACCTTTAATATTCTTAAACTTTTCGCCCACTGATACATCGTCTATCACTGCATTATCAGCGAATAATTGGAGCGCCGCTTCTACATCAAACGCGTTTGTGGCATCGATCAACTGCCGGATGTTTTTTTCAATATCTGTCTCTTTCATTCCTTTGTCTCAAACAATAATGTAAAATGCAGATTAAAATATTTCTTCCATATCCTGCCTAACCAGACCGGTTGCTATTTCATAAGGATCCTGCTCCAGCTTGCTTAAATGAACTAGGATGGTTTTGCTCAGCTCCATGCCCGATGCATCTGCGGGCAGGGCTTTAACGGCATTGTTTACCAGGCTCAAGGTATCGTCTTTTACCCGTTTAACCATGTTCCATACACGGGCGCTCACATAAATTTGCTGGGTAATGTTATGCTGAAACTCATTACGGATCTCGGTAATTACCAGCATTTGCAATTCGGCTGCCGATAAACTGGTGGCATTAAGGCGTACCAGCATATTGGCCGGGCTAACCCTTTCAATAAACAATACCACCCGCTCATAAGCCTGTAAGCGCAAGGGCAGGGTTTGGTTACTGATGGTTCTTTTCAGTTCCAGCAGTTGTATATGTTCGGCCCGGTCAAGGTAGGGTTTGAATAAGTAGAGCGCTACCCATACAATGCCAATGCCGGCTACGGTATATTTTAAAATATCAAGTAAGTAGGGTAAGGTTTGCATGTTTGAATAAAATGTTAAACAGAGGTCATAAAATACCGGTTGCAGCAAAAATCCACATTTTACCTTATATTTGTATAGTTAAATAAAAATAAGATGAGTACTGCTGTTGAAATTGCGCCGGTAACCTTTACTCCAGGAGCCGTTAAAGAACTTTTTAAATTAAGAGACCAGCAAGAAATTGGCGATGACTTTGGCTTGCGCGTTGGTGTTGAAGGTGGTGGATGCTCAGGCATGAACTACATACTAGGTTTTGACCAGAAAAAGGATGGCGACCAGGAACATTACATTGACGGATTAAAAGTATTTATGCATAAAGCTCATGGTTTGTACCTGATGGGAATGCAGATTGACTTTCAGGATGGCCTGAATGCGCGCGGTTTCACTTTTAATAATCCTAACGCTGCCAGCACCTGTGGCTGCGGAACTTCGTTCTCAGTATAAATTCAACCAAAAAGATATATTTGAAAAAAGGCAGCCATTGGCTGCCTTTTTTGTTTGTTTTAATTCCCTCCCCTCTTGAGAGGGGGCGCGTGGGATTGTGTTGTAGCAGGGGTGTGTTTATCCGCTTGTAAAACACACCCCTCCCCCCTCTCAAGAGTAATAGCCCATGTATAGACATAACGAACTAATAATGTCCCAAAAAGGGCCTGTCACCCTGAGCTTCGTCGAAGGGTCGAGCGTAGAGGCCTGCCCACCATGCTTCGACGGAGCTCAGCATGACACCCTTTTTGTAGAAATGTCTAACCATTGGCTATTACTCTCTCAAGAGGGGAATCGCACATCCTCTCACTTTTTTCGATCTTTCCAACACTTGTAGGCTCCACTGGAGCTGGGCTACTGTATCAACATTACTTCCCCACCGGTTCTTTTTTGCACTTGTCGATAGCTTCGGCTATCCATTTATCCCAAAGCGGGCCATAGCCAGCACTGTTGTATCGTACTATCCCTTTTTTATCAATAACCACATCAACAGGGTAGCTATCTACCCCTAACTTATCGGCATAATATTTACCATCGGCAACCTGGTGATAAGCAAAAGGAATTTCTTTTATATACTTTTCTATTTTATCTTTTCCTTCTAAGCAAATAGCGATAAAAACAATATCCTTATCATTGGCGTGGGCCGCTGCTATTTTATTTAATTCCGGTATCTCCTGTTTAGATGGGATGCACTTTACATACCAGAAATTAAGTATCACAATTTTACCCGCCCAGCCCCGGGAGTTAAGCTTAAATCCATCGATGCCTTTAATATCAAACGGTTTTAATGATTTACCATTAGTAAAATAGGGGCCTTGAGGAGGTTGCGACATATGGGCCATCCGTGCAGCGAGTGGCTCTTTTGAATATTTATACAAAATAAAACCTGCGCTTTCGTTTTCCGGGTCTTTGGCTTTAAGCATGTACTCGCCCGTTGTAACCATGGTTCGCCACTCTTTGTAAGGAAGTATTTTACCTGTTGAATCCATAACCAGGCTTTTTTCAGTAAAAGTATGTTTGGTGGTTTTTACAATAGCCGTGGGCTGTTTATTTTGTGCATTGCTGTATAAACTGCTCAGGATAAAACAGGTAAAAAGTGCTAAAAGTTTGTTCATTTTGCAGGTTATAATTATTCATTGAATATATTATTTATCAGCTTGTTAAGCAAGTAATATTATGGTTGTTCAAATTCTTCTTCTTATTTAATTAAATGCAATGAGGGGTGTAACAAAATGATATGGTACACAGTCAAAACCGCAAAGTTTTTATATTTTTATACCATGCCGGTTAAAACATCCTATAAAGAAAATATTTCGATAGCGTTACAATCTATAGCCGGCAACAGGCTCCGCACATCACTTACCTCCTTAATTATAGCCATTGGTATTATGGCCCTGGTGGGTATTTTAACAGCTATTGAAGGTATACGGAAATTTACCAATGATGCCTTTGCCGATCTGGGTGCAAACTCATTTACTATTCAAAACAAGGGCGAGGGTCTTAATTTTGGCAGTGGCGGGCAACACAAAGCTTATCAGCCCCTTACTTACGATCAGGCCGATCGGTTTAAAAAAACCTTTAAATTACCGGTATTGATTGCCATTAATTTAAATGTTACCGGTACTGCGGTGGCTAAATACGGCAATCAAAAAACAAATCCTAATATCTCTATTTCGGGTTCGAACGAAAATTATCTGATTACCGCCGGAAAAAAGTTATCCTTTGGACGTAGTTTTTCGGCATCAGAGCTGGAGCATGGGGCCAATGTGGTGCTTATTGGCGATGAAATAAAGACCAAGCTTTTTAAAAATGAGGATCCGGTTAATAAATCTCTTTTTATCGGGAATAATAAATATCGCGTAATTGGTGTTATTGCATCAAAGGGTTCAAGTTCTTTTGGTGGCGATAAATTTTGTGTTATCCCGATATTGAAGGCTAAGCAAATAGATACGGCCCGTAATCTGTCATTCAATATGACGGTTAAGGTAAATGGTCCAGGCGCTTTGGAGGCCTCTATAGGCGAAGCTACCTCTTTGTTCAGGAATGTCCGCGGACTTAATATTGCTAATCCTGATGATTTTGAGATAACCCGGAGCGACTCCGTACAACAAGAACTTTCAAGCCAGCTGATGGGTATCACCATTGCTGGTTTTGCCATAGGTATTATCACGCTGATAGGCGCAGCAATAGGGTTAATGAACATTATGCTGGTATCTGTTACCGAACGTACGCGCGAAATTGGTGTGCGCAAGGCTATTGGAGCCACGCCAGCGGTAATACGAAAGCAGTTTTTGATGGAAGCCATTGTAATATGCCTTATAGGTGGTATTGCCGGAATTATATTGGGTATGGCAGCGGGCAATGGAATATCCTTTTTAATAAGCGGGGGCTTTGTTATACCCTGGGGATGGCTCATATTTGCCATACTGCTATGTACCTTTATCGGCCTTATTTCAGGCTATTACCCAGCAAAAAAAGCATCCAAACTTGATCCGGTTGAGGCTTTGCGATATGAGTAATTCTTAGGGAGCAAGGATAAAAGACTGAGGGAGTAAGGATAAGGGATTTTTGGAGCAAGGGTAAATAGCAATATTCTGATAAAACCATCCTGTCATTCTGAGCGGCAGCGAAGAATCTATTAATGAACTATGCATATCTACGAATAGATGCTTCACTACGTTCAGCATGACAAAAGAAATTATATCTTGATCCTTATAGCCCTGAATGTTGCTATTTACCCTTGCTCCAAAAGTCCCTTAATCCAAAAATCTTAAAGTCCCTAAAGCAGTAGTTTGTTTTTCAAAGGGTAATCAAACAGTAGTTTTTCAATATAGGTAGTATGCAGGGCATCCTTAAGCGCTGCCGCGTGTTTGGTATGGTGCATATCGCTTGATATAAAATCAATCAGTTCATTATCAATCAAGCTTTCAGCTAGCTTTTTGGCCTCTTTACCGTAATACCCGGTTAATGAAATGGTATTTAACTGAAAATCGCAACCCCAGCTGTGCAGGGTTTTAAACTGTTGCAGATCAAGGTAGGGGTATCTTTCAGGATGGGCCAGAATAGGTTTATATCCCATATCGTTCATTTTTTGTATAACCGATATGGCATTTGGTGGTTGGTTGATAAATGAAAACTCGAATAAGGCGTAATTATCGCCCATGGTATGCAGTCGACCTTCATCCACCCGGGCCTCAAATGTTTCGTCAAAATAATGTTCAGCAGCGGCTTCAATAGGTATATCGATATTTTCCTTCACCATTTCGGCCTTTAATATAGCAAGAGCGTTATTGATGGTTTCGGGTGTATTCTTATAGAAATCGATCATAACATGTGGAGTGGCGATAATTTTTTTTATCCCCAGCTCCATCATCTTACGTATCAGTATAATTGAATCCTGCGGTGTTTGCGCACCGTCATCAATGCCGGGCAATACATGCGAGTGCATATCAACCATGATGGAGTCATAGTTAAAATTTACATGTTTTTTTACCGGTTTCTTTTTAAATAACCCAAACATAAATAATGGTTAATATGCTGTTTGTTATAAGGGGTTTTGCGAAATATATTTTTCCCATTCCCAGGCGGATGACATCATGGTATCAATACCTAATTCTGCTTTCCAGCCTAATTTATTTGTTGACTTGGTTACATCGCCCCAAACCTGCTCCACATCACCCTCACGGCGCGGACCTATTTCGTAATTTACTTTTACTCCTGTTGCGCGTTCAAATGTATGTATTACCTCCAACACCGTGTTACCTTTACCTGTGCCTATGTTAAACACATCATATCCGTTAAAGTTGTCTTTCTCTAACAATTTAAGTGCGGCAACATGTGCTTTGGCCAAATCAACTACGTGTATATAATCGCGCACACAGCTACCATCAGGTGTGTTATAATCATTACCAAACACGGTTATTTTAGGGCGCTTGCCTATAGCGGTCTGGGTAATAAATGGAACCAGGTTTTGCGGCACGCCAATGGGCAGCTCGCCAATAAGCGCGGTTTCATGCGCGCCAACGGGGTTAAAATACCGTAATGCTATTACTTTATAATTGCTGCCCGAGGTAATCAGGTCCTGTAATATCTCTTCGGCTATTTGCTTGGTATTACCGTAGGGCGACTGTGCCGGTTGTATTGGCGCTGTTTCGGTAACCGGTAATATTTCTGGCTGCCCATAAACGGTACAGCTTGATGAAAAAACAAAATTCAATGGTTTGCCGGAGTAAACCTCCAGCAAATTAATTAAAGAATAAAAATTATTCCGATAATATTTCAATGGTTGTTGTACCGATTCGCCCACTGCTTTTGAGGCGGCAAAATGAATAACACCATCAATATCAGCTTCTTTGGCGGCCAGTTCCTTTACGCTGTTTTCATTGCTCAGGTCGAGTTTATGAAAAACAGGCTTGTAGCCTATTATCCTGGCAATCTGATCTAATATTTTAGGGTCAGAGTTTGACAGGTCATCAACAATAACAGGTTCATAGCCTGCATTTACCAATTCAACAACGGTATGGGAGCCAATAAAACCCAAGCCTCCTGTTACTAATATCTTCATTTTTAGATAGTATATGTGTTATTACTTATTATAGTACGCAAAATCCTTGTGGTTTATCTCTTTTTCGGGCAGCGATTTAAAATAATCTAAAGTGATCTTTAGTCCCTCGCTTCTTGAAACTTTGGGTTCCCAACCTAAAATACTTTTGGCTTTGGTAATATCCGGGCGACGTTGTTTAGGATCGTCAGTTGGTAATGGCAGGCTGATCAGTTTTTGATCGGTGCCGGTTAGCTTAATAATCTCTTCGCCAAACTGCTTGATGGTTATTTCATCAGGATTGCCAATGTTTACCGGTTGGGCGTAATCGCTGTGTAGCAGGCGGTAAATACCTTCAACCAGGTCATCAACATAACAAAAAGAACGGGTTTGTGAACCATCGCCAAACATGGTTAATGGTTCGCCCCGTAAAGCCTGGCCAATAAAAGCAGGCAATACACGTCCGTCATTTAGTCGCATACGCGGGCCATAGGTATTAAATATACGCACTATACGGGTTTCCAGACCATGAAAGGTATGGTAAGCCATAGTAATGGCCTCCTGGAAACGCTTGGCTTCGTCATAAACTCCCCGCGGGCCAACCGGGTTAACATTACCCCAGTATTCTTCGGGCTGCGGGTTAACATTAGGGTCGCCATAAACTTCAGATGTTGAAGCGATCAGCATCCTGGCTCCCTTTGAACGGGCCAGGCCCAGTAGGTTATGTGTGCCCAATGAACCTACCTTTAATGTTTGAATAGGTATTTTTAAATAATCAATAGGGCTTGCCGGCGAAGCAAAGTGCAGTATATAATGCAGATCGCCGGGCACATAAACAAATGTAGAAACATCGTGGTTATAAAACTCAAAATTTTCCAGTTTAAAAAGATGTTCAATATTGCGCAGATCGCCGGTTATCAGGTTGTCCATGCCAATTACATGGTAATCTTCCTTTATAAATCTATCGCACAGATGCGATCCTAAAAATCCGGCTGCTCCGGTTATTAATATCCGTTTACGGTTTGTCATGAGTTAATTATTTTGCTTCTTGTGCCACTGTAATAAAATCTACACCCGGACACATCGCATATAAATTTATGGCCATCAAAAATAGAATTTATTTTTAATAACATTTTTCTGTGCTTAAAGTTAGGGATGCTGCAGGTTATTTGTTTTATTAAATAAGCAACGGCATACAGGTGGGTCATAAATTATTTATTGTAATTATTGTTATTACTTTTATGCCCGGCTAAGATAATCATTCATACTTAAATTGATGTTTTTATATAATATAGGGATCAAATTATATTACTTTGCCATATGGCTTGTCGCGTTTTTTAACGCGAAAGCAAAGCTGTGGATAAATGGCCGGAGGCAGCAAAATGTTGTACGTTTTGACAGCAGCATCTGGTTCCATTTTGCATCCCTTGGCGAATTTGAACAGGGTAGGCCAATTTTGGAGGCCATGAAAACCCGGCATCCTGATAAAAAGATAGTGATCACTTTTTTTTCGCCGTCGGGTTATGAGATCAGGAAAAATACCCCACTTGCCGATGCTGTTTATTACCTGCCTTTGGATACTGCGAATAACGCCCGCCAGTTTGTGGATGCCATAAAACCCACTATGGCCATATTTACTAAGTACGAATATTGGTACCATTATTTTAATGAGCTGAACAAGCAGCATATCCCGCTGTATATTGTTTCGGGTATTTTTAGGCCCAAGCAAGTGTTTTTTAAATGGTATGGCGGTCTGCACCGCAAAATGCTATGCTTTGTCACCCACTTTTTTTTGCAGGACGAGCAGTCAAAACAACTGCTTAATAACATCAACATTAACAATATAACCGTAAGCGGCGACACCCGTTTTGATCGTGTATGGGCCAATGCGCAACAGCCTAAGTCTATACCGGGTATTAATGAATTTAAAAACGGGCAAAAAGTATTTATAGCCGGCAGCACCTGGCCCGAGGATGAAAAACTACTGGCAACGCTGCCCGCCCTATATCCCGACTGGAAATTTATTTTTGCGCCCCACGAAATCTCAGAAGATAAGATCAGCAACCTGATCAGCCTGCTGCCTGAGGGATCAGCCGTAAGGTATTCGGAATGGGGGCGGGATGAGCCGAAAGCCGAAAGCCGAAAGCCAAAAGCTCAAAGAGAAGATAATGATCCCGTACCCCGCACCCCCATCCCCGCACACCAAACACTTATAATTGATAACATCGGGATGCTTTCATCACTGTATGCTTATGGTGATATCGCCTATATCGGTGGCGGTTTTGGGGTTGGTATTCACAATACCTTAGAAGCCGCGGCATTTGGATTGCCAGTGATTTTTGGCCCTAATTATTTAAAATTTAATGAGGCCCGCAAGCTGATAGCGCTAAAAGCCGGCTTTAGCATCAAGGATGAAGCCGAACTGAAAGGAATAACTGATACATTAATAACCGACGAAGCCTTTTACAGCATCACCAGCAAAAAGATAAGTCAGTATGTGCAGGAACACACCGGGGCAACTCAAATGATCATAGGGCATATTGGAGTCTGATGTGCAAATGGTTCTAAAGATGTGCAGATATGCAGATTTCAGATGTGCAGATGAATTTAAACTATCTGCACATCTGAAATCTGCATATCTGCACATCTATATTGTACATAATTCTTAATATTGCCTTAATGGGTTTTTTACATCTGCCCGGTTTGGGTAAAGTGCATTTTCACGAATATGGCACCGGCAACAGGCCGTTGCTGGCCTTTCATGGTTACGGCATGACGGGCAGGCAGTTCCACGTGCTCGAAAAATCAATATTGCTCCAATACCATATTTACGGGTTCGATCATTTTTTTCATGGCGAGAGCAAGCTTGACGGCTGGACAGACGAGCAGATCCGCATAGGTATGCCTAAGGATATGGTACGCCTTTATATGCAGGAGTGGTTTAAGGTTTATGGCGAGCAACGCTTCTCGGTTATGGGTTATTCCATAGGCGCCAACCTGGCCCTGATACTGCTCGAAGAGTATGCCCACTTGGTTGATGATGTGATATTAATGGCTCCCGATGGGCTGTCGGTATATAAAGGTTTTCATTTTTTACTGCATAACCCGCTGGGGAAATTCCTGTTCCGGGGGGTTACCAAAAGTAAATGGCTGGCCCCATTTGTGCTTAAAAGTGCAAAAAAGGTGGGTATTATTGACGATAGCCTGTATCAGATAGCCTATAATGAAATTGATACCGAACAAAAGCGACTGGATACTTATTATACCTTAAATTTGATACGCCTGCTAAAACCCGATGTAGAAAAAGTGGCGGCACTGATAAACCAGTATAAAATTAATTGCCTGCTGATATTTGGTAAGGACGATAAACTGTTCCCCAAATCGGCGGCAATGCCTTTTATCGGGAAGCTTGATAATGCGGAGGTACATGAGCTGGAACTGGGGCACTGGCTGGTTATTAAAACCCTTGACGAATATTTAGTACAATAATTATGTTACCATCAAAACAGAATGATACCTTAAGTAAGTGGTTCTTCCGCTTTATGCGCTGGTGGATGGGGTGTAATTTCAAGGAGATCAATATACAGCCGTTTGAACCGCGCGCGGGGCATTCCATACTGCTGCTCACCAATCACTTTAGCTGGTGGGATGGTTTTTTTGCCAACTATGCGGCTTTTAACAATTTAAAGCGCCGTTTGTACATCATGATGCAGCATGACCACTTTCTGCAGCACTGGTATTTTAAATACCTGGGCGCTTTCTCCATGAAAAAAGGATCGCGCGAAATGCTGGAATCCCTTGCTTATTCGGCCAACCTGCTGAACAATCCGGAGAACCTGGTTACGATATTTCCGCAGGGTGAGCTCTGTTCAAACCATATTACCCATATCCACATTGAAAAAGGGATGGAGCGGCTGATTAAACAAATAAAAGGCCCCTGCCAGATAGTTTATCAGTGTACGCTGATAGATTATTTTGAGGGATTGAAACCACGCGCCTATATACACCATTTTGATTGCGGTGTAGCCAGCGAAATATCATTCGAAACGTTACAGCAACGCATCAACGATTTTCATCAGCAGGCATTAAAAGATCAGGTTAATATGGCGCACTGATCTAAATTCAAGTTCAATCAGTATCTTGCAGCACATGATCCGTCCGCAAAAAAACAGTTTGATACATTGGTTTTTTCATCATTACATCCTGTGGATAGTGAGACGTAATTTTCATAAGGTTAAATTTGAACCGGCAGCTATAGCTAAGGATAAAGCCGTTTTACTGCTGACCAATCATTTTAGCTGGTGGGATGGCTTTTTGATGTATCATTTAAACCATCGGCTGTTGGGCAAAAAATTCCATGTCATGATTTTGGAAGACACAGCGCGTCAGGTATCTTTTTTTAAATACATGGGCGCGTTTTCAGTCAATAAAAATTCCAAAGATATGATGGCCTCGCTTGATTATGCTGCCGGGTTACTGAACGATCCGCAGAATATGGTACTGATATTTCCGCAGGGGAAGCTTTATTCAAATTTTACAGATCAGGTTGTTTTTCAAAAAGGACTGATGAAAATCATCAGCGGAGCACAAAATAATTTTCAGTTGCTGTTTGCCGCCACATTTATTGAGCATTTGCAATATAAAAAACCGAGTGCCAACGTTTATTTAAAAACCATAACGGATAATTTAACTTATAAAAGTATAGATGAGCTGGCTGCGGCTTATCAGCAACATTATAGTTCAGCAAAAGAATTGCAAACCGAAATAGCATTATAAAAAGTGATCATTGCCCTATCAATAACCCTTTTTTTTATCATCCTGCGTTTTACGGTTACGCTGTTCAATTTTATATCCAATCCTAAATTGCACAGGGTAGCTAAACAGTATACCGACAGGGTATCTATACTGATCCCGGTGCGCAATGAAGCCGATAATATATTAATCCTGCTCCGGTCAATCCACAGGCATGATTATCAAAACTACGAGGTGATCATATTGGATGATGACTCAACCGATGATACTTACGCGGTTTGCTCGGCATTTGCGGCAGATCATCCGCGTTTTAGGGTGGTAAAGGGAGAGCCATTGCCTAATGGCTGGATAGGTAAAAATTATGCCTGCCATCAACTGGCTCAATTGGCCGATGGCAAATATTTGCTCTTTTTAGATGCCGATGAAGAGGTTAAACAGGGACTGATCAATAGCACAGTGCACCGCATGCATTTACATCAGCTGGGTTTATTAAGCCTGTTCACCAACCAGCAAATGGATACCCCAGGCGAAAGAGCGGTGGTACCCCTGATGCATTTTATATTGTTAAACCTGCTGCCCATACGCTTAATTTACCTGATAAAAAACGCGTCGATAGCGGCAGCCAGTGGCCAGTTTATGTTGTTTGATGCTGCCATATATCGTAAGCACCAATGGCATAAAGCGGTTAAAAATAAAGTGGTTGAGGATGTGGAGATCATGCGGCTCATTAAAGCCGAAGCTTATAATGGCGAAGCACTGCTGGCCAACGGTATGATCAGCTGTCGCATGTATAAAACCTATAACGAAGCTATAAACGGTTTTGGTAAAAACTTTCTGGCTGCTTTTAACTATAGCATCATTGGTTTTTTGGTTTACATTGTATTAATTATAGGTGGCCCCATGATTGTGATCATGACGCTGAACCTGCCCATGCTATTTTTTATGCTGGGTTTAATACTGCTTTCCCGTATCATGATCTCGCTGTTATCAGATCAAAGCGCTTTGAATAATGTGATCATGCATCCCCTGCAAATGTTTAACATGCTGCTCATAGCGTTTATATCTATACAAAAATACCTCACCAGAACCACTACATGGAAGGGGCGTAAAATTTGAAAACCTTATTGAATGCAACGATAAGCCGGCCCAATCGCATCGCCATCATTATTATCGTGCTGTTTCACATGGTTGGGTTAATAGGTTTTATATTGCCATCGCTCGATGTGGTGTTTTTACAGTTGGTACCCTGGCATTTACTGCTGATGACCGGTGTAATCATATACAGCCATAACCGGCCCGATAGCAGGCTGTTGCTTTTTGCACTGCTCACCTTTATCATTGGCTTTATGGCTGAGTTTACCGGGGTTCATACCGGCTGGCTGTTTGGAAGCTATAGCTATGGCGAAACATTAGGTATCCAACTGTTCCACATACCGCTGATGATCGGTGTAAACTGGTTTTTGCTCATCTACTCCACCGGAGTGGTATTGCAGCGCAGCAGGATCAAAAATACAGTAGTCAGGATAATTACCGGAGCCGTGATCCTGGTAATGCTTGATATACTGATTGAACCTATAGCCACCCACTTTGACTACTGGCACTGGGCGGGTAACAGCATCCCTCTAAAAAATTATGTCTGCTGGTTCTTACTAAGTGCGCTACTGCTGTTCATCTTCGAAAAATTTAAATTTAAACACCAAAGCATGGTAGCCGCTGTGCTACTGATCATGCAGTTTGTGTTTTTTGGGGTGCTGGGGATAGTGGGGTAAGCCTCTAAAAAATGTCATTTCGATAGAATTGGGTGGGAATAAGCGTGGTGCGAAAGAGAAATCTTGTACTCCATGCATAGTTGATATGCAAGTCGCATAAGATTTCTCCTCGTTCCTCCTCGCAATGACATGTTTTTGTTTAAAAAAATCCTGTTAATCCTTCAATCCCATAAATCCCGGTTCAGACAAAATCTTGGTTCAGACAATCCCCCAAACAAAAAATCACACAATCATTACCATCAACGGTTATTTTTGCCGTAAATTTGTAACGCAATGGGAGAGTATCAGTTAAAGGTTACTATTGATCAGGATTCAGGCTTTTGCTTTGGAGTGGTTTACGCCATTGATATGGCCGAGGAAATACTGGCCGAAGAGGGCTACCTGTACTGCCTGGGCGATATTGTGCATAATGATGAAGAGGTGGAAAGGCTTAAAGTCCAGGGTCTGCGTATTATTGAACATGCCGAACTGAAAAACCTGCAAAACGAAAAAGTGCTGATCCGCGCACACGGCGAGGCTCCCGAAACTTACCGTATAGCTTTAGAAAACAATATTACCCTGATTGATGCATCGTGCCCGGTTGTTTTAAAACTGCAAAACAGGATAAAAACCTCCTACGATGCCAACGAGAAGATCCTGATATTTGGTAAACATGGTCATGCCGAAGTAATTGGCCTGGAAGGGCAAACCAATAACGAAGCCCTGGTTTTTCAGGACATTGCCGAACTGGATAATGTGGAGCTGCCGCAGAATATTACACTATACACCCAGACCACCAAAAGCATGGAAAAGTTTTATGGCGTAAAGGACGAGCTGATAGCCCGCGGATACAACCTGAAAGCAAACGATACCATTTGCCGCCAGGTATCAAACCGGGATAAGGACCTGCCCAAGTTTGTAAGTCGCTTTGATAAAATTGTTTTTGTATCAGGTCGCAAGTCATCAAACGGAAAGGTATTGTTTGAGGTGTGCCGCAAGCATAATCCCAATACTCATTTCATATCGTCATCAAGCGAGTTGGATAAAGCCATGTTTTCGGCAAACGATACCATTGGCATAGCCGGCGCCACATCAACCCCCATGTGGCTGATGCAACAAGTAAAAACCGCGCTCGAACAATTTTAGCAGCACGCTTTTTGCTGTTATCAAGTACACATGCAAAAAAGCCCCTCCAATATAGGTTTATTGATTGCCCTGCTGGTACTGGGCTGTTGGGCCGCCTCCATCATATTACTGATGCAATGGCATTTTAGCTTTGCCAATCCCTTGTTATATTTATTTATCCTGGTGCAAATGCATTTGTATACCGGCCTGTTTATCACCGCGCATGATGCCATGCACGGCACGGTATCGTCCAATCGTACTTTAAATAATGCCATTGGGTATAGCTGTACTTTTTTATACGCCTCATTCTGGTACCCTAAACTGTACACCAAACATCACCAGCATCACAACCATGTACATACTGAGCAAGATCCTGATTACCATCAAGGTGCCTTTTGGAGCTGGTATGTAAGGTTTATCCGCAATTACCTTTCCATATGGCAAATTGTAGTGATGGCCATTTTGTTTAACATTCTAAAACTGTGGATACCGCAGCCCAACCTGATTATGTTTTGGGTAGCGCCATCGTTATTAAGCACTTTGCAGCTGTTTTATTTTGGTACCTATCAACCGCATAAGGGCGCGCATGACAACAGGCATTTTGCCCGCAGTCAGACCAGAAATCATGTATTGGCGTTCTTGTCCTGCTATTTTTTTGGTTACCATTATGAGCACCATGATTCGCCTGGTACGCCTTGGTGGTTATTGTGGAGAAGCCCCCAGCCCCCGCCAGCCGGTGGGGCAGCATAAAATGACGTATTGGGAATTATTAAAGATTGAAAGTGTAACGTTAGTTGTTTTCATATTGTCTTAGCAGCAAAATATAAACCGATGAAATTCATTCTATCATTATACTTTCTATTAATAGTTCTTGTTAGTTGGCAACAAAATGAAAAAAAAGGCTTAACTCACGAATTGGTCAGAACAGAAACAGACGAAATTTATAATAAATTGGTGAAAATCAGAAGAGATTTTCATGCAAACCCTGAACTGGCAGGACATGAAAACCGAACCCAGGAAATCATAAAACAGTATTTGTTGAATTTAGGGTTTGAAGTTAAAGCAGACATTTATGGGCATAGTATTGTAGGCATCTTAAATGGTGAAAAAAAGGGAAAGAAGATAGCTTGGCGGGCTGAGATGGATGCCTTACCAAATGATTTTCCTGACGAGGTTGAGTTTAAATCGAAAGTAAAAGGAGTGCAGCATGGTTGTGGCCATGATGTACATTTAGCAATTGGACTGGGAATAGCGGAAATCCTGGCAAAAAATAAAGAATCCCTCAATGGAACCGTATATTTTATTTTTCAACCAGAAGAAGAGACCTTTGTTGGAGCAAAAAACATGATCGATTACGGCCTGTTTTCTAAAATACATCCTGATGAAATCTATGGTTTACATGTAACTGATTTGCCGGTAGATAAAATTATGGTTAAGCCAAATGAAATGTTTGCATATCAAAGGCGAATAAGAATTGAATTCAAAAATGACTTATCCAAAGAAGACGCTAAAGTACTTACTCAAAAAATTCACAGTTCATTATCCCGTGCGCAAACTGGTAGTAAGCCATGGGAGATACAACGTATAAGTGATCCTGAAATTGGATTGATGAATCCAAATACAATTTTTAAGGACTACTTAGTTATGGATAATAATTTTGCCATTTATTCAAAAAAAGGCAAACTTTTTTTAGAAGCGTACTTATACGAAACAGGTCAATCGAATCTCGAAAAAATAATACCTAAAGTTGAACACGTAATTGAGGAAGAAGGTTACAAAGAAAAATTACTTAACATTTCATTTATACAGGAAAATCCAACAGTGGTTAACAATGATAAATTGACTAAAATAGCAATCAAAACGCTAAACAAAATTTATGGGAATGGTTTAATGATGCCTGACTACGGACAGGTTCCTTACTTTAACGATGATTTCGCTTATTTTCAACAAAAGGTACCGGGAGTTTATTTCTTCTTAGGTGGTTCTAATGCCGAAAAAGGCATAGTAGCAATGAATCATGCGCCGAATTTTACTGTTGATGAAGAAAGTATAAGAATAGGTGTCAGGAGTTTTTCATCCCTGATTATTGAAAGGCTAAATAAAAAATAAAAGTTAGTTGCAGTCGCCCGGCTCCGGCCGGGTGACAATACAAAACCACGTCATTGCGAGGCACGAAGCAATCTCTATGCTGTACAGAGCAAATATTTAAGTAATAAACCTTTATTGTGGCCCCGCCTGTGTAGAGATTATTAACGTTGTGTTTGTTTTTATTGGTATTAATGAGCTCCCTCTGGTCGGTTGTCTTCGTGCCTCGCAATGACGCGTGGAGAGAGAAGGTGCGAGCGATTGTGATCTGTCATGCTAAGCCCCGTCGAAGCATGGCGGGCTGGCCTCTGCGCACGGCCCTTCGACAAGCTCAGGGTGACAGGCCTGGCTTTATCTTTTACCTTTAGAAGGCTCCGCAGCCATCATTTATTTGTAATTTGTTCCCCCTTTAGGGGGTTAGGGGGCTAATATTTTTTATTTTTGCAGCTTAGTTATGGGTAAAAAAGCAGTTTTATTGGTGAATTTGGGTACGCCGGATAGCCCCTCAACGGCCGATGTACGTACTTATCTGAATGAGTTTTTGATGGATCCACGGGTTATTGATATTAACCCGATATCCCGGGCCCTGTTGGTGCGGGGCGTTATTACTCCGTTCAGAGCGCCAAAATCGGCCAAATTATACCAGGCCATTTGGGACGAGAAAACAGGCTCGCCATTGCTGCATTACAGCTTGTTGCAACAGGAGGCCCTGAAACAGCGCCTGGGCGATGAGTATATTGTTGAATTGGCTATGCGCTATCAAAATCCATCTATCGAATCGGCACTGAACCGCCTTAAAGATGCTTTGGTTGATGATATACAGGTAATACCGTTATTTCCACAATACGCATCGGCGAGTACTGGGTCGGTTTATGATAAGGTGATGGAGCTAATCTCTAAATGGCCTACTAAGCCTACCATATCGTTTATCAATTCGTTTCATGATAACGAGGGGATGATAGCCACTTTTGCCGATAATGCGTTGAAATATGATCCTGCAAAGTATGATCATGTGTTGTTCAGCTTTCACGGTTTGCCGCAACGGCAACTGATTAAAGCCGACCATACCCAAAAGCACTGTTTAAAAGTGAATGATTGCTGCCAAACGCTTACTGAGGCCAATAAAAATTGCTATTCGGCACAATCGCACCATACCGCTAAACTGATCGCCGAAAAACTAAATATCCCCAAAGAAGAATATACCATCTGCTTTCAATCGCGCCTGGGGAATGACCCATGGGTGCAACCCTATACCAGCGAGATTGTAGCTAAACTGGCCAAAGATGGTAAAAAGAGCCTGCTGGTATTTTGCCCCGCCTTTGTAGCCGACTGCCTGGAAACCGTTTATGAAGTAACCACCGAATACGGTGATGAATTTAAAGCACTCGGCGGCGAAAAGGTTCAGCTGGTTGAAAGCCTCAATGATTCGCCCATCTGGATTGATGCGTTGGAGAAAATGGTAAGGGAAGGTTAAGGGAATTGTCTGAACCGGGATTGGTCAGATTGTAGGATTACCACGATTTTAAAAGCTTTGTCATGCTGAGCGCAGCGAAGCATCTATTCGTCGATTTGCATAGTTCGCAAACAGATCCTTCACTGCGTTCAGGATGACAAAGTAGAAGGAGGCTCTCAGAAAAATATGTCATTTCGATCCGCCAATCGGCGGAGTGGCAATCGCGAACTTTACAGCGTGTATCTGCATAGTTCGCGGTTGCTTCGTCGTTCCTCCTCTCAATGACAGCTGGGTGTATTTACCCCCTCAACCCCTCAATTTCCTTCAAAGTCTTCGGTAAATATTTACCCAGCAAATGGCTGCCGGTGTCGGTTATTAACAAGTTATCCTCAATGCGGATACCGCCAAAATCACGGTAGGTTTGCAATACATCATAATTGATAAAATCGGCATATTTCTTTTCGGCAGCCCAACGGTCAATCAGCTCGGGAATAATGTAGATACCAGGTTCAATGGTGAGCATATAACCAGCCTCCAGCTCGCGGCCCAAACGCAATGATTTCAGTCCGAATACAGTTTCTTTTTTCAGGGTATCGGTATAGCCCACGTATTGTTCGCCCAGATCTTCCATATCGTGGGTATCTATTCCCAGCATGTGCCCGAGGCCGCATTGAAAGAACATGGTATGCGCGCCAGCGGCAACAGCTTCGGCTGCATCGCCTTTCATCAGATTAACCTGGGTAAGGCCCTCTACCAGTTTCTGGCAGGCGGCGAGGTGTATGTCCTTATACCTAACACCCGGTTTTAGCATGCTGATGGCATGGTTCATGGAGTTAAGCACCACTTCATATAATTCCTTTTGGCGATTGGTAAAGCTGCGCCCGACAGGGAAGGTACGGGTAAGGTCGCCGCCGTAATGCATGTCATTTTCGGCGCCAATGTCGCTCAGCACCATTTGACCATCCTGCAGGGTATCCCCGTAAAAATGGGTGTGCAGCGTTTGCCCATGTGGTGTTATAATAGCCCCATAACCCAAACGGCCATTTGCTGTAAGGGCTACTTCGTTGGCTCTGGCTACCAGTTCATATGATTTAATACCGGGGCGGGTAGCTTTGATTACAGCCAGTTGCATATCTATACTGATGTCAACAGCCTTTTCCATTTCGGCAACCTCCAAAGGTGTTTTTATGACCCGCTGCGCAATAACAGCTTTAATGAGTTTTAGCGATACATGCTCGGCCACATCCTGCAAGCTTACATTAAACCAGGTTGATAGCTTAATGCGGTTCTCGGGGCGGTATGGTGGTAAAATATGAACTTTGCGGCCGGCTATCAAGGCTTTATGTACATAATGAATTATCTGGTCGTAGGGTTTGGTTTGGGTAACCCCAACTAGCGATGCCATTTCATGAACGGTAGGCAGGGTGCCTGTCCAGATAATATCATCCAGACTTAGTTCATTGCCGAATATCACCTCTTCGCCGGTATCGGTATCAATAATGGCGGCAAGGGACTGCACATCCAATCCGAAATAATAAAGAAAAGTACTGTCCTGCCTGAAGGGGTAAGTATTGTCTTTATAGTTCATGCTGCTATCCTCGTTACCCAGTAGCAGGATAAGGCCGTCTTGATCAATATTTTGTTTTAATATATTCCGGCGGTCGGTATAAACTTGTTTGTCAAAAAGCTGAAGTTTCATAGTACAAATATATTTTTCTTTTAGATGATTTTTGGCTCACTGGTGGTATTTAGGATGTAATGGTGACAAAACTTTTTAAAGTTTAAAAAAGCTGAATTTTCCATACATTTTGCATCAATTTTAGCGTTTTTTTGATCAATTATCGGCAGTTTTTTATCATTTTATGCCCGGTTTTGAACAATTTTCACCGAAAATAAAATTTTAAAAAGTTTTAATGTTTCAATTAACAGGGAGGCCATCGCTCACAATTTTAGCCGATAACAAACAAAGCGGGATACCCCCACCCGGGTGCACACTTCCCCCGCAAAAGTAAAGATTTTTGATTTTAGACGACCGGTTGGCATGCCTCAAAAACGCAGCGAACCGGCTGTTGGAACTGGTACCATAAAGTGAACCTTGGTAGGAGGATGTCCCACTTTCAATTCCTCGCGGATCAAGAATGCTTTCGCAAGTGATCAGCTGACTGATATCCTCGCCCAGCAAGTTGCTCAGTTTTTTCAAAATGCTTTGGCGGGCGGTAGGTATCAGACTATCCCAATCCTGCCCGGTATTAGCAGGCACATTAATCATGGTGAACCAGTTTTCGCATCCCTCAGGCGCATCATCAGGTTTGTATTTGGAACTGATGTTGAGGTAAATGGTTGGATCGTGATAAATATCCTTATCCTGCCAGATATGATCAAATTCGGCTTTATAATCAGCACTAAAGAAGATATTATGCAGATCAAGCTGAGCAAACCGCTTTTTGATACCCCAATAAAATATCAACGCCGAACTACTGCGCTCCTGGCTCAGTATTTTTTTCGGGAACAGCTGCGAATGCTGTTTTAGCAGCCTGTGATAAGTGAACCAGACATCCATATTAGATACGATGAGATCATCCGATATCACTTCACCTTTAACTTTGATCGCTTTGGCATTTCGTCCCTCCAAAACGATCTCATCTACCGGAGAATTATAGTGAAACTGAACCCCTAATGATTCTGCCAGTTTTACCAGGCTGGTAACAATGCTGTACATACCCCCTTCCGGGAAATAAGCGCCATAGTGTTGTTCCAGATGAGGTATTACATTGAGTGTGGCAGGTGCGGCGTAAGGATTGGAGCCATTATAGGTGGCATAGCGGTCATAAAACTGCACCATACGGGTATCCTTAAAAAAGCGCTCATTGGCGCGGTGCATATTGCGAAAGGCATCGATCTGCGGGAATTTTAAAATAGACCGTAAGGTTTCAAAATTTAAATAGGTACTGAGCCTGTGCAACGATTTCTCCAGGAAAACATGATTGGTGATGCTGTAAATAGTACTGCTGTTTTTCAGGTATTTTTTAACAGCAGCTTCCGGTTCGCCCGTCTGTTGAGTGATCTCTTGGGTAAACTTGTCAGCATCGACATAGGCTGTTAGTTTGGTGCCGTCCTCATAAAAATATTGGCAAACCACATCCAATTTTTGATATCTGAAAAAATCGGCGGGATTTTTACCTGCGAGGGTGAACAGCTCGTCAACATATTGCGGCATGGTAAACAGGCTTGGCCCTGCATCAAACCTAAACCCGTCCTGTTCAAACTCAGACAGCTTACCGCCGGGATAATTATTAGCTTCAAAAACCTCAACCTGATAACCTTTTACCGCCAAACGGATAGCGGTTGCAATTCCGGCAATCCCGGCACCAATAATCAACGCTTTTTTGGCAGACATGAGGGTAAAGATAAAAGCTATTCCACAAAAAAAGGGCAGAATCAATATGATTCTACCCCCAGTTAGGTTGTTATACTGAGTTTATTAAATTAAAGAGGTATGCTTCGCAGCGTGCTCTTTTGTCAAATTCAGCGTAAAACCGCCTAACGTTTTATCCATAGGAGACACATGTAATGTATCTCTACATGTGGTTATCGTAGAGACGCATCACATGCGTCTCTTTTTATGTCTACATTTCATGATGGTGCACACCTTCGCCAATTTCCTCAATAACTTTACGGTTAAATGCATCCAGATCACTTGGCCGTCTGCTGGTCACCAGGCCATTATCGGTCACCACTTCCTGGTCAACCCAATCGGCACCGGCGTTTTTAAGGTCGGTTTGCAGGGATGGGTACGAGGTTAGGCGGCGACCCCTGATCAGTCCCGTTTCTATCAGTAATTGTGGTCCGTGGCATATGGCTGCTACGGGTTTTCCTTCGTCTAAAAATGCCGATGTAAAGGCTACCGCTTCTTTATTCTGTCTTAATTTATCGGGGTTTAATACACCGCCGGGTAATACCAGCGCGTCATAATCATCCGGACTAACTTCGCTCAACTGCTTATCTACATTGATCGTGATGCCCCAATTGGTTTTATCCCATGCTTTAATGGTGCCGCTTTTGGGCGATATCACATGAACGGTTGCTCCGGCTGCTTCCAGCGCTTGTTTAGGGCTTGTTAACTCTACCTGCTCAAATCCTTCTTCGGTAAGGATGGCCACTTTTCTGTTACTTAAACTTGCCATAATGAATAATAATTTAATTTTAAATTATAAAAATTAAGTTCTATAATAGGTACAGGTGGAATGCCGGATGGTTTTAAGTATTTGAAAATAGGTAGTTAAAGGCTTGGTTTACAGGTTGCCCGGTAATTGATTTACGCGGTCTATGCCGCGTTGTAGGCTTTTAAAAAGTGTCATACTGAACGCAGTGAAGCATCTATTCTACTACATGCAGGTTTGTGAATAGATCCTTCGTCCCTCAGGATGACAGGATAGAGAAGGGTAATGATGTTTTTAATTTATAACAGCGTTAAAAACTTTTTACCCCTACTTTTTGCCCCCAATGTGCCCCAACGCAAAATTGATAAAATTACTCGTTAGCCCATAATCCTCGGTTCCTTTTCTTCTGATGAAAAAGAAGTCGCGGGTGATTTTTAAACCTTCGATAGGCACTTCTACCAGTTCACCTTCGGCCAGTTGACGAATGATGGATGGGCGGGGCATAAAGCCCAGGCATTGATCGGCCAGCAAAAAGTTTTTCAGGGCCTCGGTACCGCCAAGCCTGATCTTTACCGATAGATCGGCCGGTTTAATGTGCAATGCTGATAACGACTTTAATACCGCATTCAGCGTACCCGAACCGCGCTCGCGCACGGCCAGCGGCGTTTTAACCAGTTGTTTTAGTGTAAGTGATTTACCCGCCAGCGGACTTTTTGCCGAGCATACCGGGATCACTTCATCGCTCATAAAAGGCTTGTAGCTTACGGTGGTCAATTTATTATCCACCTCGATAATGCCGATATCCACCTCGTGGTTGAGCAGGGCATTCAAGATATATTCGGAATTACGGTTTACCAGCTGCACATCAACGTTAGCGTATTCGCGCTGAAAGCCAGAGAGTATAGATGGTAAAATATATAAAGCGATGGTAGTACTGGCCCCTAGCCGTAAATGCCCAGCCGCCTGCGACAGGTTGCTGTGCACCGACAGGTCATATTCAATCTTGCGCTCAATTTCGGTGGCCTGTTGCAGGTATTCGTTCAGTTTATTGCCCGCTTCGGTAAGCAGGATGCTGTTGCCCTTGCGCTCAAAGAGGGGTACTTTATACTGATCTTCCAGCGCTTTAATGTGTTTGCTGATGGCCGGCTGTGTTACAAACAGCACCTGCGCCGCCTTGCTGAAACTCAAATTGGCGGCAACTTCCATAAAAACACGGTGAGCAAAGGATATCATTTGGCTAAGTTATCATTTTACTTTTTCAAAAAACTTCCCGGTGAGTTTATAGGTGATAAATTTATGGGTCATTTTTCCGCTATAATCAACCAGGGGTGTTTGAATGGTTTTGACTGCTTTATTAAAATAGATACTCGGAAATTTATCCCAATCAACTATCGAAAGTAAATTGTATTCATAATATAGCCTGCTTAATACCGCGGTTGGTGTTTTTATCATTGGGACAGCGCCGTTTAAGGTTCCGTTTTCAATGGCAAAGGTTCGTATCCCTTGTCCGGCTCTGGTGGGCGAAAAAACCGCGTTATAGGTAGCCAGATAGTACGTTTTATTATTAGCCGCAAAAGTGTATATTTTAGGGTACCAATAAGCAAGCTTGCCGGGTGGATCCATTTTCAGAAGCGAATAAGTTTGCCCCTTAATTTTATATTGTAGTACATTATCAAAGTCATACCCTCCCCCGGTCCCTAATTTGGTATCCCATGAATAGGCGCGAAACAAACCATCCTCTGAAGTGGATATAATCAGCAGTTCTTTTACTAAAGAAGTAAATTTTAGGCTGATGGTAAACGGATATTGCGCGGTGTAATATTTAAGCTTATATGCGAAAATACTGTTCATTTTTTTTAAGGAATCAATGGCTTTTCCTTCTTTTTTGTGCGCCCCATAATACTTTACCTTTTTAAATACCCTGAGCAAATCGTTTTCTATAGCCTGCGGTGTACTAATAACTTGCGCAAGCAAATTTGCCGGGATAAAGCAACAACACCAGAAAATAAAAACGAGCTTAACAACCTTCATTAATTACAAGTTAAATAAGGATAAAAATAGGGATAATCAATCTGTTATACCTAAAAAATTAGATGTCATTTCGAACGATAGTGAGAAATCTTATACTACCTGCAATATTCACCTCCTATGAGTATAAGATTTCTCCTCGTACCTCGTTCGAAATGACAGATAGGGTTGATTAACATTAAATAAAAATAGGGATGATCACTTGATCATCCCTATTAAAATATTATTTGAATAATTAAACTTATGCCTCAACCGGCTGACCGATCAGATGAGCAGCTGCCAAGTATTCTGCAATTTGCACGGCATTGGTAGCAGCGCCTTTACGTAGATTGTCTGATACTATCCAGCAGTTTAAAGTATTTGGCTGGGTTTCATCGCGGCGTAAACGTCCAACAAAAACATCATCCTTATCATGCGCGTCAAGTGGCATTGGGTATTTCAGGTTAGCAGGATCATCAACCACCACAATACCTGGTGATTTAGCCAATAATGCCCTCAGTTCGTTCAAATCAAAATCGTTAGCGAACTCTACGTTCACTGATTCTGAGTGACCACCCATAACCGGGATACGAACGGTTGTTGCGGTTACCTGTATGCTCTCATCGCCCATGATCTTTTTGGTTTCCAGGATCATTTTCATTTCCTCCTTGGTATAACCGTTCTCGGTAAATACATCAATTTGAGGGATAACGTTCAGGTCAATGGTGTAAGGATATACCTTTGGTCCGTCGATACCATTACGCTCATTAAATAACTGATCCACAGCTTTAACGCCGGTACCGGTTACCGATTGATAGGTAGAAACAACTACCCGTTTAATTTTATATTTATCATGCAGCGGTTTTAAGGCCACTACCATTTGTATGGTGGAGCAATTTGGGTTGGCGATGATCTTGTCATCGGCGGTAAGTACATGGGCATTCACTTCAGGAACAACCAGTTTTTTGGTTGGATCCATGCGCCATGCTGATGAATTATCAATAACAGTTGTACCTGCTGCCGCGAAAAGCGGAGCTTGTTGTAATGAAGTGCTGCCGCCGGCCGAGAAAATTGCTACGTCCGGCTTCATCTTAATCGCATCCTCAACAGAAACCACCTTATACTGCTTACCCTTAAAAGTAATTTCTTTACCAATACTTTTTTCTGAAGCTACGGGAATTAATTCTGTAACGGGGAAGTTGCGTTCTGCAAGAACCTGCAACATTTTGGTGCCTACTAATCCTGTAGCACCTACTACTGCGACTTTCATTTGTGTTATTTGTTTTTGAATGTATTTAGGCTGCTTCACAGCGGCCTATTTTTAAATTGATTATGTGTTTTAAAGTTAAACTCCAAATATGCACATTTTTTTGGGTTTTTAGGAGTTAATCTATCTAATTTGTAGTTGATTGGGCGAGCAACCATGTCGCATACCCGCTCTTGGCCGCGGGAAGGCCCATTACTTTTGTCGCAACGTACGGCGTAGCCCTCTTGAGCACCTATCAAAAAATAAACAACAGCGAAAAACGTAAAAGGGCCCCGCGCCCATAGCGGTATTAAACAAACCCCACAATAAACTTAATCAACTACCTCAACAGATTTCGCTCAAATTTTTACCTTTGCCAAAACTCAATAATTGCATGAGCGAAAAGATTTTAGTGATAGGCGCCAACGGCCAGATAGGGACAGAACTGGTTGTTGCTTTGCGAGGGATACACGGGGCCGAAAGTGTGATAGCTTCTGATATTAATGATCCGGGTGATGCTATACGTCACGGCGGTCCGTACGAGTTGGTGAATGTGTTGGATAAGGACAATCTGCACCATATATTTGATAAATACCGGCCAACCCAGGTTTATTTACTGGCAGCCATACTATCGGCCGTAGGCGAACAAAAACCCAAAATGGCCTGGGATTTGAACATGACCGGCCTGATACATATACTTGATTTCGCGGTGGAGTTTAAAACTGCCAAAGTTTTTTGGCCAAGCTCCATAGCGGTGTTTGGTCCTAATTCACCGCAGTTCCATACGCCGCAGTATTGCGTAATGGATCCTAACACGGTTTATGGTTTCAGTAAGCTGGCCGGCGAACGCTGGTGCGAGTATTATTTTACCAAATACGGGGTAGATGTACGCAGCATACGTTATCCCGGTTTAATCGGCTGGCGCTCCAATCCGGGCGGGGGTACTACCGATTATGCGGTGCATATATTTCATGAGGCTTTGAAGAATGGGAAATATAAAAGCTTTCTTTCGGCCAATACCGCTTTGCCAATGATGTATATGGATGATGCCATCAGGGCTACTATATCATTGATGGATGCACCGGCAGAGCAGCTGACCATACGCTCGTCATATAATCTGGCGGGTATCAGTTTTACACCAACTGAGTTAGCTGAGGAGATCAAGAAACAGATCCCAGATTTTGAAATAAGCTATGTGGATAATGATCCGCGACAGGCTATTGCCGACAGCTGGCCAAAATCAATTGATGATAGTTATGCCGAAAGGGATTGGGGCTGGAAAATAGAATATGACCTGGCCACCATGACCAGCGATATGCTAGCTAACTTGAAAGATAAAGTATAAAGCCAAAGGCCGAAAGCGTAAAGCAAAAAGCTAAGGGTTTGAAACTTATATAAAACAAATATTATATTCGCTTGGTCTATAGACTATAGTCCATGGACCATGGACAAAAAATGAATTATGGGAAGAGCATTTGAATTCCGCAAAGAAAGAAAGTTTAAGCGCTGGGCCAAAATGGCAGTGCAGTTTACCCGTTTAGGGAAAGAGATTGTAATGGCCGTTAAAGCCGGCGGTGGTGATATTAACACCAATTCGCGTTTAAGAACCGCTGTTCAAAACTCCAAGGCGGTAAACATGCCTAAAGACCGTGTAGAAGCAGCTATAAAAAGGGCAACAAGCCGTGATGAAAAAGATTACGAAGAACTGGTTTACGAAGGATATGCACCTTATGGTGTGGCTGTTTTGGTAGAAACTGCTACAGATAATACCAACCGTACCGTGGCCAACGTACGCAGTTACTTTACCAAATATGGCGGCTCATTGGGTAAAACCGGGTCGCTTGATTTTATTTTCACCCGCAAATCAGTATTTACTTTTGATCCGGGCGACCGCGATCTGGAAGAACTGGAATTTGAACTGATAGATGCCGGTTTGGAAGATCTGTTTGTAGAAGCCGACGAGGAAGGTAAAGATATTGGCGTTATACACACCGCCTTTGAGGATTTTGGCAAGATGCAAAAAGCATTGGAAGAAGTAGGTGTTGAAGTAAAATCGGCCAAGTTGGAGCGTGTACCGCAATCATTCCATGAAGTAACCGAAGAACAGGTTACCGATATCATGAAACTGATCGATCGCCTGGAAGAGGATGATGATGTGCAGGCGGTTTACCACAATATGGCAGAGTAATTTTAATTTCGGAAGTCGGATTTTCGATTTCGGATTTAAACGAATTTGTCATGCTGAACGCAGTGAAGCATCTATTATACACCATACAAATCGGCTAATAGATCCTTCACTGCGTTCAGGATGACAAAGCAACAAAAAAGGGGGTCCTATGCCACTATTCAGCTCACGTAAGGAAGAAAAAAAGGTAAAGGTAACTTTTGCCAATGGTCTGCTTTTTGTTGAAAAACCAGATGGCAAGCAGCAGGCATTTCCGCTGGAATGGTTCCCGAAGCTGATGAATGCCAGTAACGAGGAACGCGAAGACTGGAAACAAACCGATAAAGGCATTCATTTTAACCAGCTGGATCTGAATGTTGATTTTTAAATAGATATGAGATAAAGAAGGCAGAAAAATAACTGTCTCATATCTCACATCTCAAATCTAACATTATGTTATTCGAAGAGTTTTTTAAGAAGAAAAAGATAGACCTGGCTGCTTTGCAAGCGGCTGAGGGCGCACTGTTTTCTGAATTTAAAACTCATTATGAGCAAATGGGCGAAAAAAGCTTTGACCATACCAAAAAGTACTGGTTCAATAAGCTGCGGCGACAATTCCCTGCCGCGCCCGAGATAAAAGCAGATAAAGTAATTATAGAGAACCAACTGGCTGAGCAAACCATTACCGAAAGCCTGATTGAATCTGGTACCCCTGCACCAAAATTAGGTTTCGCGCCTAAGTTCAGAGCTGCTGGCGTGGCTAAACCCGCTGAAGAAAAACCTGCTGAACCAAAAGCTGAAGAAACTTCCGCAGCTGCTGAGCCGACTGCTCCTAAACCTGCCTTTAAGCCCCGCTTTAACCCGGGCATGGTAAAACCAAAGCCAACTGAAAGTGAAGTACCACCGGCAGAAAAGCCGGAGATAAAAGAAGAGACTCCTGCAGCGGCAGAGCCAACTACTCCTAAACCCGCGTTTAAGCCCCGCTTTAATCCCGGTATGATGAAACCCAAGCCAACTGAAAGTGAAACGACGCCGGAGGTTAAAGAGGAGGCTCCTGTGGCAGCTGAGCCAATCGCTCCAAAACCCGCGTTTAAACCACGCTTTAATCCGGGTATGGTAAAATCCAAACCCGCGGAAAGTGAAGTGATACCGGAAGAAAAGCCAGAGGTTAAAGAAGAAACGCCCGCACCTGCTGAGGCACCCACTCCCAAACTTGGGTTTAAGCCCAGGTTTAATACGAAAAACGTACCGCCAAAACCAACAGAAGAATAACTGAGAATAAGTCTCTCCACGCGTCATTGCGAGGTACGAAGCAATCTCTATATAGGTAGGGCAAACAGTCAAGGTCTGCTCTGTACAGCATAGAGATTGCTTCGTGCCTCGCAATGACGTATGTAATATTTTAACTCATCGCTACTTATTACTATGCGAAAACAGCCAGCTCAGCAGCTCAGGCTCTTTAAATGCATTTACCCAGCTGTTATGATCAACACCGGGGTAAAGGGTAAATCTAGGGTCGCCGCCAGCTTCCTTGATGGCTGCCACCATCACTTCGGAATGATCAGCCGGTACAACGCTATCATTACTTCCGTGGAAGATCCACAGCGGCACCTTCTTTGCATATTTTTTGGCGTTCAGGGTATTATCGCCGCCGCAAATGGCAAAGGCGGCTGCAAATATCTTGGGCTCACGACCAATGATCTCAAATGTGCCCATACCACCCATGCTCAGGCCGCCTACATAAACGCGGCGCTTATCAACAAATGGCTTATCCAGAAATTGATCAACCAAACCCATTAACAACCACATGGCCTTGGTAGGCGGTTGGTTTACCTGGAAAACAAATTTTCTTTTTTGCGTAGCCGCATCGGTTTCCTGTTGTACGTTTGACCAGTAACCGTTGGCCGGGCATTGCGGAAAAACCACAATGGCCTCATATTTTTCGCGTACGCTATCCTGCAGCAAACGCTCGGAACCGTATTTTAGCTGTGCCTCATTGTCATTGCCACGCTCGCCAGCGCCATGCAATACAAACAACAGCGGGTACTTTTTAGTTGGATCAAAGTGCTTGGGAAATAACAGGCGGTAAGGTAAGGTATCACCTTTGGTAATAAAGCTGCCTCTATCAAAAGATGATAAGTTTTGTGAACGTGCCGAAAAAGAAAATGCTAAGAGTAAACTTAGCATCCCTATAATAAGTTTTTTATGAATCATTAGATGCGTTTAAAATCTGTATTGGTTGATGTTAGTTAAACAAATTTAACGCCTTTTGATTTACATTTTTTTAATTATTTTTTTGACTGGACTCTTAGATGTCATTTCGAACGATAGTGAGATTAAGAGGCCTGTCATCCTGAGCTTGTCGAAGGATCGCGCGAGAGGCCTGCCCACCATGCTTCAACAGGCTCAGCATAACAGCCGGAGTATATCGTATAAGATTTCTCGCTATTGCTCGAAATGACAGGGGATTTAATAGATACAGTTATACATCATATTCACTTTTCCAATTTTCGATAGTTTTATCAAAAAGCGATTTATTGATCATATGAACATTGATAGCAGCCTTTGACCCGGTTAAAACATTTGATGTTGGCGTTTGCCTGGTGCTAACGCATTTATGAAAATCGCTTAAAGCATACCATGATCCATCCTTAATGGGTTCGGTAAGTATGGGGATACCGCCATCTTTATTCCAGGTAATTTTAGTGGCGCCGGTAACGCCATCAACGGTTTGTAATTGTTTCTTTGTGTCCTTTTCAGGATAATATACCCCTTCATCAACCAGCAGGGAGATCATCCCCTTTGATCCTTTGATCTTGAATAAATAACCATCATGGCTATTGGCACAGGTTGCTCCAAAGTTTCCAACCATATTATCCTTTTCGTAACGCAGCACAGCCTGAACATTGTCGTACGTTTCGCGGCCGTCTTTATAAAAATCAATACCACCCGTACCATATATGGTTGAGGCATGGGTATCAAAGGCCCAGTTAATAAAATCTATCTGGTGCGATAGCAATTCGGCCGGTAATCCACCGGAGTATTCGCGGTACATGCGCCAGTTTATTTGTCTTTCCAGCGACGGATCAGGCAAAGGCCTTCTCCAGTTCCCGTTACGGTCCCAGCGACAGTCAATCTGGGTTACTTTTCCTAAATAACCTTTACCAATCATCTCCTTTACTTTAAAGTAAAGCGGGGTATATCGGTATTGATGCCCTACCTGTAAAATCTGATCAGGTTTATCCTTCACTAATTTTACCAGCTCAAGCGCCTGCGGAATATTATAGGTCATCGTTTTTTCCAGGTAGATATGCTTACCTGCCTGCAGCGCATCTTTTGCTATAGGGAAGTGTAGATATAAGGGAACCGAAATAATAACGGCATCAATAGTTTTATCATCCAGCAGTTTTCTGTAATCCTTATATATTACAGCTTCGGGCGCTATTTTTTTGGCACTATCCAACCTAAAATCCAATACATCACAAATGGCCTTTATCTGATACAGATCATTAAGCTCTTTTAATACATGCATTAAGCCCGTGCCCCTATCGCCGCAGCCTATGACCGCGATGTTTATTTTTTTAACTTCAAAAGGTAAGCTAACCGCTTTTAAAAGTGTGTTGTGTAACAATAGCCCACCCGTTGTTATCCCCGCTTTTTTAATGAAATCTCTCCTGATCATTTTGAATTATTTGGTGTGATAAATTTGTAAAAACCTGCGCTTGCCGTATCCGCAACTGAACCATCTTTTTTCTGATAGATAAAATAGACCTCCATCTCCCGGTGATGTTTTAAAAACTCCAATGATTTTTTGATACCCATGCCCATAAAAACGTTATCGTACCCATCGGCAGTGATAGCGTCGTTGGCAAATACCGTAGCGCTTATCATTTCGTTTTGAAGCGGGTAACCGGTTTTAGGGTCAATTAAATGTGACATACGCCGCTTGTTATTCATATAAAATTTCCGGTAGTTTCCTGATGTTGTTAACGCGCCGGCAGGTAACTGCACAATTGTTTCCATACTGCCATCATCAAAGTTATTACCTGGCGATTGAATACCCAGGCTAAATTTCTGTGCATCGGATTTTCTGCCTTTTACTCTTATTTCTCCTCCCACTTCCACCATATAATCCTTTATTCCTTTGCTTTCCAAATAATCAGCAAGTACATCAACCGAGTAACCTTGTGCAATGCCGTTTAAATCAATTTTAACTTCCGGGTCAGTTTTATACAAATAATCACCATTTTGGTTTAAGTATAATTTTTGCGATCCCACATGTTTAAGGGTTTTTTTTATAGTTGCGTCGGCGGGTAATGAATCAGCTTTTTGAGCCCCAAAACCCCAGGCCTGTACCAAAGGTTCAACGGTAATGTCAAAATAGCCACCCGAAACTTTAAAAACTTCGAGCGATTTTACTATTACCTTTTTGAAATGCTCATCAAGCTTACCCCTTTTTGCCGAAGCATTGAACTGATTGATTAAAGACCCCTTTTTATATAAAGACATGGATAAATCAATTTGATCAAGGATGCTGTCTATCTCCTTGTTTTTAACCAATTCCTGATCATGATAATAAATGATAGAATAAGTAGTGCCCTGCGCATACCCGTTTAATTTCCATTCCTGTTTTTCCTGACGGGGAGATATAAATGATAGTAAGAACAGGCTAATGAAGTTAAAAACGGAAAGTAAACTGATCATTATTTATAACATGGATTTTGGGTAAAGTAAGGGGGATAATAAGCAATTGGAGCCTAATGCTCAAGGCTAAAATTATAGAAATTTTTATTAAGGTTGATGGATTTGCAGAAAATTTGAGGTTACAATCCCGTTACAAAGAGGCAGGTGCCCATTAATATCAATAAAAATACGTCATTGAGCGTAGCGTGGCAATCCCCAATAAGCAGAGCCGCTCTGTATGTAGGGGATTGCCACGCTACGCAATGACGCTCGGAGATAGAGGCGGAGTAGACCGGGTGAGTCTAATCGCCGGCCTTCTTTAACTTAATAATATTTAATTTTTAACCAGCGCTGTGCTTGAAAAATCCAGCTTTTTAAGGCCGTTCTGTATTTCGGGACAGCTCATGAATAATTTCCATAGCAGGCCGGTGCGGTAGTTTTCTATCATCACCACAATTGGTCCCTGGTCAATGGCCAGGTATGATTTTGCGTACCAGTTATGCGATTCGCTAAAGGCATCGGTAAAGCCATATTCGCCCCATATCTTATCGCCCAGGTCATAATAAAAATGGCGCAGCGCTTTCATAGAGTATTCAGGCGTATACGGGAAAGCGGATAGTGCTGCTGTAGGTGTTATTACACCCAGATCATTTGTAGGTGAGTGGGCATTATAACCTTCAAAATTATCACTGGCGGTAAGACCCCAGCAGTTTTCGCCATAACCTTTAAATTTCTTCGGATTATCAACACAGTAAGCATGATTGATCAGCGTATGGTTTTTGTTCTGCTCCCAGTAATCGGCATATTGATCCTTCAAGCCTTTGGGGTTTAAACCCAGGAATGAGTATTGCGAAAAGAAAAGCGGGCCGCCATAATCAAACCCAAGGGGAAGTTTAAAGCCGTAGAAAGTTCTGCCGTTCTTGAAAAAGTCGCTTTGTGCCCAGCCACGGTGGTATACATCGGCGCTAACCGGGTAACGGTCAGCCGAGGCTGCCAGAATATAGGTGATCAGGCATTCGTTAAAACCATGTATCGGGAAATTCATGGCCCAACCGTTATTTGGCGACCAGTGCCAGTACAAAGCATCCCTGCCATCGCGAGTGTACCAGTTCCACTCCACTTCGTTCCAGAGGCTGTTTATGCGACCCCTGATCTCACGTTCCATGTCATTATTGGCATTAAAATACTGGCGGGCGCATAACAGGCCCTGAAAAAGGTAAGCTGTTTCAACCAGGTCGCCACCGTCATCCTTACGGCCAAATGGAATAATTTTGCCTGTTTCGCCATTAAGCCAATGCGGGAACACGCCATGAAATGAACTGGCTTTGTTTAAAAAGTTAAGTATTTTGATCATCCTTGCAGATGCATCCTGACGGGTTATCCATTTCCTGTCGGTAGCTACAATCA
Organism: Mucilaginibacter sp.; assembly: GCA_030445275.1. GTDB lineage: Bacteria > Bacteroidota > Bacteroidia > Sphingobacteriales > Sphingobacteriaceae > Mucilaginibacter. The sequence goes on from JAUCSE010000001.1 coordinate 53,437, forward strand.
TGGCCATAATGCCAAAGCCCGAACCACCGGTGGTTACCACCTCGTTGCCGTAATCATAAGAAACGTTGCTGCGCTCGCGGGCCAAGCCGCTTACCGGATGACCAAAATCCCAGAAATAGCGAAATGTTTGGCGTTGCACTACATCGAGCAGGGCATTATCGCTCAGGTTTTTGATGATGCCAACGGGTTTAATGGTATCCGTACTTGCCGCTGTTGGCTTTTGGGCCACGCAGAACATAGCCAGGCATAATAAAAGAGGGGTTAACAGTATTTTTTTCATAAGTTGATTAGGCAGATGCCTGATATTAAAAGGAAGCGGGATTGATAATGGAGCAGTCCGCCTTACGACGGCCGGACTGCCCCAATTTTATCAGTCAACAAAAGAGAGTTCTTAATATCCTGAGTTTTGGGTTAAAGCGCCGCCGCTCAAGTCAATTTCTGTTTGCGGGATAGGCCAAACTTCGTTTTTGCCGGCCTTCCAGCCACGGGAGCCAAAAACAGCTGTACCCCTTCCCTGGCGTATAACATCAAAGTAACGTTCAAACTCCATAGCAAGCTCCACTCTTCTTTCGAAGTAGATGGCCGTGCGCAAAGCAGTTTGATCGGTAGTGGTAACTTTAGGCAATATAGCAGCATTACTTCCGCGTGCCCGTGCACGTACCTGCTCCAGCGGGCCTAGTGCTGCACCTGAATTTCCAAGCTCGTTATTAGCCTCCGCGTTCATAAGCAATACATCCGCATAACGCAGAACGATCTTGTTTTGCTGGCAGCCTTCGTTAAAGCCGGATACATAAAGAGCGAATGGTACGTACGACTTTTGGTTATACATAGGGTTATCACCTGTAGCCGGAATTTTATCGCCCTCGGGTGTGGTTTCGCCCCTGAATATGATGGTGGCATCGCGGCGTGGATCGCCGGTTTCATAGGCTGCCGCCAAATTGTCGCTCGGAACGTTAAAACCCCATCCGCCACCGGTTACACCACGAACGCCCTGTACCTGCGAATATTGCGAGTTTGAGGCTGAAGGGTTATTAGGTATCATATTACATTGTATCTCAAAAATAGATTCCTGGTTGTTTTTATGCGTGGTCCTGAACATTTGCTCATAATCAGGATATAACGAATAGCCCATACCCATAACAGCGGTAGTATAGGTTACCACATCCGTCCATTTTTTAAGATACATGGCTACCTTGGCATGTAAGGCTAATGCGGCCCCTTTGGTTACATGTCCAATATCAGCAGAGCTGTAGCTTTGCGGAAGTACAGTGGTAGCCTCTGTCAGATCTTTTTCAATCTGTGCCCATACCTGATCTTTAGGGTTACGCGGAAGATTATACTCTGATGCATTTGTAGGTAGGGTTATGCGCAAAGGCACGTCGCCAAAAGCCCTAACCAGTCTGAAATACTCATAAGCTCTGATAAATTTGGATTCGGCCAGGTAACGGGCCTTTAATGATTCGTCCATGCTGATGCCTGGTACGTTGGTCAATATCTGGTTAGCGAAGTTGATGGTTTGATACTGCCCTTTCCAGAAACCACCCAACTGGGCATCGCCGGAGGTAATGGTGAAATTATGATAATCGTTAAAATAGGTGGCATCGCTGGCGGTACTGCCTTTTTCTACATCATCAGAGCCCATGCTTTCCAGCGCGATGGGTGCGAACGCGATATTATTCCACTCGTGCAGGTTAGCGTACATGGCATTAACGGCCTTGGTAGCATCGTCCTGTGTTTTAAAAAACTGGGTTGCCGCTGTATTTTGAGCCGGATTAACATCTAAAAAGCTTTTTTTACAGCTTTGGATAATGATAGCTGATGCAATAAGCCCCAAAACAAAGACCTTACGCATGAATATATTTTTACTGTTCTTCATCTTTATACTGATTAAAAGGTAACGTTAACGCCAAAATTATAGGTTGCATATAACGGATAAACACTGGTATCAATACCACGGTTGCCTACAGTGCCACCTATTTCAGGTGAAAAGCCTTTATAGCCAAAAATGTTAATCGCATTTTGAGCGTTGGCAAATACTCTCACTTTGGATATTTTCCATTTACTGAGCAGGCTGGCAGGCAAGGTATAACCTAATTGAGCGTTCCTCATCCTGAAATAGGCGCCGCTTTCAACATAAAATGAATTTGGCGCCGCGTTAGAATTTTTACCCACGTTTACCGATGGGTAGGTATTTGAGGTTCCGGCACCATGCCAGCGGTGATCATAAAAATCCTGTGTGAAGTTCTCGTTACCAAAGCGGTAGGCAATATTGGCGTTATACACGCTTACGCCGGTTACACCCTGGAAGTCAAGGGCCAGGTCGAAATTTTTATACGTGAAGGAGGTATTGATACCATAGTTATATTTAGGTAGCGGACTACCCAGCGCTACACGGTCGCGACTGTCAACAATACCATCGTTATTGGTATCCTGGTAAATAAAATCACCCGGACTTGCGCCTGGTTGTTTTGAAGCAGCAACTTCCTGAGCAGTCTGGAAAATACCGGTTACTTTATAGCCATAAAACTGGCCTATAGGCTGGCCCGCTACAGTACGTGTTGCAAATGCTCCGTTGGCAATACCTGCACCGCCATCATAAATAGGGTTTTGTCCTGATATTACGTCAAGTACTTTATTGTTGTTGATACCCAGGTTGGCGGTGATGCTGTAAGAGAAGCTTTCAGATGCCTTGTCCTTCCAGCTTACTAAAAACTCAAAGCCACGGTTACGGATACTGGCCTGGTTGGCTATGATTGAACTGTTAACAGTACCCAGTGAACCCGCAACAGGAATAGCGAAAATGGCATCCTGGGTTTCGCGGTTATAATAATCGGCCTCAAAGGTTAGTTTATTGGAAAACAAGCCACCTTCTAAACCAAAGTCAGTAGATACGGTTTTTTCCCACAATATAGCTGAAGGAACCACTGTATTGATACTTGCTCCCGGATAAGCCACTTGCGGGTTACCGAATATGGCTGTCAGGTACGGATCTGTTGCTATGGTTTGTACCGATGGGTTAATAGGCACAACAGAGTTTCCCACCTTACCCCAGCTTCCGCGAAGTTTCAGGTTGCTGAACACCTGCTGATTCTTCATAAAATCTTCGTTGGTAATTACCCAGCCGGCACCTACCGAAGGGAGGTAGGCATAAGTATGATCGCCGTAGAATTGTGAAGCCCCATCGCGACGAATGGACGCGTTTAACATATACTTGTCCTTATATGAATAATTAACACGCGCAAACTGCGATAATGCACGGGTTTTTATCTGACTGGCGGGAGTTGCCAGGTAAGTTACATTTGTTGCATCAGGAAAGGATGTTTGCAGGTTTCCATTGGCCTGGTAAGGCACATTATCGGCCTGGCCATCCATTTGCCTGGTTACATTTTCAAGCGCACTGTAACCTGCCAGTGCTGTTAACCTATGATCCTTAATTTTAACATCATAAGTCAAAGTGTTTTCCCATATCCAGTTGCGTGTATCAGTATGGTTAACATTCAAGTTGGTTTTGTTACTGAATTGCTTAACAGTAGCCTGGTACTGGGGCACAAATGACCTCACCTCATTCTGACTTACGTCGCCGCCAAAGCTCGATCTGAATTTGAAGTTTTTAAGGAGGGAAACCTCACCATACACATTATAGGTAACGCGTTTATTTTTGGTACGCTGATTATAAAAATCAAGCGTTGCCTGCGGATTGTAGTTATTTCCATCGCCTAAATGGTAATCATTCGGATCGCCATAGCTGCCGTCGGCATTATGTACAGGCAAGATAGGCGCTGCACCATACAGCTGACCGAAAATACTGGTGGGAACATCTTTTGATTTGTCTGATAATCCGCTGGCGGTGTAACCCACTTTTACAGCTTTACCAATTTTAAGATCATTTGATAAGTGCAGGGTATAGCGTTTGTAATTATTGGTTTGAACAATACCATCCTGATCAAGGTATCCAAAAGAGTAGTTATAAGTGTATTTATCCGTACCGCCGCTTACTGATATCTCATGGTTGGTGGTAAAGGCTTTACGCAGTATTTGTTTATACCAATCAGTGCCGGTTCCAAAGCTTGCCGGATCACTGAATAAGGGAGCGCCGTTGTTAAGGGCGGCAAGTTCATTTACAGCGGTGGCATATTCGGTGCCATTAGCCACTTTTACCTGGTTAGTAACGGCCTGCACGCCTACATAGCCATTGTAATTGATAACCGGAGCGCCCTTAACGCCACGTTTAGTGCTGATAAGCACAACGCCATTGGCCGCCCTGATACCATAGATGGCCGTACTTGAGGCATCTTTAAGAATACTGAAGCTCTCGATATCCTGCGGATTAAGGAATGAAATATCATCATACCATACTCCATCAACCACAAAAAGCGGTTTGGTGTTACCATAAATAGTTCCCAAACCACGAATGGTAATATCAGGCGCTTTGCCCGGTGTACCGTTGTTGGTGATCTGAACACCTGCTACTTTACCCTGAAGCCCGCTGATGGCGTTGGGAGATGCCTGTTTAGCAACGTCGGCACCTTTTACAGTTGCTATTGAACCGGTAACATCAAGTTTGCGCTGGGTACCGTAACCAACAACTACTATTTGTTGTAGCTCATTAGTTTGAGGTAACAGGGTAATATTAATATTGGTTTGGCCATTAGCAGGAATTTCCTGATTGATGTATCCTAAATAAGTAAATCTCAGCGTTGAGTTGCCTGGGGCACTAATGGAGTATGCTCCGTTAACGTCTGTTTGGGTTCCTGTTGTTGTTCCCTTTACCGAAACTGATACGCCTATTAAGGCCTGGCCGGTATTGTCAATTACTTTACCTTTTATTGTAACGTTTTGTGCAAACGCCGCGTCATAGGAAAATAAGAACAAAAACATTAACCCCGAAATAGTAAAAAATCTCTTCATAGTGGTTAATAATAAAATTGTTAGAATGGAAATAATTGGTTTATTCGTTCTACAAAACTGAGGAGATAATACTCGTTTATCAAAAAAATTAACTCAACATTAATACATCATTAATAAAACGCTTTCTCAACGAGAGTGTTTTTATTTTGTAATAATTTGATTTACAATGCATTGGTAATTGATTACGCAGGGTATATATACAACAACAGTAATACATGTTGTGTAAACAATAAATAGAGTTATGAGAGGTAATGATGTAGTGTTATAGCTCAATGAGAAACTCTACAAGGTTCTTGTCATGCTCCAGGTTAAGCTTTTTACGCAGGCGATAACGGCGTATTTCAACACCGCGCAATGATATGTTTAACAAGGAGGCCATTTCTTTACTGCTCATGTTCATGCGCAGATAGGCACACAATTTAAGGTCATTTGGAACCAGATCAGGGTGCCCCGATTTTAGTTTTTTAAAAAAATTCTCGTGCGCCTCATTAAAACTCTTTTCAAATATGTTCCAGTCGCGCTCATCATTCATGCCTTCGTCAATTACCTTTTGTATACGGCGCAATTGATCGTCGGCCAATTTTTTGCCGGTGTTGTCTTTAAGTTGGGTTATTTCGTCGCTTATTTTTTGCAGCAGCTCGTTTTTGTAAACCAGGTTCATGGCCGAGTTGGCTAGCTCACGGCTTTTACCCGCCAGATCGGCCTGCAACTGCTCGTTTTTTATATTGATGATATGTTGTTCGTTGGCTATGGCTTCCTGCTTTAAAAATTCCTCTTTTTCGGTTTGCAGCTTTTGATGGATACGTTGCTGATGGCGTTTTAATTTAAAGCGGTAGTAATACCTGATGAGGTAATAGGCCAGTATCAGCATCAAAATATAAAAAACAATAGCCGCTTTACTGGCATACCAGGGTGGTAGTATGGTAAAGGTTAACGTGGTAATGGCCGATACATTTTGATCATTGATCTTGGCGCGCACCTTAAAATGGTAAACACCCTGATTAAGGTTGGTAAACTCCTTTTGGCTTTGCTGCGTCCAGTCGGCCCATTGCCTTGAATAACCCTCTAAATAATACTGAAACTTAATCTTGGCCTGTTTATAATAGGGTAATGAATAGGTAATGCGGATATTGTTTTGAGTATAGGGTATCTCAATTTCATTAAGATTGTTATTCATATCGCTAATCACGGATACCTTATCAGTGATGTTCTCCATGCGGCGTATCAGCACCGGCGGAATCTGCATTTGACTGGACAAACTTGCATCGGCATCATTCAATATTACAAAGCCATCATCAATGCTAATCAGGTAAGTTAAATTGTTAATGCGATTGATGGTTTCATAATGCTGTACCATTTGCCCGTTGAGTATGGTGAAGCTGTTGCTATCAATATTTACCTTGCCGGGTGCAGCAAAATCGGCCAGTGCAACCCGCCCTTGACTAATGAGCCAGTATTTTTTGCCTATTGCCTTGATAATTTTGCTTGATGCCGAAAAGGTGCCCAGTTTTTTATTAAGCTGCGTGTATTTAAAAAAGCGATCGGTGATATCGTCATAAACATAAAAATCCGAGTCAGACGAAAAAACGATGCGGTTATCCAGGTCAAATACATTAACATTATAACTGCCGGGCAGGCCATATTGCTTGTCATAGTATATTTTGGAGGTTACTTTTTTAAGATCGCTGCTCAGGGTTAATTTATAAATGCCCTTATAGGCATGGCTTACCCATATCTGCCCTTTGTTGTCACGCTCTACATACCGTGATGGTTCGCCAAAACCCTCTATCTTATGACTGAATATCCAGTTTCCGGAGGCATCCTTTTTATAAATTACCAGCCCGTTGTAAGTGCCTTGTATCAATAGGTCATTGCTGAGTTTTTTAATGGTCCACCCTCCCGTCATGGTCGAGATTTTGGTGATGGTATTGCCGTTTACCTGGTAAGTGCCATCATTATGACCGCAAAGCAAACGCCCGTCCTGTAATGACAGATCCCAGACCTGCCCCTGCGAGCCTGGGATCAGCTTAAAATCAAATGACTGAAAAGGCTTATTATTATCAGGTACCCAATCGCTGTAAAAAAGACCTTGATTGGTACCCAGGTATATTTTTTTATCAAATATAATACTGGCGTAAACCGTGCCGAACCTGCCTGTTTTATCAAAATAGAAGTATAGCGGAGAGTTTACTTCTATCCGATCAATACCATTATCCAGCCCGGCCCAAAGGTTTTGTTCATTATCCGTGTATAAACTTAAAACGGTATTGTTTTGCAGTCCGCTTGATTTGTTGATGTGCTGTACCACATTGCCAGCGGTATCAATAATCACAATGCCATTTAATATGGTTCCGTAAGCAAAGTATTTGCCTGGTATTACAGCGCCATTATTAAGCTGATAGGTTTTTAAAAAGTCATTGGCCTGGCTGGCCCAGGGTTTTATGGTGCTGCCATCGTAAATAAACAGACCATTTTTAGCGGTACCAATAATATATTTGTTGCCCTGAAAAGGCAATATGGACAACACGCCGCTGTTGCCTAATATATTACTGCCCTGTACATACTCCAGATGATTATTCTTTAATTCAAATAGCCCGACTGATAACTGCTCAATAAAAAAGCGTTTCCCCGACTTAAATAAAAACAAGAAGGGTTTAGGAGACTTTATGACGTTGATGCTGCCTTGTGAATAAATATATATAGCGCCAAACGACTGAAAGATAACCCTATCGTCATCAAGATATATTTTCCAGATCTCCTCGTTAATGGGGCTGTATTTTTTAGGTACCAGATTTACCAGCGAGTTATATTTTAAAAAACCTTTGCCATTGTCCTGCCAGTAACCAAACTCGCCAAAGGCACCGGCATAAATTTTGCCTTTGCCGTCAGCTAAAACCGATCGTACAACGAGCCCGTTGGGCATATGGTGCTGCTGCCAGTATCTTCCATCAAAAGACAGTAAACCTTCGGCATTGCCAAAATACATAATGCTGTGCTCATCGCGGGTTACTGACCAATTTTGATTGCCCGACTGGTACATGGCCTTGGTATAATTTTGCACATAAGGCACACCTATGCTTTTGATATCAGCTGCCCGGGCATGCCAGCCAGTGGTAAAAAAGATACTTATGATGAGCAGGACAGACTTACGCATGGGTTGTTAAAACAGCAATAGTTTAAAGACAACCAATTTTACGAATTACAGTTTGAATTGTGTGAAAAAACCTCAAAGTGCCGCTCATTTGAAACGTTTTTGAGGTTTTAGGGGTATTTTTAAGTTATTTAGTGGCCACCCATCACATCCAAAAGGTAATCAATAGCGCCTGGGGCGTGCAAAGCAGCTGTTGATTGCAGTGTAATTACTGCAACCTCTGCAGTTCTTACACGCATTTGTTGTTCATAGGCTGCAATTGCCGACCGGGTGTCGGGGAAATCTTCGCTGAGCAGGCAGCGGCTTAATTCCAGGGCATCAAGCATGGCCATATTTACACCTTCGCCCGCATAAGGAGGCATCAGGTGGGCTGCATCGCCCAATATAGTTAAATTGGGTTGGGCATCCCAGGTTTGGTCAAGCGGTACGCAGTATTGCGGACGGAGAATCAAAGCGGAACTGGCATTTTCAAATAACTCCAGCCATTGATCATCCCAGCCAGCATATTCTTCTTTAAACCAGGAAACAATCTGCGCTTTGTCTGAAAAATCAATACCACTTTCTTTTCCCCAGAATTCATCTTTTTTGCACCCTGTATAAAATGCCAGGCTGCCATCTCCCTTCGCACTTACAATCAGGGATTTTTCATCACCAAATGCAAATATTTTTCCGTCTTTCAATAGCTGATGTATCCCCGGACTTGCAGTTGCTGAATGATAAACTAACCCTTCAATACAGGTGACTCCTGAATAAGTGGGTTTAATAGGAGTAATATATGGACGGATCTTTGAGTTTGCACCATCAGCGGCTATCACCACATCGGCTATTGCTGAATGGCCGTTTTTAAATTCAAGTTTCCAACCATCATTTTGCGGTATAAGTGTCAAAAATTGACTATCCCATACCACTGTACCAGGTAATAACGAATCCAGTAAAATGGTTTGTAATGGCCCGCGATCAATTTCGGGCCGGTGTGTTTCATGATCTGCATTAAGGTGTTCGTCAAGCAAAATAGTTGCATGCTTATTCATGATGCGGATTTTGTCGGCGCCGGGGCGATAATTGGCTTCAAAAGCTTCTATTAACCCGGCTTCGCGGAGGGCAGCTAAACCTGATTCATCATGCAGATCGAGCGTTGCGCCCTTGGGCCTGGCATCTTTATGTTCGTCCCGTTCATATACTTTCACGTCTATACCCCGTTGCTGCAAAAGACGGGCAAGCGTTAAACCGCCCGGACCTCCACCTACAATAGCTATTTTTTTGTTTTTAATTGTACTCATTGTCTTGTTTTAATGCTGTTGCTTACAAGAGATAGACGATTGAGCTTTAATAACATTTTAAATTAGTTAATAATCAATCTGTTATTTCAATATCCCGTTGATCATCAATTGTAACTGATAACTATGATTTTTTACAGAGATGTCCAATTTGTGCAACCTCACTTGATATGGGTGTATAATTCAATAATCACTAATTAAAATTAGAGTTAAAATTACGACAATGAAAGAGTTTGCATTAATTTTCAGACACGAAGATGGCCACAAAGTGGCTTCGCCAGAGCAAATACAGATCTGGATGAAACAAACAATGGACTGGATAAGTACCATTGCCGCTAAAAATAAATTTGTAGACGGAGCCGGGTTGCCGTTTGATGATGCCAGGGTGGTACACGCCGATAATACAGTTACCAACGGCGCTTTCGGTAAGGTGAAGGAAACCATCGGCGGCTATATTATTGTTAAGGCTGATACTGTTGATGAAGCCGTTGAATTTGCCAAAGGCTGTCCTGTTTTACAGGGTGAAGGTAATAGTGTTGAAGTTAGGACAATAGCCAAACGCCATGATGCTGAATAAACATAATGAGTTGGAATGGTGTAAAAAACAAAAGCTTACCCATTGGGTAAGCTTTTTGTAATATGATATGTTAAAAGGCTTAATCGGCCAGTTGCAGGTTGTTTTTCTTTGCTGTGTTTACCGGTTGGGGTACTTTTACATAGTAACCTGAGCCGTCATAGACCCTTTTGCGGGGATGGCTTTGGCAGGCATCGCTGCAGCAACCCTCCATTTTTGTGCCGCACTCATCGCATTGGGTAAAATGCTCATTGCACTCCGGATTAGCGCAGTTGATCATTTTAGGTGTGGTTTTGCCACAATTGCGGCAGGTTGATATCACCACCGGATTCACGTTGTTTACATCAACAGAAAGGCGGTTATCAAACACATAACATTTGCCTTCAAAATCCTCACCGCCGGCTTCCTTACCGTATTTAATGATCCCACCGTGCAGCTGATACACATCCTTAAAACCTTCGTGCAGTAACAGGGCCGATGCTTTTTCGCATTTGATGCCGCCGGTGCAATAGGTTAATATTTTTTTGTCCTTGTATTTAGCCAGCTCGTTGATCATATCCGGGAAATCCCTGAAATTTTCAATATCGAGCGTAACCGCGTTTTTAAATTTGCCTAACGAATGCTCGTAGTTGGAGCGTACATCCAAAACCACCACATCATCGCGGTCCTTCATCGCCAAAAAATCTTTTGGTTCCAGGTGCTTGCCGGTTTGTTGTTGCGGGTTAATGATGTTTGGATCGCGCAGACCCGAGTGTACAATCTCTGATTTGTAACGCACATGCATTTTTACGAATGATGGGGCATCAACTTCATCAATCTTAAAATCGATTCTGGTAAAGCGCTCATCGGCATGTAACGTATCCATATAGGTTTTGCAAGCTTCGGCAGTACCCGAAACGGTACCGTTAAGTCCTTCGGTAGCTACAATAATGCGCCCCGTTAAGTCTAAACTTTTACAAAATTTTAAATGATCGGCAGCAAATTGCTCCGCATCAGCTATTGTTGAATAACAATAGTACAGTAGTGTATTATATATTGCCATAATCCATTGATACTGCTGCAAACAGTGTTAAATGAGGCGCAAAGATAATTATTTGTGCGGAAAGCTCAAAGCAGAAAGCATAAGGCCTAAAGCGGAAAGCAAAAAGCTGAAAAATAATTACTTTCAGCCTTCAGCTTTATGCTTTCAGCTTATTCCCTAAAATATCCTTAATTTTGCCCCCTCTAAACAGCCTAATAATATGTATACTACACTAAAGCCAGTTTTGCAGCAGGAGCTTGCTGATATTGAAAATGCCGGATTATATAAAAAAGAACGCGTTATTACATCGGCACAGGGTGCTGATATTACCGTACAGGGCGGCAAGGAAGTGATAAACTTTTGCGCCAACAATTACCTGGGCCTATCGGGTAACCCTAAAGTGGTGCAGGCCGCTAAAAATGTGATGGATACCCACGGTTACGGATTATCGTCAGTACGTTTTATTTGCGGTACACAAGATATTCACAAGCAACTGGAAGCAAAAATATCTGAGTTTTTAGGTACAGAGGATACTATATTATATGCTGCTGCATTTGATGCCAATGGCGGTGTGTTTGAACCATTGTTTAATGAACAGGATGCCATTATATCTGATGAGCTGAACCATGCCTCCATTATTGATGGGGTACGTTTGTGCAAGGCCCAGCGCCAGCGCTACAAACATGATGACATGGCTGATCTGGAAGAAAAACTGATAGCTACTAAAGATCTGCGTCACCGTATTATTGTAACCGACGGTGCGTTCAGCATGGATGGAACCATTGCCCAATTGGATAAAATTTGTGCCTTGGCCGAAAAATACAACGCTTTGGTGATGATTGACGAAAGTCATTGCTCTGGTTTTATGGGTAAAACCGGTCGCGGTACGCACGAGCACCACAATGTAATGGGCCAGATAGATATTATTACCGGTACACTGGGCAAAGCTTTGGGCGGGGCATCAGGCGGTTTTACATCAGGCCGTAAAGAAATTATTGATATGCTGCGCCAGCGTTCGCGCCCATATTTGTTTTCAAACACATTGGCCCCGGCTATTACCGGCGCTTCTATAGCGGTATTGGATATGCTGAGCGAGACTACCGCCTTGCGTGATAAACTGGAAACCAATACCCAGTACTTCCGCCAAAAAATGACCGAAGCCGGGTTTGATATTAAGCCGGGTGTGCACCCTATAGTGCCGGTTATGCTGTATGATGCCAAGCTGGCACAGGAATTTGCCGCCAAAATGCTGGACGAAGGTATTTATGTGATAGGCTTTTATTACCCGGTGGTACCACAGGGTAAAGCGCGTATCAGGGTACAAATATCGGCCGCACATGATACACATCATTTAGATAAAGCGATAGCCGCCTTTACCAAAGTGGGTAAGGAATTGGCAGTAATTAAATAATAAGCACGGTTTTTTTATATTTGCACACTTGCTGGTACCAACTGATGGAGCAATCTGTAACATCATGATCAGCAATTGTCCGGTTTTACTGCCGGCAAATTTAATTAGCGATAACAATGCAAGCTCAAATAGACCAGTATACTGCCGAAATAAATGCTTTTTCGCCGGCTAATGCCGATGAACTGGAAACGTTTCGTATCAAATTTTTAGGCACAAAGGGAATTATAAAAGACCTGTTTGAGCAGTTTAAAACAGTAGGGCCTGAAGAAAAACGCACATTCGGAAAAGTGCTTAACCAGTTTAAACAACTGGCCGAAGCAAAATATAATGAGCTAAAAGAAAGTTTTGACTCCGGACTTAAAACTCCGGACTTAGGACTTGATTTGACCTTGCCCGGCGATGATTTTGTGGTTGGCTCACGCCATCCGCTGTCATTGGTGCGTAACGAGATTATTGATATATTTAAACGTTTGGGCTTTGTGGTTGCTGAAGGTCCGGAGATTGAGGACGACTGGCATAACTTTTCGGCCCTGAACTTTCCGGAAGAGCATCCGGCTCGTGACATGCAGGATACCTTCTTTATTAAAAAGAACCATGGGCAGGATGATATAGCCCTGCGTACACACACCTCATCGGTACAGGTAAGGATGATGGAACATGGCAAGCCGCCTTTCCGCGCTATTATGCCGGGCAGGGTGTACCGTAACGAAGCCATATCGGCCCGTGCACATTGCTTTTTTCATCAGGTGGAAGGTTTGTATGTTGATGAAAACGTATCATTCTCTGATCTGAAACAAACGCTTTACCAGTTTGTAAAGGAATTATACGGAGAAGGCACCAAAGTGCGTTTCCGCCCGTCATACTTCCCGTTCACTGAACCATCTGCAGAGATGGATGTATCATGTACCATTTGCGGTGGCACTGGTTGTAATATGTGTAAATACACTGGCTGGGTAGAGATTTTAGGTTGTGGTATGGTTGATCCAAACGTATTGGAAAATTGCGGTATTGATAGTAAAAAATATACTGGCTTTGCCTTTGGTATGGGTATGGAACGCATAGCCAACCTGAAATATGTTATCCGCGATCTGCGCTTATTTTCTGAAAATGATGTACGCTTCCTGAAACAATTTCAAACCGAAATGTTATGAGAAAACTCATAGTAATTCTATTAACAGGTATTTGTTTTTTTTCATGCGGAAAAAGCAACCCTGTTCCGAGTGTGGCGGTAAATTTTGAAGCATCCATAACTGATCCTCGTTTAGCAGGGCTTGGCATTGCGGGAGGAGCTGTTTTACTCAGTGGTTATGGAGTTGCCGGATTGGTCATTTATCGAACAGCCTCGGGCAATTATGTGGCTTACGATAGGTGCAGCAGTTATCAGCCCGAAAAAAAATGTGCCGTTACGCTTGATGCAACCGGTTTTACAGTAACAGATCCCTGCAGCGGATCAAAGTTTTCTTTATCTGATGGTACACCGGTAAAAGGGCCTGCTACGCAGTCGCTCAGAACATACCAGGTAATTACCACCCAGTTCACTATTCAAGTTGTTAATTAGTACATGGAAGCCGATAAAATAAAAGATAGTATTAAGCGGGCGGCGCAAGAGCTTTTCCGCAAATTCGGGTACCATAAAACCAGTGTTAACGAGATCGCTAAAAAAGCAAAAATAGCCAAAGCCACTATCTATAAATATTTTGATAGTAAAGAGGCTGTGTTGCATGTGTTACTGATGGACTACATTAAAGCCAGCGTTGATGACCTGGTGGAAATGAATACACCAGATATTGATGAGGAAGCCTATTTGAACAACCTCATCATGAAAACCTGCCGCTTATCATACACCATATGTAATGAGTTTATAGGCTGGGATTTTATCCGCGAGTCAACCAATTCACAGGATTTTTTGAAAAACCTCTCTAACGAGTTGGAGGAGTTGCTAATGGCATCTTTTATACAATTACCGGGCATCCGTAAGCACGAAACTTACCAGCAACGGCTGCGTTTTTTAATTAAATGCAGTAAGAGCATCGTATTCAGTTTTGCCTTTACCTCGGTAAGCGACTCAGATGTGCGCAAAAATTTTGTTTCTTTTCAAAAGGATATTCTTCCCTATTTGGTAAAAGCGGCTATTTCGGTTTAATTTTTTATTCTATTTTAATATTTATTGATCCACTTTCTTCTACTTCCCAAATAGTCGATTCATCTATATTAATCGAATTTAAGTTTAAGAAAGTTTCTGCTTTTTGTAAATAATCATCCTCATTATCCCCAAGCCTGGGTAGTGCAATTACGTTAGTATCAATATTAATCCTTCTTATCCTATCAGTAAGTAGTTTTAAAGTATTTTCCGAGTAGGATGAGCTTGCATCTTTTGCCAGATCTCCATTTTTGTCGAACAAAAAATAATCAGTCATTAAAATAGAAAAGAACTGCTTATCTCGCTTGTCATAATAAAAAACTTCTGAAAACCGAACAGGTGATTGTTGAAGTCCCATTACTAACCAATTATATATTTGTTCCGGAGTGGTCATCCATAAAGATATTGAACTTTTCGAGAGAATTTATTTGGATTAACTAATTATTCTTTGTTACTTTGAAATACAAAGTACTTTTATTATATCAACTGAGCCAGGCATATCAAATGCCTTCTTTTTTTAATATGCACTTTGAAATGCAAAGTACTTTAATAAATAAAAAAATGATCACAGACGAACCACAAAAGCGCGGACAAATGGATTGGCTCAAGGAGTCGGTAACCGCTAAATTAGTTTTTATAGGGATATTGGTTGTGGTACTGCTTATACCATCATCGCTGGTTGATAACCTGATCACTGAACGGGCAAGCCGGCAGGATGAAATGATGCAGGATGTATCCAACAAATGGTCGGGCAGCCAGATCATCAAAGGCCCGGTGCTGATTATCCCCTATAAAAATCAGGTTAAGTACATCAACACCGACAATAAGGAGAGCACCAAGGACGAGATCGAAAATTTATACATCCTGCCTGATAACCTGCATATCAAAGCTGGTTTAACTACGCAGATTTTACATCGGGGTATATTTGATGTGGCCGTTTATAACTCGCTGGTAAAAGTATCCGGTAATTTTTCAAAAGCCGATCTGAGCAGCTTGTCCTTAACCCCCGATCAGCTTTTGCTGAATAAGGCCCGCATTGTATTTAGTATCAGTGATCTGAAAGGTTTAAAAAATAACCCGGTTATAAAAGCTGCCGGACAAACACTTACTGCCGAGCCTGTATTTGACAACACCTCCTTATTTGGCAGCGGACTGCAAACCGCTGTTGATCTTTCCAATATAAAAGATGCCGAATTTAATTTTGAGTACGCACTTGATCTGAAAGGTAGCCAGGGACTTAGCTTTTTACATCTGGGTAAAACCACTGATGTAGAAGCCAGCGGCACCTGGAGCAGCCCCAGCTTTGACGGCCGCTACTTACCCGATGATCGTAAGATTGATAGCAAGGGGTTTACCGCACACTGGCGCATGTTATACTATAACCGGCCATTTCCGCAGCAATGGATAAATAATGATAAACTGTTGAGCAATGATAAAAAACTGGGCGATGCGGTATTTGGCATCAAACTGCGCCTGCCTGTTGATCAGTATCAAAAAACCACGCGTACCAGTAAATATGCATTGTTGATCATTGCGCTGACGTTTATCTCCCTGTTTTTAACCGAGGTGATCCGCAAGCAGAGGATACATATATTTAATTACATACTCATTGGTGTAGCCATGATCATTTATTATTCGCTGCTGCTTTCATTTTCTGAGCAGATAGGTTATAACTGGGCCTACCTGGTAGCCTCGGTATCAACCATTGCGTTGGTGGCGGTGTTTATAGCATCATTATTAAAAAATAAAATGGCGGCATTGCTGTTTGCTTTTATACTGGCTGTGTTCTATACATTCATCTTTGTGATCATTCAGTTAGAGGATCTGGCATTGATGATTGGCAGTATTGCTTTGTTTATTATAGTAGGTATACTCATGTACTTTTCGCGCAAAATAAACTGGGATAGGCATTAAATTTATGTGAATTCAGGACAAAAAACTGAATGTCATTTCGACGAACAGCGACGGGTAAAGTGGTGGGGTGAGGAGAAATCTTATGCGATATGCTGTCCATAATTGCATATCGTATAAGATTTCTCCTCGTACCTCGTTCGAAATGACATGATTTTTTATGCCAAACTCATGTTAAATTTAAGGGTGAAGCCTGCATTTCACCTTATAAATTTAAAAATACCATATACCGATTTGGTTTTTGGTATAATAATTACTATGTTAGCTTAACAAAATTTACAAAGCGATGAGCCCTGAACTAACAGAATTTTCAGATATGATCGATGAGCAATTTGACATAGCCGATATGGATACAGATGATTTTGTATCTTATATATTGAGCTTGTTTGCTTGAATAGTTATCATATACCCTGTAATTCGCTTTTAAAGCGGCCTGGTTTTCTATGGCCTATTCTTCCATAAATTCTAAATCCTAATTTCTAAACTCTAAATAAAATCCAAACTACTTGTTTTCTTATTTCTTGTATCTTGGCTCTTTGCTCTTATTTCCTGATTCTCACTTCTTGTTTCTATCCTAAATAAATACGGTTAACTTTGGAGCCTGATGAATAAAGTTGCAAAACAGAAGTTTTTTGAAGATGTTCGGATCATTGATATAGCCGAAGAAGGTAAGGGCGTAGGTAAAACCGACGACTTTGTGTTGTTTGTTGATAAAGCCATTCCCGGCGATGTTGCCGATGTGCAGGTGTATCGGAGCAAGAAAAACTTTGGTGAAGCAAAGATCATGGAGCTTAAACAACCTTCTGAATATCGGGTTGAACCATTTTGCGAACATTTTGGTACCTGCGGCGGCTGCAAATGGCAGCACATGGACTACAAAGGCCAGCTAAAATTTAAACAAAAATCTGTTGCCGATGCCCTGGGTCGCATAGCCAAAATTGATATAGATGGTATGATGGATATTGTGCCATCACCTGCCGACCGTTATTACCGCAATAAACTGGAATACACTTTCAGCGATAAACGCTGGCTGTATGATGGTGAGAACAGGGAAGACGAAACCCTGAACATGAACGCGCTGGGTTTTCATATCCCCGGTCGTTTTGATAAAATACTCGATGTAAAGCATTGCTATCTGCAAGCCGAGCCATCAAATACGCTGCGCAACAGCATCCGCGATTTTGTGATAGAGCAAGGTTATTCATTTTATAACCTGCGTAACCACGAGGGTGCACTGCGTAATCTGATCGTACGTACCTCATCAACGGGCGAGGTAATGGTGATTGTAGTATTTGCCTATACCAATGACGAAGAGGTGAACAAGCTCATGAGCTTTATTGATGCCGGTTTCCCGGAGATCACTTCGCTGCTGTACATCATCAACCAGAAAAAGAACGATACCATTTTTGACCAGGATGTAGTGGCTTTTAAAGGTCCCGAATATATTCATGAAGAAATGAATGGTATAAAATTCCGCATCGGCCCAAAATCATTTTACCAAACCAACAGCATACAAGCCCTGCGCCTGTACGAAATAACCCGCGACTTTGCCGGCTTTAGAGGCGATGAACTGGTTTATGACCTGTACACCGGTGCCGGAACTATAGCCAATTTTATTGCCGGGCATGTAAAACAAGTGGTAGGTGTGGAGTACGTCCCCACGGCTATTGAGGATGCCAAAGTGAACTCGGCCATTAACAACATTACCAATACAAAATTTTATGCCGGCGATATGAAGGATGTACTGGTTGCCGATTTTGTAGCCGAACATGGCAAGCCGGATGTAATTATTACCGATCCACCGCGCGCGGGCATGCACCCTGATGTGGTGAACCGCCTGATGGAAATTGAAGCCGAAAAAATTGTTTACGTAAGCTGCAACGCCGCCACTCAAGCCCGTGACCTGCTGGTGCTAAAAGAAAAATACGATACCGTAAAAATACAACCCGTTGATATGTTCCCCCATACTCAGCACGTAGAAAATGTAGTGCTGTTGGTATTGAGAGAGCAAGGACAAGGAGAGTAAGGACAAAAGGGATGGAGGGACTATGGGATAAAGGATTAAAGACAAAAGGAAAAATCCTGAAAATCCCTGAATCCGTTTAATCCTGGTTCAGACAAAAGATTTAGACAAAATTGATCAGATCAAATCTTAGGATTTAGAATTTATTATTTAGAGTTTTAAACAACTATGCAACCCGAAGACCTGTTAAACGAAGGTAACGAAAGCCCAAAACCGGCACCGGATAGTCCGCTGTTAAGTTTGGAGCGTGATCTTAAAATTTTTAAAGACTCTATCCATGAGGTATCCGTCGAGATTATGATGGAAGGGTTATCATCCTACCCCATTTTTATAGCACATCAGCACCAACTGAAACTGGGCGAAGTGATATTGGACAGGAATGATTTGAACTCGGAATGGAGTATTCACGCTTCAACCCTCGAGGAATTTACGGAACGCGGTGTAATTAAACCCGAATTAAAGGATCGCTTTATCAACAGCTATAAAAACCCGAACGATTTTATGTGTGTTTTTGTGGTAGTGCCCGAAGGCGCCAATTTTGTTTATTTTCCGTATACGAAGTAATAATTGAGCCGTTTGTTGGATAGTTAATTTTATATATTTACAGCAGTATTTTTATAGCCAGCCCGATGTCCGAAAAGAAACTCCTGATATTAAACCAGCAGCAAATACAGCAAAAGATTGACCGTATTGCCTACCAGATACTGGAAGATAACTTTGACGAACAGGAAATACTGATAGCAGGCATATTACCCCGCGGCAACCATATTGCCGAAAGGATTAAAACCATTTTGGATGATATTGCTCCTTTCACTAGTAAACTATTAACCATTGAACTGGAAAAGGATAGCAGCACCTTACAGGCTAAATTTAATTTTGACATACAGGATTGCAACAATAAAGTAGTGATCCTGGTTGATGATGTACTGAACAGCGGTAAAACATTGGCTTATGGCATTGGTGTTTTTCTGGATGTCCCGCTCAAAAAACTGCGTACCGCCGTATTGATTGATCGTAATCATAAAAGTTTCCCCATTACTACCGATTTTGCTGGTGTGGCCCTTTCCACCGTAATCAAAGAACATGTTGATGTGGTGCTTGATGAAGCCGGAGAAGAGGATGCGGTTTATTTGAGGTAGAAGATTTCTAACAGATAGAAAAAAACATGTCATTGCGAGGCACGAAGCAATCTCTCCCCGTTGCCTGTGTCCTCACAGGCAAAATGCAAATCGTCTGTGAGGACACAGACGATGGTTAAATAAGGGTGTCATGCTGAGCTTGTCGAAGCATGTGGGCAGGCCTCTACACGCGATCCTTCGACAAGCTCAGGATGACAGGCCATCTTTTCTTTGGGCAGACCTCACAGCTCCTGACCCTCTCAACAAAATAACTTCGGACTTCTCAACAAAATTTTTCCCAGATATTCTATGGAACTTTGCATCTGTATTATATTAGTATATGGAAATTAAAATGATCATTACAGGAGCTACCGGACTGGTAGGCGAAGGGGTATTGTTTGAATGCCTGGATCATCCGGATATAAAACAGGTGCTGATGGTAAACCGCAAACCTTATAATGCAAAACACCCCAAGCTGAAAGAGCTGATTGTACCTGATTTTTTCGACTTGGATAAATTCAGCGATCAGCTAATCGGTTATGATGCCTGCTTTTATTGCGCTGGCATAAGTTCGAATGGGCTAAATGAAGCAGAGTATAGCCATATTACTTATGATACAACCTTGCACTTTGCACAAACATTGGTAAATCTTAATCCCGATATGGTTTTTAGCCATATATCAGGCAGTCACTCGGATAGTTCTGAAAAGGGTAAAATTATGTGGGCGCGTGTAAAAGGTAAAACCGAAAATGCCCTGATGAAGTTACCCTTTAAAAAAGTGTACAATTTTCGCCCCGGTTTTATGAAGCCAACGCCCGGGCAAAAAAATGTTAAATCCTTTTACAAATTCATTGGCAGCTTATACCCGTTATTACGTTTATTATTTCCCAATAATGTAAGCACCATGAGCGAGGCAGGACAAGCCATGGTTAATAGTGTACTAAGAGGCTATCCAAAACAAATATTGGAAGTAAGGGATATTAAGTTACTGGCTAAAGCATAAGAGGTATTAAGCCTCAATTGCTGCTTCCAGTTTTTCAACAGATAGATCAATGCCATCAACAATATGGCTGGCTTGCAGGTAATAATCCTCGCGCTCGGCAAGTTTGCCGGTAATAAATTCAACCAGTTCCTCGCCTTTTTTGCCTTGGAGTACCGGGCGTACGGTTTTGCTGTTCTCCAGCCTGTCGGCCAGGGTTTTGGGCGATAGTTTGATGTACAGGGTTTGGCCGTTGGTGTTCATCCACTGCATATGGTCAAAAAAACAGGGCAGGCCACCACCGGTTGATACCACCACGTTTTCGGGATATTCGGTTTGTTTCAATACATCTGATTCTAGCTGGCGGAAGGCATCTTCGCCAAAACTCGAAAAATATTCGGCTATGCTCATGCCGGCCTTTGCTTCAAGCGCATGGTCAAGATCAATAAATTCGTAACCTAATTTAGCTGCCAGTTTACGGCCCCAGGTGGTTTTACCACAGCCCATAAAACCGACCAAAAAATACTTCATAACAATATCAGCTTAATTTTACCCGCGGATCAATCCAAACATAAATAATATCAACCAGAATACTGATCACCACAAAAATAAAAGCGATGAATAGGATGGAGCCCATCACCACCGGAAAGTCAGACATTTCCAGGGCATCAACCGTGGCTTTACCCAGGCCGTTGTAGCCAAAAATATATTCCACAAAAAATGATCCGGCCAGTAACGATGCAAACCAATTGGCAATAGCCGTGATAACCGGGTTCATGGCATTTTTAAGCGCATGGCGATAAATAATGGTACGGTTACCAAGACCTTTGGCCCTGGCGGTACGTATATAATCCTGACCCAAAACATCCAGCATGGCATTGCGGGTAAGCTGCACAATAATGGCCAGTGGTCGCAACCCCAGCGTGATCATAGGTAATATTAAGTTCCGGATGCTGATCACCTCGCCCTTGAACGGGTCATAACTATACAAACTGCCCGACATATTGAGACCGGTATACTTGCTTAACTCAAACCCAAATATCCAGGCAATAATGATCCCCGAAAAAAACGACGGCGCTGATATGCCTAAGGTTGAGAAACCAATAGCCAGCTTATCAATCCAGCTATCTTTATTCACCGCGCTTAACACACCCAGAAACACACCTATAATGATAGCAAATATCATAGCCGTTGTGGCCAGCACCAGTGTATTAGGAATAACATCCATAAGCAGGCTGGCCACATCTTTACGTGTTTGGTATGATCGGCGCAGGTAGGGCCATTTTAAGGCGATAACTTTAGCATTGCTCACTGCAAATAGCTTTACATAATGGTAACGCTGTTGTTCATCGGCACTGTTTAAATGAATACCTATAGGCGAAAGATCATTCAGGTAATAGGCAAATTGTACAGGTATGGGTTTATCCAAACCAAATTCCTTGCGTACAGCCTGTAATGATTGTACATCGGCGCGTTGACCTTGCGTCATCCGGGCAGGGTCGACAGGTAGAATATTAAATAGGAAGAAAACTACGAACACCACACCCAGCATTACCGCCAGTCCGTAAAATAATTTGCGGATGAGGTAACGGATCATGCTTATCGTTGTTGAAAATATGTTTTTACCAGCTGATCATAAGTAGGTACCGAGTGATAATGCCATTTATTAATGATGGTACCATTTTTAATTAGCAACACACCAGGATTGGCGCGTACCATGGTTTTAAGCGGTACACCATCGGCATAAAAAATTTCGGTCGCCAGTTTGTGTGTTTTAGCAAATGCGTTTGCGCTCTCGGCCGAGTTTGACGTAAGCAGTACCGTACGGATGTTGTAATTTTCGGTAGCATTAATAGCCAGCGCATTCAGGCGATTTATGGCTTCGCCATTGGCTTTGTCCAGTTCATAAGCTACAATTACCAGGGTATAAAATGGACTGGAGAGCAGTTCTTTGGTATAATCATTACCCTGCCCATCCTGTATAGACAGATCGCGTATTTTGGGTTCAAAGCCTTTCTTGATCAGGCGACTTTCGGGGTTGCCAACAACTTCCCAGTTGGCATCCTGCCAGATATTAGTTTTAAGATATTCCTTATCACTCATTACCTTGGTTTCGCCTGTTTTTTTATTTTTAAGATTATAGGTAACCTCAAACACATCAAGCGGTGCACCGGCCGGAATCTTCATTTCTTCCAGTATATTGGCTCCAACCTTGTAAGGTAAAAAATCAATAATAGGCATAAAGTTATAGGTATATATACCAAAACCTACAGATACAATGGCAGCGCCTATCAGCCATTTGTCACCGGTTTTTGGCTTAAACAAAGGTTTTATTTTGGTACGATTGATAAACAGCACCAATACCAGCAGCAGCAAAACCATATCCTTACTGAACGATTGCCATGGGGTTAGCGGGATAGCATCGCCAAAACAACCGCAGGTTTGTACCACCTTAAAGAAAGCGGAGTAAAAAGTTAAAAAGCCAAAAAAGATGATGAGCAGCAGCAGACCCCAGGTTATTTTTACAGCACGTACACCAATAAGCAACGCAAAACCTAACAGCATTTCAAGCGCACATAGCAAAATAGCCATGCTTAGTGCAAAGCCATTTAAAAAGGTGATGTGGAAAACCTCGAAATACTCTTCCAGCTTATAAGAAAATCCAAGTGGATCATTAGCCTTTATCAGTCCCGAAAAAATAAATAGCAAGCCAACGGCTATCCTGCAAAACCAAATAAGGCTGTTTTTCATCTTTATATATAGATATGTTTATTGTATTCCAAGTTTAATTAGGGCAAATACCGAATAGTTCAGCATGTCCTGGTAATTGGCCTTTACACCTTCTGATGCCTCGGTAAGGCCCTGGTTGTCTTCAATTTGTTTAACGCGTAACAGTTTCATCAATATCAGATCCGTTAATGAGCTGATACGCATATCGCGCCAGGCTTCGCCATAATCATGGTTTTTGGCAAACATCAGCTCCTTGGTTTCATTCACCTTTTCGTCGAATAGCCTTTCTACATGATCAGGGGCAAGTTCAACAGGTGTATCCGGGCGGCATTCCAGCTGCATCATTGCTATAGCACAGTAGTTTACTATACCAATATACTCGCCGGTAATATCCTCGCCCACTTTTGATACCTTTTTTTCCTCCAGCGTACGTATGCGCTGGGCTTTAATAAATATCTGGTCGGTGATAGATTGCGGGCGGAGTATACGCCAGGCGGTTCCATAATCGCGGGTCTTTTTCATGAAAAGGCCCTTACAAATGTTAATAACTGCGTCGTATTCTGCTGCGGTGTTAGCCAAAAGTGTAAATGTTTGAATGTTTGAAACGTTTGAATGCTGGACTATGCCAATGTTGCAAAGTTAAATTAACTTTACAACATTTTAACTTTGCAACACTAAAACTACCTTGGCTAAAGATACATTTTTTCGTAAAAAGATAACCTTAAATGCGGGCGGCAAACTTATCGATCTGTCAACGCCCAAAGTTATGGGTATTATCAATATTACACCCGACTCCTTTTATGCCGGTAGTCGCAAACCCACCGTTGATGAAGCCATGCAGCAAGTCGAAAAAATGCTGACCGATGGCGCTGCTTTTTTAGATATCGGCGCCTATTCATCGCGCCCTGGCGCGACTGATATTTCTATTGCCGAAGAAACTGACCGCTTGTTGCCTATTGTTGAGGCTATTGTAGATGCTTTTCCTGATGCTATATTATCAATAGATACTTTCCGATCGCAGGTTGCAGAGGTAGCTATTAAAGCAGGCGCGCATATCATCAATGATATTTCAGGCGGGCAGCTGGATGCGGATATGTTTGCAACTGTGGCACGTTTGCAAGTACCTTATATATTGATGCACATGAAGGGTAATCCGAAAAACATGGTACAGCTGGCCCAATATGATGATGTATTTACCGAGGTGCTTGATTATTTTGTATCCCGGTATCAGCAATTGAAGCAACTGGGTGTTCATGATGTTATTATTGACCCCGGCTTTGGTTTCGCCAAGAATCATGAACATGGTTATGCACTAATGAACCGCCTGCAGGATTTTGACATATTAGAGTTGCCCATGCTGGTGGGAGTATCCCGTAAAAGGATGATCTATGGTTTACTGGGCAGCACCGCCACCGAAGCGCTAAATGGCACTACGGTTTTAAATACCATTAGCCTGATGAAGGGCGCTAATATTTTAAGAGTGCATGATGTGAAGGAGGCTGTAGAAGCGGTAAAGATATGGGAGGCGGTAAAGGGAGTTGAAAAAAAATAAAGCAGCAGTCGCTCGTCTGGAGCCCACAAGTGTTGGCAAGAGCCGAGCGACGGCGCGGACGGCAACTGCTTAGCACGTTTTACATTGGTATAATTTGAATATATTAGTGTTGCCAATAAAAGCGCCATGAAAAAGATACTTCTATTAAGCATTGTCTTGATCCTATCTATTAAAACCTTTGCCCAACAAACAGATCAGGATGCCATAAAGCAAACCGTTAACACTTTGTTTGATGCTATGCGTAAGGGAGATAGCACGCTGTTGCGATCAACTTTTGCTAAGAATATTGTATTTCATAGTGTGGCAAACAAAAAGGAAGGCACTACACTGGTTACCGAGAACGCCAATGATTTTATAAAAGCGATAGGTACCCCGCATAAAGAAGTATACGACGAGCGCATAACCTTTAATAATATTAAAATAGACGGCGATCTGGCCAGCGTTTGGGCCCCATACAAGTTTTACCTGGGCAAAACCTTTAGCCATTGCGGTGTCGATGTTTTTCAGCTGATGAAGACCAAGGATGGCTGGAAGATCATTTACATTGTTGATACCCGGAGGAAGGATAATTGCCCGGAGTAATTTTTTTAAGTCTTAAGTCGGGAGTTCTGAGTCTTGTGTCTCAAATAAGAGGTTCTAAGTTGAAAAATATTTTCCACTTCCAATTTAGGACTTAAGACTCCCGACTTAAGACTTTATAATTCGCCCAGTTTTACCAGGCCATAAAATAAACCGGCACAATGCATGGCCTGCTCAATTTTATTTTCAAGCAGTAATTTTTTTATCTCGGCTATGGTATACTCTTCAACAATAATTTCTTCGTGATCATCAAGCGACTGGCCCTGCACCCTTTTTCCACCTTTAGCTAAATAGGTAAAAGCCCGGTTGTTGCCGGTTGATGGATTAGGATAAACGGCACAAAGCAGTTCAAAATCATCAAACTGGTAACCTGTTTCCTCCAGCAGCTCACGACGCAGTGCATCTACCGGTTTTTCATTGCTGTCAACAACACCTCCGGGTATCTCCAGCGAGATGATTCCTGCTGCATGGCGGTATTGTTTTACCATTAATACCTTATTATCCGCAGTAATGGCAACAGCATTAACCCAACTACCATATTCTAAAACGTAGTAATCATCAACAATACGGCCATCGGGCATTTCGCATTTATCAATACGCAGGGTAGCCCAGGGGCTTTTATGTATATAGGATGATGACAGTAATTTCCAGGTGAGATCTTTACTCATAGTTGTTCTGCAGAAATTGATAGATGGAATTTCGTTTATTAATATTTTCGAATGATGAGCGGTGATGTTTTTTTTCCAGCTGATCAAAAATAATGATCACCTTTTGTAAGGCCGTCAATGTTTCGGGATTGGGCTTAAATGGTTCACAGTGCATGTAAAGCAATTGTGCCAATGCGTCAAGCTTATCAGCATGGTAGTTTTGCTTTTGGAGCCAAAGTTCAAAATCATCGGTAGTAAGATCAAGCAGTTCCTGTAGTTTTATACAGTACTCGTTCTGCAGCGTGGTATCTGCCAGTTTGATAAATTCATCAGATTTTGCTGTTACCTTAAAGCCTGCCAGACGAGCTATGATGAACGTTATTTTTTCTACTTCGTTAAGAATAAAGTCTTCAAACATCGGGTCAAGGTCAGAGATTAAAAATTATCAGGATCAGATAAATCAGTAGTCGGGATCTACCAGCTGCCGCCAGAGCCGCCGCCGCCAAAATCGCCGCCGCCAAATCCGCCGAAACCGCCGCTGTCGCCACCTCCGCCGCTATCACCTCCGCTAAAGCCGCCCCAATTGCTGCCACCGCTACCGCGGCCAAGCAAATTACCGGCTAAAAACCACCAGAAAGGGCTTGCTCCGCCACGGCTGCCAATAATTTGACGACCGCCACCACCACCCCGGTTACGGAAAATAAATACAAGGATCACGATCACAATAATGATGATAATGAGTGCACTGCCACCACCTGCACCTTTTTGAGCATTTTGCGGTTTTTTGTCGGCCTTATATTCACCTTTGGTGTATTTAATGATCTGGTCGACACCGGCATTCAAGCCGCCATAGTAGTCGCCTTGTTTAAAGCGGGGATTAATATCATTCACCCTGATCTCCTGGGTAACAATATCAGGCAGGGCACCTTCGGCGCCATAACCGGTTTGAATGGTAAGCTTACGATCGCCAAGGGCTACCAGTATCAGTATACCATTGTTTTTTCCTTTTTGCCCGATACCCCATTTACGGCCAAGCGCCGCGCCGTATTCGTTAATATCGTAATTACCTACTGATTTAAGCATTACCACCGCAATCTGGGTGGAGGAAGAATCATTAAAGGCAACCAGCTTATCTTCCAGCTTCTGCTTGTCATCAGCCGATAGCGTATTGGTATAGTCGGTTACCAGGGTAGTTGATCGCTCCGGAAAATCCTGTGCAAAGGCTATAAAAGCACATAGCAACAGGCTAAAGAACAATATGATTTTTTTGAACATGAGTTTAAATTTAATCGCCATCCATAAAGGCAATATCGTCGGGCAATTCATTATTATTATCCAGGGTATGCGGAAAATATTTTTGTAGCTGTTCACCGGCAATTTTTAAGCCGGTAACAATACCTTCCACAATATCGCCGTATTTAAAATGCTGCAGCATATCCTCTTTGGTACTATCCCAAAAATCAGCAGGAACCACTTGGTTTATGCCCGCATCACCTATAATGGCAAACTTACGGTCAACCGTAGCTACATAGATCAGCACACCATGGCGCAGCTTGGTTTTGTGCATGTTAAGCTGGTAAAAATATTTGGCTGCCCGGTCAAGTACATTTTCACTGCATTTTTTTTCAATGCACACACGGATCTCGCCCGAACTGCGGTTCTCGGCCTCTTCAATGGCTTTACGAATCCGCTGCTGTTCTTCGTCGTTAAATACAGGCATCTTTTTAATTGGTGAATTATTGAATTAGTGATTTAATGAATTCTTTACTGTTGAGTTATTGAATTAGTGATTTGATAAATTTCTTTGTAGCTCAAATCACTAATTCACTAACTCGCTAATTCACTAATTATTAATTAAAACTGAACTTTTGGTGCTTTATCTGCTCCTGGCTCTGCGGTGAAATAGCCTTTTTCGCTAAAGCCAAACATTTTAGCGGTTATGTTAGCCGGGAATGAGCGGATTGTAGTATTAAATTCCTGCACAGAAGTGTTGAAATCCTGACGGGCTACCTGTATGCGGTTTTCGGTACCTTCAATTTGTGCCTGCAAACCCAGGAAGTTTTCGTTAGTCTTCAAATCCGGATAGTTTTCTGTTACTGACAATAGCCTGCCCAATGCTGTACTTAATTCACCCTGTGCGGCCTGGAAGGCTTTGATTGATTCAGGAGTTAATTTAGTAGGATCAACCTGAACGGATGTTGCTTTGGCACGTGCTTCAACAACAGCGGTAAGTGTGCCCTTTTCAAAATTAGCGGCACCTTTAACAGTATTCACCAGGTTGGGTATCAGGTCGCTGCGGCGTTGGTACTGGCTTTGAACAGCTGCCCATTTGGTTTTTACGTTCTCGTCCATTTTAACCATGCTGTTGTAACTGCATGAGCTTAATGACATAGCCGCCGCTATAATTAATATTACTGAGAATAGCTTTTTCATTTAATTGTGTTTTTTAAGTGATGTTTCAATTTAGATTACAAAAGGCGTACCGTTGTTACAACCGGTAATTGTTATGACAACATGTCAAGATACACGTTTATAAAGATAATTAAAACATTTAAGCAATACAGAAGATTTTATGGCTTGCTAATTTTAAGCTTTAAAAAGTAAATAAAAAAAGCCGCCAGTTCAAACAACCAACGGCTAATGTGATAAGATTCAGGAAGATATTGTAAAGCAGGCAGAGCTGGAAACCCTCTTCTAAAAGAAGGGGTATTATACTTTTATGCCAAACAACGCTGTTCGCGCATAGTTAGCTGCCCGATCATCTCTTTAAGGATATTACGTGCCCGGTATAAAGTAGTGCGTGATAATAACTCAGACATACCCAGCGAAGTGCCAATTTCCTGGTGCGAATAGCCCTCAATAGCATACATATTAAATACAGAGCGATAGGTTTTTGGAAGCTTTTGTATCAGTTTCATCAGATCCTTTGCCTCCAAGCCATTATCATTGTATGATTTGCTCATTGACGGACTGTTTTCGGCCGTAAAATCATCAACCAAAACCATTGGCTTTAATTTGCGGTAGCGCGATATGGCGCAATGCACCATAATACGACGGATCCACCCTTCCAGACTGCCTTCGCCACGGTAATTGTTCATGTTCCTGAACATTTTTATAAAACCCTCTTGCAGTATATCCTGCGCTTCGTCTTTATCGGTTGCATAACGCATGCAAACGGCCAGCATTCTTGGCGCTAATAATCTATATAATTGTTCCTGTTGCTTGCGGTCGTTTTTCAAACATCCTTCCCAAATGGTCATCAAGCGGTCTTCGGCGATATTCATTTTGTGTTGTAATTTTATAATATGCCTATGCCAATATAAATGCCAATTATTTAAATAATTGATAATCAGTAATTTAATTCTTAATCAATTTTTAAAACTGTTCGATAGCGGACGGTTGTTGTGCACTGGCGGACGGTTGGACAGGAAAAATTATACCGAATATCACCCTTTTAGGGTGATGCTTTTTTAAGACAATTTAAAAAAGCAGTCATCAGGCAGGAGATGTGTGAGGCAGGATTTTCTTACCTTTGCATTGATCCGGGATAAAAACCCGGCAGGTAAATATGATCAAAGAAGTAGAAATAGTATGCCCTCCCGGGCAACAGGAAGACGAAGCTGTAATAACCCGTTTGGCAGCGGCCTCGTTAAACGTTCAGCCCAAAAACATATCAGCAGTAAAAGTATTAAAACGCTCTATTGATGCCCGAGGCCGCAAGGTGGTTTACCGCATGCAGGTACAGGTGTTTTTTGATCAGGCCTATCAGCCCGAAATATTTGCCATCAACTACCCTGATGTAAAATTTGGCCGACCTGTTATTATTGTAGGTGCCGGACCGGCAGGTTTATTCGCGGCATTGCAATGTATCCAGTCGGGGTTAAAGCCGGTTATTATTGAACGGGGTAAGGATGTAAAACAACGCCGCCGTGATCTGGCTAATATCAACAAACAAGGTTTAGTTAACCCTGAATCAAATTATTGCTTTGGCGAAGGTGGGGCCGGCACTTACTCCGATGGTAAGCTATATACCCGGTCTACCAAACGCGGTGATGTGAACCAGGTGCTGAAAATGTTTGTGGCACATGGCGCGGATGAAAATATTCTGATAGATGCCCGCCCGCATATCGGCACCAATAAATTACCACAGATCATTACTGCCATGCGCGAAACCATATTGAATGCTGGTGGCGAAATACTTTTTGATAATAAACTTACCGCCCTGCTGGTGGAGTTTGGCAAAATAAAAGGTGTAAAACTGGCAACAGGCGAAAAACTAACGTCTGACGCAGTGATACTGGCGACGGGACATTCCGCAAGAGATGTGTTTGAAATGCTGCACAACCAGAATATACTGATTGAGGCTAAACCATTTGCCTTAGGGGTAAGGATAGAACATCCGCAGGAAATAATTGACCGTGCGCAATACCATTGCGAATATCGAGGCCCCGATTTGCCCCCATCCTATTATAACCTGGTAGAACAGGTTGAAGACCGGGGAGTGTTCTCGTTTTGTATGTGTCCCGGCGGTATCATCGCCCCTTGTGCAACCGAGGCTGATGAAATTGTGGTAAACGGCTGGAGTCCGTCAAAACGGAATAATCCTTTTGCTAATTCAGGAACGGTAGTACAGATCAATATGGAAGATGTAGCCGGCGATGATCATGATCCGTTTAAAATGCTGCATTTTCAGCAACAGATAGAGCGCGCCGCTTTTGTGGCTGGTGGTGGTAACCTGGTAGCCCCGGGCCAGCGCATGGTTGATTTTGTGGAGGGGCGATTATCAAACGATTTGCCGGTAAACTCTTACCTGCCCGGTACCAAGAGCACCGAGCTTAAAGAGGTGTTGCCTTTATGGATACATCAGCGTTTACAAAAAGCGCTGCCAGCCTTTGGCCGGAAAATGAAAGGCTATTATACTAACGAAGCCATATTGGTGGGCGTAGAGTCGCGCACATCATCGCCTGTAAAAGTTCCGCGCGATAAAGAAACACTGCAACATCCACAGGTTCAGGGTTTATTTCCATGCGGCGAGGGTGCCGGTTATGCGGGTGGCATTATTTCTGCTGCTATTGATGGTATCAACTGCGCCTTGGCAACTTTAAAAATATTATCATGAGCACCTCAGAAAATCTTTCGCACGAATTGCAAAACGTATTGTCAGGCGATCCCTGGTATGGTTCGCCGGTTTATACTATTCTAAAAGGTATCAGTTTTGAAGCCGCGTATGAAAAGCCACCTGGCTCGGTACATAATATAGCCGAGATAGTACTGCACATGATTGCCTGGACAGAGGAGGTAATGGACAGGATGAACGGTTTACCATCGGGCGTACCCACCAGCGGCGATTGGCCAGAGACCGGCAGCCCTGATGAGCAAAAATGGCAGAATTATGTTCAAGATTTGAAACTGGTTAACGTAAATTTGATTGGCATTATTCAAAACTTCCCTCCGGATCAATGGAATGAGCCAACAAAAGATGAAAGAAACCGCGAACAGGGAACCGGTGTAACTTATGAAGAGCTGATCAACGGATTGATACAGCATCACATTTATCACTCGGGCCAGGTTGCGTTATTAAACAGGATAATTAATGGCTGATAAAAAAACATTGGTATTAGGCGCAACACCCGATACCAGCAGATATGCCAACCTGGCTTCGAACCGTTTGGTGAGCAGGGGGCATACTATAGTGAATGTAGGGATAAAGACAGGCGAGGTAGCAGGTGTACCTATTGAAAAACCTGAAATTATACACCATGATATTGATACAGTAACCTTATATGTTGGTCCGCAACATCAGCCAGAACTATATAATTATATATTAGATACCCATCCAAAGCGTATTATATTTAATCCCGGCACAGAAAACTCCGAACTGCGCCGCATGGCCAACGAAAAAGGGATTGAAACAGAATACGCCTGTACACTGGTGTTGTTATCTATAGGGGATTATTAAGATTTTGTCTGAACCGGGATTTATTGGATTAAAAGACTATCGGATTTTATTTACTGAATCATTAAAGAATTGTGGCAATCCTTTAATCCAATAAATCCCGGTTCAGACAAAAATACCCGTTCAGACTAACTAGGTGCCTGTGAAAATATCCTGATCTCCTTTGGGTAATAATTGTTAATGCGGTTAGGCAGTAACTTTGCCCAGCCAAGCGCATGGCCTTCAAAGGTCATGAGGCTCCATCCTTTTTCAGTAGTGTTGATGTCGATGTTATCCCGACGCAGGTATTGTATGGCCTGGTCATGATTGAGCGGAGTTTGCAAAACGGCATCTTTATTAATAATAGTACTCAGGGCCAGCTCATGATCGGGTATCAGATCCTTGCCCATTAGTGTACCTATTCGTACACCTGATTTTTTAAGGTATAGATGCCGTTGCAAAATATTCAGACTTTCCTTATGATCGCGGTTAATGGCCAGCCAATCTTCATTCACTTTAAAATAGTAAAAACTATCAGGGTTATTGATATAAGCTTTCACCTGGTCAATCTCCTTGCTGCTTATTTTTTGCTGCATATTGTTTTTAAAACTACCGAGCTCGCCGGTGTTGTTTTTCTTTTGGAGGCATGAAGCAAACAAGCCTTCGCCTTTTACCTGACCCGGATAAAAGCGGTAACCCCAGGCCTTTTGCTGTGCCGATTGAGTTTCAACAATCCCCCACTCCTTATATATAGGTATACGTATGCTTTCCAGATCAAATTCCTGGCAAAGCCAATCCAATATATCTTCGTTTTCCTGGTGCGAATAAGAGCAGGTACTATATATAAGGTATCCATCCTCATTTAAGGCAGGTAGTACATCGGCCAGTATGCGTTCCTGCCGCTGGTGGCAAAGGTTTACATTGGCTTCAGACCATTCGTTCATGGCTTGCGGATCTTTACGGAACATACCCGAC
Source organism: Mucilaginibacter sp. (assembly GCA_030445275.1). Taxonomy (GTDB): domain Bacteria; phylum Bacteroidota; class Bacteroidia; order Sphingobacteriales; family Sphingobacteriaceae; genus Mucilaginibacter. Next base: position 86,368 of record JAUCSE010000001.1, read on the forward strand.
CCTGAACATGGGGCATCAACCAATATGATATCAAAAAAACTTTTCAGCCGGCCAATATCTTTAGGGTCGTTATTGCTTACAATAACATTAGCCTGCCCCCATCGGCTCAGGTTATCAGTTAATACAGGTACGCGGGTTTTTATAATTTCATTAGCCACCAATAGGTCATTAGCGCCGATAGCCGAATTGAGCAGTGTGCTTTTACCGCCGGGTGCCGCGCAAAGGTCAAGCACTTTGATGGTTTCGGGCCCGTTTTGGCGGATGTGTTTTACGATATGATCAATAAACATTGACGATGCCTCCTGTACATAATAACATCCGGCATGAAAAAGCGGGTCAAACGTGAAGGATGGACGGGTGTTTAAATAAAAACCATCGACGCACCAGGGCACTTGTTCATCAGTTTTTATGGCCGATGGCTTGAACGGGTTTAACCTTATTGAGGTAGGAGCCTCCAAAAATTGATGGGCATTAATAAAATTTTGCTCATCAAATCCGTTTTCTGCGCTCAGTGAGGTCAGGAAGTTTTCGGGAAATGGGTGGTTGTTCATATACTTTTCAAATATACAAATAAGGTAAATGCTATTATTTATAAGGTAAACGTGGGTGTTGCCAATGAATTTGAGGTTAGTTTACAGTTAGTTGCAAAATTGTTTTAATTATTTCCAGATTTCTTTTGGAAGGTAAGTGGTTTTCTCTGTACATTTGTGGCCGCTCAAGTAAAAAGGGTGTTGTTTTTTGAAGATTTAGCGAATAAAAAAAAGATTAAAAAAGTGAAAATCTCACTTGATAATTTGAAATAAGTTTCGCACCTTTGCAACCCGCAAAAGAGGTAGAAAAGGGAGCGAAAAAGCGGGGAGAAAAGACTTAGAAAAATAAAGAAAAATAAGTTTTGGAAATAAGGAAAAGGTTTTTACCTTTGCAACCCCGAAAGGGA
>JAUCSE010000002.1 GCA_030445275.1 Mucilaginibacter sp.
TTACTTACCGGTCGAAGGGTCGATCATGGCTTTTACTTCGGATATTGAAGTTACCGGAAACCCGCCAAGTGCAGCATGTTCGCGGATCACTTGCTCATTCTCAGCTATGTGAACGCAGTATATCTTATTATCCGTAACAAACGACTGTACCCAATGATAAGGTTTACGCATTTCGTTTACAGCTGAGCACGAGGTTTGTGTAATGGCCTGCAATTCTTCAACAGATAATTTTCCGGCGCCCGGAAGCTCCCTTTCGATAACAAATTTCTTCATAATAATTTTTAATGTAAATGAATAACCTCAATACTATGGGACGGTTTATAATGAGCCCACTAAGGATTACCACAAAAACAGAGAAAAACCCGCGATGGTTGCCTAAGTAATTTACCACGTTGCTAAATTACTGAGAAACAAATAATTAAAATCTCGTTTGCTGTATAGAAGACGTACGCTGTTTATGATCCTTCCTTTTGAAATACTTCATCACTTCTAACCAGATTAGTCTTACTTTAGAAATCAAGAAATAATTATCCTGACGGCAAAACATTACTATTCGAATGTAGTACTACCAACTATGCAGTCTGTTTTAACATAATAAGTAAAATTAAGCGCTGAATTTTGTGTATCATTGTATCAGCCCGCCTTTTTGAGCTTATCAACATCTACACTACCTTCTATTTTTATTTGTTCGAGACAATTATGATACCCCCATCTTTTAATCAGATACTTTGGCAAAGCAACACACCGATATGAAAGCCTTATCGGATGAATTAATCCTGGTTAATAAAGAGCTGGCACTTCAAAATCAAGCCAAAGAAAAACTGGCTGCAGAGCTCAGCATTGCCACCCACGAACTTGCGTTTGAAAACGAAGAGAAGAAAAAAAGGGCTGCCGAACTCTTCATCGCCAACATCGAACTCGACTTTCAAAATAAAGAAAAAGGTAAGCGCGCGGCAGAGTTACTCATTGCCAATATTGAGCTCGACTTTCAAAACGAAGAAAAAAGAAAACGTGCTGTAGAATTAATTATAGCGAATAAAGAACTCGATTTTCAAAACAAGGAGAAAGAAAAACGTGCTGCCGAACTAATCATTGCGAACATTGAGCTTGATTTCCAAAATCAGGAAAAAGATAAAAGGGCGACTGAACTCATCATCGCTAACAAGGAACTGGTGTTTCAAAACCAGGAGAAAGAAAAACGTGCTGCCGAGTTGATCATCGCCAATGCCGAGCTATTGTTTCAAAACGAGGAGAAAGAAAAGCGCGCTGCAGAGTTGATCATCGCTAATACCGAACTGGTGTTTCAGAACCAGGAGAAGGAGAAACGGGCAACGGAGTTGATCGTCGCAAACGAAGAGCTGTTATTTCAAAATCACGAAAAGGAGAACCGTGCGAATGAGCTGATCATTGCAAACAAAGAGCTTTTGTTTCAAAATCGCGAAAAAGGTAAACGTGCTGCCGAGTTAGTTATCGCAAATAAAGAGCTTGATTTTCAGGATGAGGAAAAAGAAAAACGTGCTGCCGAACTGATTATCGCGAATGCCGAACTGGAGATTCAAAACCAGGAAAAAGAACGACGGGCACAGGCTGAAGCCAAAAAAGATGAGTTCTTTAATATGGTGAGTCATGAGCTCAAAACGCCTCTGACAAATATTAAGGCAATCAATCAGCTCCTGGAAAAAACCTCGAACAAAACCGATAGAAATTACACGTTTATATTAAAATCCGCACAAAGCATTAAACGTTTAGAACGGCTGATAGGCGATCTGTTGGATGTAACCAAGATCAATTCGGGCGAAATTGATTTAAACATTGCCGAATTTGATTTTACTGATGCCCTTATCCAGGGTGTATCAAGTGTGCAGCAAGTTACGCTTTCACACCAGATCATGCTGGAAAATTCGGTTAATGTTATTTATACCGGCGATCAATTCAGGATTGAACAGGTGTTGATCAATCTACTTAACAATGCCATCAAATATTCGCCCGATGCAAATGTTATTGTGGTAAGGGCAAAAGTGGAGCAGAACGAGATTGCTGTTTACGTCGAGGATTTTGGGATTGGCATCGACAAAGAAGATATCGACCAGCTTTTTAAGCGTTTTTACCGTGTAGGTAAAACGGCTATGCAATACCAGGGTGTAGGTTTGGGTTTATTTATCGCCGCCGAAATCATCAAAAAACACAAAGGCAGTTTTAGTATCGATAGTGAGCCCGGCAAAGGAAGCACTTTTTGTTTTCGATTGCCATTATCAATCGGATAGCTAATAAATATTTATTTAAAGCGATTGGAGCGTACTTCCGTCGGTTCCAACCTCGAGAATATGAGGCACGCCGCATTTTAACGCAAAATTACTCCGCTGATGCCCTACCGGAAAATCAAAACAAACCGGGTAATCATATTCCTTCACCTTTTCCATCACAATGTCGTAAACCGTTTTGCCGAATTCTTCACCCGGTTCATCTGGCTTTATTTTAAAACCGCCAATAACCAGCCCGGCAAGTTTATCAAGCTTACCTGTGCGCTTTAAGTTCCAAAACATCCGGTCGATATTGTATAAATACTCGCCGGTATCTTCCAAAAACAGGATCTTGTGTTTAGTCTCCAGGTCAGATTGTGTGCCCGAAAGCGTAGCTACCATACTTAAATTGCCGCCGACTAATTGTCCCTCGCCCCTACCCACACGGTTTTGTGCCGCTACCGGCGCGATGTACTTTAAATCCTCGCCAACAAGGGCCTGTTTGATAGATTCTATGGTAGTGATCTGAATTGGCTCGGCCTTCGTCCAATCATCCGGAAAGCTATTGCACATTTTTGAATGCAGGGTTGCGATACCAAAATGGCGGTTAATATGGCAATGCAGCACAGTAATATCGCTAAAGCCGATCACCCATTTGGGATGCTTTTTAAACTGTTTAAAGTTGATCCTGTCGATGATCCTTACCAAACCGTAGCCTCCTCGCGCGCACATAATGGCTTTAATATCCGGGTTATCCAGCATCTGTTGCAAGTCTGTAGTTCGCTCATCATCGGTACCGCCATAGGTAAAGTCCTTTTTACCTATAGTTGCGCCAATTATAACTTTAAAGCCCCAGCTTTCCATCAGTTGCACAGCGGATTGTATCTCTTGCAAGCTAATATACCCCGCCGGGCTGGTTACCCCGATGGTATCTCCGGGCTTTAGGTAAGATGGTATCTTATGGCTCCTTCTACTTGGGGCTGAGGATGGAGCAGCGGCCCAGCCTGATGTGGTTGATAATGCGGCCCCGGCAGTAACTAATGATGAGATAAAGTATTTCCTGTTCATTTTAACGGCTCAATATACCAAATTCCTTTTTCAAATAGCCAGGCCGTTAATATCAGTAGTTAATACTTCGCTCATATAATCAAAAAACGGCCGCATGTTTTTATACGTTTCTCCGGCATATTTGGCAAAATCTTTACTCAAAACCTCTTCATCCGTAAAGTGCCTGACGAGCAAAAACTGTTTATACCGCAACAGATCGATCGCTTCATGATCTGCAGGAAAACCTTTAGGTGTGGTTTTCACCTGTTCCCCACGCAGGGCTTCGAATGCCGAGATAAAGGATTCACTATTTAAGATAGTCCGCAAAGGAACGGCATCAAAAGCGATATCATTCCGTATCAGTTTCAGGTCGGCAGGGTTTGGGCCGAAGAATCCGCCGGCAACATAGCTGTTGCCGGGTTCAATATGGAAATAATACCCGCCGCGGCGGTATCTAGCGTTAACCATTTGGCTGTTGTATACCTTATTTAACCACGTATCGTCAGTATAGTTACTACCACTTTGGAAGACAACCATCCGACCGGGAATAAGCATAATAATTAAATTTATTCGTGTTTTGATTTTTATTTTCCCGAAACTAAATTTCCCATTTTTCGTATAAAGAAATTAAAAAAGACTTTGATATTTGTTACGAAGAGCGAAAACAATAGTTCGGTCGATAGCTCTTTTCTATTAACTAATAAACTGATGGTTCTATGAAAAGAAAATTACTCGTTTTCTTTTTATTGCTATTTAT